>JACKAC010000001.1:1497500-1739672 GCA_020635255.1 Ignavibacteriales bacterium
ATCACCGGTTTTAGTACCTCTTGTATTAGCAAGCTTTTCAGACTCTTTTTTCATCTCGGGACGGTTTATCTCAATCTGGTCTTGAGTAACTTCCGATGTTATCAAACCGGAATTTCCATCAAGCATTGTTTCTTCCCTATCATCTCCGAGAGTAAGCTCGCCGAAGCTTTCAGCGTTTACTCTCAAAGTTACCGTTTTTGTGGCACCACGTTTGACACTTATATTAACCTTATTATCTTCATCCACCTGCGAATGCAATACTCCGATCTCGTAATCGCCCTCCGGCAGTTTGAATTCAAAATTACCCTCATTATCGGTAAAGCCTGCGAGATAATCATTATCTACTACAATAGTAGCCTCTGCAATTGGAGTATCATCCGGTCCAAGAAGACGTCCTTTAATTGTTCCAAGATCGGAATCCTTAAGCGACCTAATATTAAATCGCTCATATATACTCAGTAATCTTGAGTAACCGTAATTCTGGTTATATGAATTAAAGGTAGTGCTAACGGACGTGAATCTTGGTCCGTAGAAGAATTTCCTTATATCCTTTGTAAGATCCGGCTGAATGTCATATATGCTCTCATCAATAATACCAAGAGATACTTCTGCATTACGCACCGGATTACCATTATCGTCTACAACTCTGACTTTCAATTCGCCGGTTTCTTTCGGCTTGTATATTTCCTGTGATGGATCTATTTCAACAGTAAGGAATTTATCTTCCTGCATTACTATCACAGGTTTACTTTCCGAATAAAACACACCATCCGCGACATAAGATACACTTATATCGAAATTAGACGTGTAATCTTCCGTAATCGGAATATCTATCATAGCTGACGTACCGGTAAACTTCTCTGCTTTGTAATAGAGTATGTTGTCAGTCTGCGTTGCCGTAAGAACATGAGCGTTAGGTGTAGGTATTATTATAAATGCCTTACAGACCTCGCCTTTCATGTAGCTGTCCTTATCAGTTATTATCTGTATACCTCCGGACTGATTATAGTACCATGAGAAATCTCCATCGGAACAATAAAAATACGTCGATGTCTCGATGACGTTTCCTCTTTCATCTTTTGATTTTATCTCGGCTGTGTAATATCCATTCGGATCCGGGTTATCCAGCTTAAATCTCGCATATCCTACGCCATCACTCATTGTTTTACCTGAAACGGTCGTGATGTAGTCCTTACTGTTCTTATTATCATAATAACTCCACCTGTTCTTATATATAGCCGCTTCAAAGTCTGTCACAACGGGCTTATTCTCGAAGTTCGTTGCTATTACTTTTAAATTTACCTCATCACCGGACTTATACCAGTATTTATCGGCATTCGAAGCCAGGCTAAAACCTCCGCGGGTTACAAATGCCGTCGTAGTACCTGATATTTCCCTTCTCGATTTGTCTACTACCCTTGCCTGTACTATATACTGAAAATCATTCGATTGAGGATACCACCATCTCCACCAGTAGTCGCCGTCTTCTTCCTGTTTAAAATCTTCTTTTATTGCATATTCAAAATCAAATTTACCTTCGCTATTCAATGTACCAGTGCCTGAATATATCATTTCTGCACCGGAATACTGGCTGTTTGGATCCAGGCTTGCATAATAATCTTCATACCACCATGCATACTCGGAGAACATCCACCATGGACGGTAATATCTTTTCTTGTAAACATTATATTCCACCTCAGCGCCATCCACCGGGCTTCCGAAGTAGTATTTTGCCTCCACTGTACCTTTCATTAGATCCTCACCGTAATATTGTCCCTTATCCGTATTGACCGTCACTTTATATTCGGGTTTTTTGAACTGCTCAACCTCAAAAGACGCACTCGATGAATTACTCTCATCGATATTTACGTATATCCAGTATGTGCCAAGCGGAGCTTCTTTATCTATCTGAAACTGTCCATTAAAGCTTCCCATGTCATTGGTCGTAAGAACCTCTTTATATACCTCTGCATAACGAGAATCTTTTATCGTAACCGTTACATTTTTGTTTGCATACACTTCATAGTTCGCAGTTGAATTTTTTCTTATCGTGCCTTTAAACTCTACTAAAGATTCTGTTCTGTAAACCGGCTGATTCGTAAAAACATACGTGTAAAATCTATTTGCACCATATCCGAAATACAAATAAGCATCGGATATTACTATATCATCTCCGAATTTACCAACTATGAAAGGTGACGTGTTATCCATACCTTCATATACATCAGGATTTACAACCTGATAGAATAATCCATCCTGTGTATTTCCTTTTCCTATTTGCTTATTTCCGACAAAGAAATTAAGATCTGCACCTGTTATAGGATCACCGCTCTTTCTATCAACTACGTATGCAAGCATTGAATTATTTCCTGCCTTTGATATCACGCCCAATGAGGAAATAATAAACCCGCAGTATGCCACCTGTTTGCCGTTTGTAGCTTTTACCAGGTATGCGCCCTTTTCCGTTATGTTGACATTTACCGATTCGTTCACATAAAAATAACCGTAATCGTTTTCTACTTTTATTTTCTTTGTGAATGAATCGATCTCGTCGGTAAGAAAGGTAAGGTTCGTGCTGTCACTACCGAATACATCTATATTGTATCTTGAGCTTTGCTTTGAGTAAAACCCGTTCACGTCCTTAATTTTATATATTGTGAACCGGAACGGGATGCTCCTCAAATTTTTTGACCTCTCGTCATAGCTGTATGAGTAGAGGTTTATAGCAATTTTTTCTCCCGGGGAGTATATATTGTTGGATGAGATATTATACGTAAGATTAATATCGTCATCCTGCGCATTTGCTTTGTTTAGGCTCACCAAAAATAAGCCCAAAACTATGGCAAATACCGATTTTAAAATCATCCTTTTCATGGCTAAAAGTGTAAAGTTTTTAAAATTTTTGTTCCGGGAAAGCCGTGCTCTAGTTATCAGCTTTGATGTTTATATCCCTTATCTGCCCCAATAGTTCCAATATTGTCTATTTTTTTATACATATCTGTCTACTTTTTAGAAATCAGATTTTTTATTTTCAAATATACACAAAATTAAATAGATTTTACGATGCTGAATGATTTAATAAAGGAGCCTTTTTTTGGGTTCGATAAAAAAGCCTTTACCTTTATGAGGGCTTTAAAGAACTCGAAAAATAACAATAAAGAGTGGTTCGACGCTAATAGGGATACCTATGAGGAGTACCTTAAAAAACCAATGCGCGACCTGATAGACACCCTTGCCATAGAAATACGAAAGATAGATCCGGATATTGTGGTCAACTATAAATCGATCTTCCGCATAAACAGGGACATTAGATTTTCAAAGGATAAGCGTCCCTACAAGACATACCTTTCAGCCGCGTTTGCCTTTGACAGGGTAAAGTCTTCGGAAATACCGCAGTTCTATTTCCATTTCAGTCCCGATGAATTTATTGTTGCCGGAGGACAATACAGCTCCGATCCGGATATGCTGAAAAAGATCCGAAAGGGTATCTACCAGGATTTTGAAACATATTCAGCTATCATAAACGATAAAAAATTTAAGCGTGAATACGGAAAGGTCGAGGGGGTTAGCCTTACAAAAATGCCGAAAGAATACGCACACCTCCCTGCCGATACAGATAAAAAACTCCTCGATGCGTTGAAAATGAAACAGTTTTACGTTTGGAAAGACCTGGACAAGAAGATTCCTCTCACAGGAAAGATAGTCGATGTTGTCGTAAAACATATTAAGCATATGTACGATTTTACAAAATTCCTTCATGAAGTAAGCAAATAAAATGCAGACACACAAACACAATGGTATCCATATAGTCGAACACGAAAACAACGGACCACCCTTAATATTTATTCACGCATTTCCTCTTTGCCACAGAATGTGGGACAGCCAGGTCGAATATTTCAAAGACAAATACAGGGTAATACTCTACGATGCTCGCGGGCTGGGATACAGCACCGTCCCTGATGAACAGTACATGATGGAAAATCTTGCTGATGACCTTATTGATGTTATGGATTTTCTAAGCATAGATAAAGCTCATGCGTGCGGGCTTTCTATGGGAGGATATACATTATTAAGGGCATTAACCAAGAATCCGGACCGGTTTAACTCGGTAATCCTTGCCGATACCCGTGCGGAAAGAGATGACGATAACGGACTAAAAGCCCGGTATGCAATGTTTAACTCCGTCAAAACCACCGGCACAGAAACCTTGATAAGAGACTTTACAAAAAAATTATTAAATGAAGCCAATTATGGGAATGACACTCTCCGCTCATTCGTTGAGGAGATGACTAGCTGGCAAACAGTGGAAGGAGTCTGTGGCGCTCTAATTTGCCTCGCTACGAGGACAAATACACTGGATGAATTGAGAAACTTAGATGTTCCCGCCTTAATACTCGTGGGAGAAGATGATGTACTTACACCAATCCCATTCTCTGAAAGAATGAGGGATGCCCTTGTAAATTCCGAATTAAAGATCATCCCTAATTCAGGGCATTTAGCTAATATGGAGAACCCGCAGGAATTCAATAAATCAATAGAAACCTTTTTAGCTAAAATCTCTTAATTAATTATTGCAATTTCATAAAAACCCGTATTAATGGCAGATACAAACTACAACAAGAATATTGACGTCATCACACAGCCTCCCATACAGAGAATACTGATACCATTTCAGAACTTCTTTTCCACGCAGGCATCGGGTGGTATTATACTTTTTATTGCCGCCGTCCTTGCAATAGTATGGGCAAATTCACCATGGGGACATTCTTATATCGAGCTGTGGGAACAGCACTTTCAAATTGGTTCGCTCGATCTCTCCCTGGAACACTGGATAAATGACGGGCTTATGGCAATATTTTTCTTTGTTGTAGGTTTGGAAATAAAACGTGAGCTTATAATAGGTGAACTATCATCGCTCAAACAGGCGTCTCTCCCAATAATAGCCGCCCTGGGAGGAATGATAGTTCCTGCGATCATTTACGTAGCATTTAATGCCGGCACCGACTCCATTTCTGGATGGGGAATCCCAATGGCAACTGATATTGCATTTGCTCTTGGCGTACTCGCCCTTCTTGGCAAAAGGATACCGCTTTCTTTAAAAATTTTCCTCACCGCACTTGCTATAGTAGATGACCTCGGCGCTGTGCTTGTTATCGCCATTTTCTACACATCTAAGCTTTCATTGGTCGCTCTGGCAATTGGTCTGGCATTACTGCTGGTTTCCCTTGTACTTAGTATTCTACATGTTAGGTCTCCGTTAGTGTATGCTGTACTCGGAATATTCATATGGATAGCCTTTCTTCAATCGGGTGTTCATGCAACTATAGCGGGAGTTCTTCTCGCGTTCACGATACCCGGTAAGGCGCGTATTGATTCGAAGAGCTTTATAACACGGTCTAAGAATATCATTTCTGAATTGGAGAACAATTGTGAGATCGGGGACATGGTTCCCGCAAGCAAAGAGTTTAACTCCGGTGTATTCGAGCTTGAATCTAACTGCGAAAAAGTACAGGCTCCCATGCAGAGGCTGGAGCATTTGCTTGCTCCGTGGGTAGCGTACTTTATTATGCCAGTCTTTGCGCTGGCTAACGCCGGATTGGTTATCGAGCCTGAACTTCTCGGATTGTTCTTTAATCCGATCACGCTAGGAATAATTCTTGGCTTATTTATCGGTAAACAGATCGGGGTGTTCTTATTCTCGTGGCTCTCAGTAAAATTCAAATTAAGTGATCTACCTGACGGAGTCTCATGGCGCAAAATATATGGAGTCTCATGTCTCGCCGGTATTGGTTTCACGATGTCATTATTTATCAGTAATCTTGCTTTTTCTTCTGATCTGTATGCTCAGGAAGCGAAATTGGGTATACTTGTAGCATCATTGCTGTCGGGAATATTGGGAGCAGTTATACTTATGAAGGAGGATAAATCCGAAAAATCATCCGATGCCGGATAAGATCATTATATCGGGTGGAACCGGCTCAATCGGCAGTTATCTGGCTCCTGCGCTTATCGACAAAGGATTTGATGTATTCATTCTCACACGTTCACTGGAAAAATACACACCCTCCAATAAAGTTAAGTTCATCAAATGGGACATGAACAAACCGAATGAAATTTATAAAGATCTTTTCGAAGATTCGAAAGCAGTTATAAATCTCGCCGGAGCATCTCTGGGCGACAAAAGATGGTCGCCGAGCTATAAAAAAATCATATACAATAGCAGAATAGATACGACACGAAAACTCGTTGATATAATAAATATGTGCAATAATCCTCCCGAGTGTCTCTTGAGTGCATCAGGAACTGATGCATATTCTGATGAAGGGGATAATATTATTACAGAAGAATCTCAAACGGGTGATACTTTTCTCGCCGATCTCTGTAAGGAATGGGAATCCGAAGCCCTTAAGGCACAAGAAATAGGTGTAAGAGTTGTTTTATCCCGTAACGGAGTGGTTCTTGAAAGAAATAATGGAGCATTTCCCCGACTTTCTCGTTTGTTTAAATTCTTTCTCGGTGGTTATCTCGGCAATGGGAAACAATGGTTCCCATGGATACATATTACCGACGCAGTAAATTTAACCGTATGGGCAATTGAATCCGGTATTTCCGGAGTTGTAAACAATACTTCACCAAATCCGGAAACTAATAAAAACTTTAGCAAAAAACTCGCTAAGGCTTTACACAGGCCTTGCTTTATTGGCATCCCCGGTTTTGTTCTAAAGATAGTGCTGGGAGAATTTGCGGAATACCTTCTCTCCAGCCATCGTGTGGTCCCGGATAAAGCAGTTGCGAACGGATTTCAATTTAAATTCAGTACCCTCGATGAAGCATTAAAAGACCTTACTACAAATTGACTCTCCACCTAACCGAAATATTGCTCACTACCTTCCGGAACCTCTTCTATTCTAAATTCAATGTGGATCCTGAGCACATCGTCCCAATAAAAGAGGGAGCTTCCAGAAGACAGATTTTTCGCATCTCTGCCGGCGATATATCATGCATAGGGATCTATAATGAAAATGAAAAAGAGAATATTGCTTTCATAGAGTTCACCAAAGCCTTCCTCAATCACGGTCTTAATGTACCGGATATTTATGCTATCTCGAAAGATATGAAATACTACATCGAGGAAGATCTCGGTGATGTAACTCTTTACGATCTTTCTGGCACTATTAAAAATTCCGATATTCTGAGACTCTACGAAAAAGCCCTCACCGAGCTACTCCGCTTCCAGATTGAGATGAAGGATAACCTCGATTACGACCTCTGCTACGAGACCAGGGTTTTCGACAAAAAACAGCTCGGCGCAGACCTGGCAAAATTCGACAATTATTACCTTAAACAATTCGGCATAGTAATAGACGAAAAACTCACCGAAACAGCCGTCCTTACGGTTAGCAAGGAATTCCTCTCGGAAGACAACAGTTTCTTTACCTATCGTGACTTTCAACCCCGAAATATCATGGTCAAAGGCGAAGATTTGTACTTCATCGATTACCAATCCGGCAGAAAAGGTCCCCTGCTCTACGACCTTGTGTCATTTTTATATTCCGGGAGCATCAACTTAAATGAACAAGGCAGAGAGTACCTGCTTAATTATTACCTAAAATGTCTCACTAATTACGTCTTCTTTAGCCGAAAGATAATGAAGGATAAATTTTATTATGTGGCAGTTGCAAGGCTCTTACAGGTGCTGGGCAGTTATGGATTTACCTACAAAGAAAAAAAAGATAATAACATTCTCTCGAAGATACCAAAGGCGCTTAAGAATCTAAAAAGTGTTTCCGGAAAAATAAGAGATGATAGGATAAAGAAATTTATAGATCAGCTTACTTCACAAAAAAAATTCCTTAATATTAATTAACTACTCGTACCTAAGAGCTTCGATCGGATTTAGCTGTGCTGCTTTATGAGCCGGATATACCCCGAATACTATACCGACCGCTGAACAAACGACCAGACCGATTATAGCCCAGTCATATGGTATGACCACAGGTGAACTCAGGAACAGTCCCACCAGGTTTCCCACAATAATACCGAGCACTATGCCAACAATACCGCCCAGTTCACACAATATAATGGCTTCGATAAGGAACTGCGTCAATATACTCCTGCTTCTTGCTCCAATCGCTTTCCTTATGCCTATCTCACGCGTCCTCTCCGTTACCGATACAAGCATAATATTCATTATACCAACACCAGCCGCAAGAAGCGCGATGAACGAAATGAATCCGGCACCATATTTAAAATACTGCGTAAAATTATTTACTTCACCGATTAGAGACTCATTCGAAAATATAGAGAAATTATCCTCCTCTCCCGGCGGTACTTTACGTATTACACGCATCACATTTATAACGTTCTCAAGAGTCTCTGGGTACAATTCGGCGTTTTCTGCCTGTATCGCAATATTGATCGATCTGTTATTCTTACCATATATCTGGTGCATCGAAGTAATGGGAATTAGCGCGAAGTTATCCGAGCTTGACCCAAAATTCTGCCCTTCCGGCTCTATGACTCCCACTATCTTAAACGGATGTCCGTCGAGTATAACGCTTTTCCCTATGGGATAGGCATTAGGAAACAGCTTATCAACAATATCCATCCCTATCACGCATACCGGATTAGCATTCTCTACATCAAACTGCGTTATAAATCTTCCCCACATTACTTTCTTATTGTTACAATCCAGGTATTGCGGGGTGATACCGCCAATGTAATTATTTGGATTCGTCTTTTCCTTGTCCGTCCTGAACATCTTACTATATACATAATCCTCGAGTGAAATACTTTTATACACAGTTGCTGTTTCTATTAACCTTACTCCCTGGTTATAGGTAATATCCGGTCGGTTTCTGTATTTCTTATCTGAACCCGGTCCGCCTACCTCTATTGCAGGGAATTTCTGTATCTGAAATGTATTGCTCCCCAGCGCACTAAGACCTGTCTCGATACCAGACTGCAATGCATTTAAAAGTGTCATTATCGCTATTATTGAAAATACGCCTATAACAATACCAAGAAGAGTAAGCGAAGCTCTTAGCTTGTTCGCTCTTATTGTACCAAAGGCTAATTTTAATATTTCTAATAATAGCATAACTCTTATTCGTATCTTAATGCATCGACAGGGTCAAGCTTCGATGCCTGGAATGCCGGGAAAAATCCGGCTAGTACTCCAAAGAATATTGAGATAAACAACGCGAGGAATATCACCCATAACGGCATCGCCGTAGGTAATACCGCCGCGTCTATTAATATACTGATCGGGAATGAGATAAATAGACCTATCACTCCTCCCAATAAACATATCATACATGATTCCACCAGGAATTGTAATAATATTGTCCTTCGTCTTGCGCCAATAGCTTTCCTTACACCTATTTCCTTAGTCCGTTCTTTCACGGAAACGAACATTATGTTTGCTATCCCTACTGAGCCTACAATCAATGCAAGAGAAGTTATTAGCGTTCCTATGATCTTTATAAGTCCGGTCAATGAATCGTACGTACTTTTGAATGCCTCCTGCTGGTTTACACCGAAATCATCCTGTCCACCATATGGTATTTTCCGCGCCTTCCTGAATATGGCAATAACCTCTTCCTTCGTCTCCTCCATATTATTAATGTCGGCGGCTTTTATGTTGATAGTAAGACTCCGCTTTGTCCCGTAAAGGTTAAAGAACCTGTTTATGGGTATAATTATCCTATTGTCCAGGCTGAATAGCCCCAAGAGGCTCCCCTGCTTCTCTACAATGCCTATTATTCTGAATGAGTAACTTCCTATCTTAATTGTTTTACCTATTGGATCCTGATTTGGGAATAGTCCGTCTCTGATATCCATACCGATACAGCAAACCGGGTATCCGCCGTCCGATTCTCTTTGAGTAAAGAATCTTCCCTCTTCCATATTAAGTCCGCTCGTTATCTGATAATTACTCGTCGTACCAATAATGAAAACATTTTCCAGTGCCAGATTGCTATATTTGACCGTTTGCGCCGTCCCAACCGTTGGAGCCATCGCAATTGCGCTCTGAAGGTTTCTATCCAGAAAATCATACTCACGCATGTTGATGTCCTTGCGATTTCTAACCAGTGACCAGTCTTCTTTACCGAACCATTCGAACTTCTGAACATAGAGCACGTCCGCCCCGATTGCAGATATACTATCCTCAAATGCCCTATTGATACCTTCGATAACAGTCTGCATAAGCGTAACCGCGGTTATACCTATGACAATACCCAGCGTCGCCAGCAAAGTACGCATCTTATTGGCTGTAATGGCATTAAATGCCATCAGAATGCTTTCTTTTATCTCGGATAAAAAATTCATCTGTTATATGGTTATACCTTCATTTTTAATACGCTCTCCTTTTGCACTCAAAATATCTTCTTCGATAAGACCGTCTCGTAACCTAATTATTCTGTTTGCTCTCTGGGCTATCTCATCTTCGTGTGTTACGAGAATGATAGTGTTTCCTTTTGTCCAGAGTTCATCCAAAAGATCCATTATTTCATAACTCGTTTTAGTATCCAGGTTTCCTGTGGGCTCATCCGCCAGTATTATAGATGGATTATTCACAAGCGCCCTTGCTACGGCAACCCTCTGTCTCTGTCCGCCCGATAGTTCATTGGGTTTATGAAGCATCCTATCCCCTAATCCAACATTTATCAGTGCTTCTTCGGCTACTTCTTCCCTTTCTGCTTTACTCATTCCTGAATAGATCAAAGGAAGTTCGACATTCTGGAGTGCATTTATCCGGGGAAGAAGATTAAACGTTTGGAATACGAAGCCTATCTCCTTGTTTCTAATAGTAGCCAGTTCATCATCATCTAATTCGCTTACATTATTCCCATTAAGAATATACTCTCCGCTTGTTGCCGTGTCGAGACATCCTACGACGTTCATCAGTGTTGACTTACCCGAACCTGAGGGTCCCATAATAGCAACATACTCATTCCTCTCAATATTCAGCGTAACACCGTTCAGAGCATAAAGCTCCTCCTCACCCATTATATATACTTTGGTAATGTCTCTTATTTCTATGATGTTATCAGCCATCGGATTCTTTATTATCCTTATTTGATTTATTCTTATCCTCTATCTTTACCTTCGTATCATCTTCCAGCTCACTGTTTATCGCCTTAAAACTTCCCTTGACAACCTGCTCGCCTTCAGTAAGGCCGTCCGTTATCTCAATATATGATTCATCACTTATACCTGACTTAACGTCTTTCTTCTTAGCAACTCCGTTCTCTACTATGAATACAACCTCTTGTGGTTTTTCCTGCTGTCCGCCTGTATTTTGCATCGAAAGATTTTCATTGCCGGTACCATCCTGGTTTGTTTCATCCTTTTTTTGGTCATCACGTATTGTAACGGATTGTATTGGAACCGATAATACGTTATCCTTCTTATCAACCTCTATATATGCCGTGCAACTCATACCGGGACGTAGCTTCAGGTCATTGTTCAGTATTCTTATTTTTACTATGAAGTTTACCACCTCTTCCTGTGTTCCCTGTCCGGTCGTCTGGGCAGAATTACCTACTTCATAGACCACTCCTATGAACTTCTTATCCGGGAATGCGTCTATTTCTACTCGTGATGTATCACCTACCTTTACTTTAGCAACGTCTGTTTCTCCAACCTCTACCTGGCATTCCATCTTTGAAAGGTCGGAGATCGTCATTATCATCGAACCCTGGTTAGAGATCGTTCCAAGAACCTTTTCACCCGGTTCGTTATTTAGTGTAGTAACCGTGCCACTTATCGGTGAGTTTATAATGGTCTTGGATATATCATACTTTACGGAATTTACTGCCGCTTGTTGCTGGTTAATTTGAGCCTTAATTGTATTCATTTGAGCCAGCGTTTGATCAACGTTGCTTTTTGCTATATCCAGCTCGCTCTGCGTAGCGAGCCCCTTATCATATAGTTGCTTTACCCTGTTATATTCCAGCTGGTATTTTTCCAATGTTACATCCTGTGCCTCAAGATTCCTTTTCTGAACATTTACACCCGCTTGCTGTTGCTGAAGTTGTGGATAATATACATCCGGTTTTATTTTTACCACCAGGTCACCCTTATTAACCTGGTCACCTTCCTTAAATGGAAGCGATATGATCTCACCACTGACTTCTGCGCTTATATCTACCTGTATCTCAGACTGGATCTTACCTGTCGCAGTTACAGTTTGAGTTATATTCCGCCTTTGAACGGGTTCTACCTGTACCTCAAGCGCTTTCTCTTTATTGCTTGAGACCACTACGGCAATTATTATTATAAATACTACCGCTAATATCAGACCGATTATCAGTCCCTTACGGGATTTCTTCTTTCTCCTTTTGACCTTAGGAAGCGGTGTAGGCGATGAAGTTGGTATTTGTGTTTCTGACATTATTGTTTATTTAATTGTGTATTGTAAAATTTTAGTATGTTAATGCACCTATATAATAGTCTATCTGCCTTTTGGCAAGCAGAAAATTATATACTGCGTTGCTTTGCTGTATTCTTAGATTATTTAATGCAATTGTCGCCGTCTGAACTTCGAGTATTGTACCAAGCCCTACCCTGTAATTTTCCTCCGCCAATAGCTTATCCTGCTCAGCTGATTGTATGCTTGTCTCAAGTATCTGTGCCTGTTTGTATGCCGTTTCAAGGTCTAGAACTGACTTCTTAACTTCCGCGCTTATCTGTAATTCCAGGTTAGAAAGCTCATCCTTTCTCTGCTTAACATTCACTTCGGCAATCTGCTTGTTGTTATCTAGACTAAAGCCCAAAAATATTGGATAAGAAACAGTAATACCGTATGACGCTACCCTGGTATCGGTTATACCATCTATAGACTGCCCTGAAAGATTATAATCACCAAAAGCTGTTACAGTCGGGAAATAAACACTTCTTTCTGCTATATCGAGCTCTAGCATCCTTGAATTTATATCCTGCACTACTGATTTATAATCATACCTGTTATCAACTGCTTTTCTATAGAGATTCTGCGTATTTGAGTACTGATCCAAAACTGTCTTTAATTCCGCCGTCGTCATATTAGGATTTATCCCCGAAGAGCTTAGTTCTATTTCCTTATTGATGTCGTCATTCATCTGCAACAAAAGATCCACCTTCGACTTTTTAAAATCATTCTTCGAACTCTCCAGCGCTAGCTCGTTCTGCGCAACCTGCACCTCCTGCCTGTATACGTCCGCTAACGTCGACTTACCTGCCTCCATATATGCCTTCACTCTATCGAGCTGGGATTTCGAATCATTGAGATTCTCCTCGTTTATTACAACTACCTGCTCTTTCTTTAAAGCATCGAAGTATGCTACATTTATATTCAGTGCTACCTGCCTCTTGGAATTTTCCAGATCTAACTTTAGCTTTGTAAATCTCGATTCGTTCAGATCCACAGTCTTGTAATTTGAAAATCCATTAAAAAGCGTCAACTGTGAATTCAACCTGAGATTAAAGTTGTCGGATGTCGTGTTTTGATCGCCAATTGTTATCGGCACTCCATTTTGGAAAATCGTACCGCCTTTTGAATAAGTATGGTTCCTTGTCCATCCCCCTGAAAAAGTCAGCGTCGGAAAAAGATCTCCCTCGGATGTTTTTGTATTGTATCCCTGTATCTCCATACTGCTTACTATTGTCTGGATGGAAATATTATTATTGATGCCCGTTCTTACCGCCTCATTGAGATCTATAACTTCCTGGGAGTAAGTATTTCCGTAAAATGCAAATAGTAGTGCGCCGAGTATTAACAATACTTTTTTGCTCATTAAAATATTTTATGTTGTTTGGATTGTCCGATAATCGGTTTATATAACGTAATTAAATATAGTTAGTTTCAAAAAGCTTTTATATGCAAAAATAATCTTTAACTGCTCCCTAAATTTAATGTTTTGACGCCAATAGATTCAAAAGGTTGCACTCATTACGGCTATAAGTATATAATATATAATGGATTTTAACTATTTTAATCATGATAAAAAAGCAGAACATGATATACATTACCAGAAAAGAACATTTTTCCTCAGCCCATAAACTAAATAATCCGGCACTCTCCGAAGAGCAGAATCTCGAGATATACGGAAAATGCAATAATTTCCACGGGCATAACTATTATATAGAGGTTACTCTAGCCGGTGAGCCTGATAAGGATAGCGGCTACGTTATGGACCTCAAAAAACTAAAAGAAATAATCCACAAAAATATTATAGATAAGGTTGACCACAAATACCTCAATGATACTGAACTATTTAAAGATATTGTCCCCACAACTGAAAATATGGCGATGGTATTCTGGGACCAATTGATAGATAAAGTTACCTCTGAAAATGTCAAGCTCTACTCCATTCGATTATATGAAACCGAAAAAAACTATGTGGAGTATAGGGGTGAGTAACATTACCAAAGGCGAAGTAAAATTCTATGCCTCCCTCAAGCAGAAAAAAAATAGGGAGCTTGAAAAAAAATTCATTATCGAAGGCACCCATCTAGTTGAAGAAGCCCTTCGATCCGAGATTTATTCCGGCAAGCTCGAAAAGGTCCTCGTAAGAAAAGATTATATGAATGAAGACCTTCTTGCTACAATTGCTAAAAAGAACATCCCCATCGCAACCGTTTCCTCAAAAGACCTGGAAAAAATATCCGATACTGTAACTCCGCAGGGAATTATTGGCGTAGTAGATATTCCTTCTGGAACCATCGCATCGCCTTCGACTGGTCCAATTATTGCGCTGGATAATATAAATGATCCCGGCAATATGGGTACGATCTTGCGGACAGCGTATTGGTATGACGTAAAGAGTATAATTGTCAGCGAAAACACCGTCGATATATTCAATCCAAAGGTCGTTAGAGGATCACAGGGAGGAATATTTAATATTTCCGTTGATACTGTACCTAATCTACATCAATACCTCCTGCAAAAAGCAAACGAGGGTTGGACGGTACTCCTGACCGACCTTAAAGCAAAAGAATATCTGTCGGATTACAGCTTCACCGGTGATAAATATATCCTCGTACTCGGTAGTGAAGCCTCCGGCGTATCACCCTCTATACTCTCCGAAAATAAATTCCACAGTATCAAAATTAAACCTTACTCTAAATGTGAATCTCTCAACGTAGGGGTTACTACAGGAATAATGCTTAACGAATTCCGCTCTAAAACAGACAAATAAAAAGCCCCTCCTCGCAAAAACGAGAAGGGACTCGTGTGATTAAAAATTTCCCCAAATTATTTAATCAACAACATCTTTTTAGTAACAGTGTAGTATCCCGTTTGTAATTTATAAAAATATACTCCGGACGATAATCCGTCACCCTTGAAATCCACACTATAAGATCCTGCGTCCTGAACTCCCTGTTTGTATGTCTTTATCAGCTCGCCTGAGGTACTATAGACCAGTATGTTCACGTCGGTCTTTCTTGCCAGGGAATACCCTATCCTTGTTACAGGGTTAAAAGGATTCGGATAATTTTGCTGTAGTTCGAATTTAGTTACCAGATTATTATGTGTCAACGTAGTGACTGTAGTCGAAGCATATATCGTTGCTGCCCTTTTATGGATCGGTGTACCGTTAGGACCTTGAGCGGTCACCGTTACCGTGTATGTACCCGGTGTAAGATTATTTGCCGTGAGCCTTACCTTTCTGCTTCCTGTAGGACTGGGAAGTATGTTTCCATTCGGATAAGAAATATTCAACGAAGCTCCTGGATTGGGGTTGATCGATGCAGAAAACATTACAGTATCAGTGTATAATTTCACGCTCGGTATATTTGCTGTTATATCTATCATTCCATTGACTGAGTTTATACTGTCACTCGACGGGTTCAGCAGGTATGCAAAATCCGGGAAGTAAGCCACATAACTATCGTACCTTCCAACTCTGAAATCTGCCCATGAGATCATCGAGGTTTTTGAATTGGATGACACTGCATTATAATCTCCTTGATATCGGGGCGTTCCTCCGCCGCCACATGTCGGGCAATCTATCTTCATTTTTTGATTTGATATCATCTGGTTCTGAATGAACGTTGCTCCTCCATCTGTTGAATACGACGCATAGATCAACGCGCTATCGCTGGTCGGTGTATCCCTTGTATCCATCCATTGTACATAAAGTCTTCCTGTTTCCTTATCACACCATGTTGCTGGATGCCATTGCTGGTTATTTTGAGTATTTGCATCGTCATTCACTTTCACTTCCGAAGACCAGCTTGTACCCCCGTTTGTTGAATACCTGCAAAATACATCTGATTTGTTACCGCTTCCTGAAGGCTGGTTTGAAGCATAGACCAGGTACAGCCTTCCTCTGAATGATCCCCAGCTATTATCCGCTGTTATAAATGGATATGGTCTGGTTCTCATATTTGAAACGGAGTTTCTTCCGCCTACATTTGTACCAACATAATTTGCAAAATTTTGCGATGACATCTGGCTAAAATTTGCTCCACCGTTAGTTGATCTGTAAAAGGTATATGTTGAGGCAAACGAGCTTCCGGAATTTGTTACTACATAAACAGAACCGCCTGATGTACTTCCATTGGGACCTACACACACCATCATCCCGGGAAGACTCTGAGTACCCGGTGTGAAGGTCTGGTTAAAGCTTAAACCGCCATCGGTGCTCCTTCTAAAGGTTCCGCCTCCGCTTGTAGTCATTACGATATAAACGTTATTTGAATACGGACCATTTGATTGATCTGCCGCTATCCAATTCTTATCAACACCAAGATTCCCCGCTACATCGCTTAACCAAGATATTGAGTTGTTGGTCGATTTCACTACCCTTGTTCCGAATACACTAAAACCGTTTCCGTACATATTTTCGTAATACAGATTTCCCGCACTGTCATATGCTGTTACAGGATCACCCATCATAGTTGAACCGGAGAAAGGAGGATTGTTTCGCTGCCAATCGAATCCATTCGTTGTGTACCATGTATTGTTTATGTTGAATGCAACAAAATACTGTCCCGGCATACGAGGATTCTCGGAAATGTGGGATTCCGCAAAATCCGTTCCCAGAAAAAAATTGTCATAACCATTAACTACTATCACAGTTGCATCCACATTATCATTTTGATTATTTGAAACAAAATATTTCCAGGGTATGAAATCCCTGTTCGGATCATCTCTCCACTGAGCATCCGCTTTACCTTGAATAAAAAAACAAATAATAAATAAACACACTAATCCCCTGAAAGAAGAATTTTTATAGTTTGACATCTGCTTGGTTTTAAATTCCTAAAGAATTTATTGGTTTAAAAAATATCTCATTTAGGGCAATAAACCAATAACCATTTAGGCTAAAAAAGAGAAATTGGATTTGAACAAAAATTAAAATTTGGGGGGGTAATCTTAAAATTTTATTTTCTAAACAAAGGAGTCACTAAATCACCCAAAATGTAATTCACTTCCATCTTGTCTTAAAGATCAGGCATATAAAACAAAAAAGCCCCTTGAAAAAGGGGCTTTTAATCAATCTTGATAAAAATTTTACTTTATCAGAAGCATCTTTCTTGTTTCTGTAAAGAATTCTGTTTCGAGCTTGTAATAATATACACCGGAAGCTAATCCTTCACCTTTGAAATTGATAAAATATCTACCGGCATTTTGGAATCCTTGATTTATTGTTTGCACTTGTTTTCCCGCAGCGTTATATACGGTCAATTTCACATTAGTGTTCTTTGCTAATGCATAATCAATCCTTGTGCTTGGGTTAAACGGATTCGGATAATTTTGCATCAGTTCGAATTTCTCCGGCAAGCTTGCAGTGTTACCAATCGATGTAACTGTTGTTGATGCATAAATAGTTACATTTCTTCTGTGTACTGGAGTTCCGTTTGGTCCTTCCGACTGAATTGTTAATGTATATGTTCCCGGAGTCAAATTGTTTGCAGTTAATCTGACCCTTCTTGAACCATTAGGCGTCGGGAAAACGCTTCCACCCGGATATGTTATACTCAAAGCTCCGCCTGGATTCGGTGTAACCGAAGCACTTAGACTTACTGAACCCGTATATAATTTTACTGATGGTATCAGAGCTATTACTTCTATCTGACCGTTAACTGAATTTATACTATCAGAGGTTGGTGGAATAGTCTGGAACGCATAATCTGGGAAATATGAACCCATGTTTGTATAGTTACAGCTTCTTGGATCGTACCAAACCGCATAACCAACATTCTCGTTGGCTGTCATTCCGTCATAATCACCTCTGTAACAGTTTTGGTTAGCTCCGCATGCAGGACATGGATATGTCCATGATGCGTTTGAGATCCTTTGATTAGTAGCAAATGTCTGACCACCGTCTGTTGAATATGTTGCCCAGACACCGGTTAGATATGTTGCTGGATTTTCCCTGGTATCATACCACTTTATGTATAGCTTTCCGGTTTCTTTTTCACACCAGATAGCCGGGAACCATTGATCACTAAGTGTTGGATTTGCATTATCGTTTACCTGGATCGGGCTTGACCATGAAACTCCTTTGTCATCACTGTACTGAAGGAATACATCCGGCTTGTTGCCGTTTCCTACAGGTCTGTTTGATGAGTATACAAGGTAAGCTCTACCTCTATGCGGACCATAGCTGTTATCCATTGCGATCATAGGATAAGGTCTCATCCTTGCATTGTTGATAACAAGTCTGCCAACTGAGTTTAAAGTACCTGAATAACCGGCAACATTTAATGATGCTCCGTTATTGAATGTTGCACCGCCGTCTGTAGAGTAGTGGAAGTTATATACGCAAGCAGCGGTACTACCGGTATTAGTAACATAAAGAACCGTTCCACCCTGCACAGAGCCGTTCGGACCAACTGCAATCATTACACCTGGAATAGTATTAGATGATGAATATGTTGTTGTCCATGATGTTCCACCGTTTGTTGAGCGAGCAAAGTTACCCGGAGTGATCGCGGCATATACATAACCGCCGTAAGGACCGTTTGTCTGATCAACAGCCAAGGTATTTCTGTCATTACCACTGACTGAAAGAACGGGCGATGTCCAGTTATTACCGTTTGTTGTTGACTTGTAAACATACTGTCCGCTTACACCTGAACCGTAATAAAGTACACCGTTGCTATCGTAACCCGACCATGGGTCACAGCATGTTCCACCCGGATATGACGGGTTAAACGAAACCCAATCATGACCATTAGTAGTATTTCTGGCGTTCTGAGGTGAGCCGTTCACTCCAAAGAATATCCATTTCGGATTTCTTGGATTAGATGTCATATTCTGTTCTGCAAAGTCCACGCCCATATCGAAGTTATCATATCCATTTGCATCGGTAATTACATCTAAATTACCATCATGCTGCATGTGCAGATAATGCTCATACGCCTCCCTGGTTGGTTGATCGAGATATGGATCATTGTCATTAAAGATCCAATAATCATCCTCACCCTGACCTTGTAAGACTATTATGCCCCCTACTACTACAACTACTAATAGTAGACTCCTGAACACAGTATTAAAAAATTTGGGGAAATTTTTCATTGTTCTCCTTTCAGAAAAATTAATTGGTTGATTAGATAGTTGACTTTTTTTAAAAAAAATTCTCCTTACTGAGCAATTATTACTAATTCTCCTTATATGTAAAATATCTCATTATCTTATCTAAGTCAATGAAATTTATTTAAGCATGCAAACCAAAATAATTTGAAAATTTTCACAAATTTAGTATCTTGCAATAGAAGTTTTACTCAATGATAAACTACTGTAAAATAAAGACTACATTTTGCGCCATTTTTGTTGTTTCTTTGATATTTAGCGGCAAATCTTTTGCCGTGGATTATTGGATTCAACAAACTTCACCAACAAACAAAAATCTTACCATTTGTACATTTGTTGACAGCCTCAACGGATGGGCATGCGGTGATTCGGGTCTCATATTATATACCTCGGACGGAGGCACCAGCTGGGTCATCCAGAACACTCCCGTAAATTACTACCTCGAAGACATCGTCTTCATAAATGAAAATACAGGCTGGGCAGTCTCAAACGAATTCTTCTTTTCCGGATCGACTATATTAAAAACAACAAACGGTGGCACTAACTGGGATACCACCACATTCTTCGATACAACGGTCGTCCTTTCTTCGATACAATTCACCGATAGCAATAACGGATGGGTAGGCTCTTACTACGGAAATATCTTCAAAACCACCGACGGTGGAGCTAACTGGTCACTTTGCCCCGACTCGAGCACTTCACCCGGTTTTACTATCCGAAGGATAAAATTCTACTCCCCCGGATATGGACTTGCGTGCGGTGGCAGGATCGATATCGTTGGAACGATGTGGAAAACAACAAACAACGGCTCTGTGTGGTACTCTCAGCCCGTTTCCTCCGAACCAGTGTTCGATTTTGAATTCATGGATTCACTTACAGTGCTTGCCGTGGGTGGTGATTTTGAATACGGTGCTTTCACCTCTAAAACAACCGACGGCGGAGTTAACTGGAATTACACCTCACTCAAACTCTTTGGACAGGGTGAAGCTCTCGCGATAAGAACCCCCTCTAATTTCTGGGTACCGCTCGGCTTTTCGCAGAACTGGGCTGTCACTTTCAACGGCGGAACCTCGTGGCTCGAGATTCCCGTCGAACAAACCCGTGCAGTACATGATGCGCAGTTCATCGACCCAATGCACGGATGGGCGGTCGGCGATAGCGGGCTAATACTTAAATTTAACCCCAAATCCGTCGGCATCGAACCGATTTCGGGCATTCTACCGGGAGATTACTCTCTCCTGCAAAACTACCCCAATCCGTTCAACCCTTTTACAACGATCGAATATGTATTAAAAAAGCCTGCGCTCGTTAAAATTACCGTCTTCGATATCACCGGGAAACAGCTGGATGTCTTCGATCTCGGGAAGAAATCCATTGGCACGCACAGGATCAACTTTAACGGCTCGCGTTATGCCTCCGGAGTTTATTACTACACTTTAAATGCGGGTGATGATTTTGTGGAAACAAAAAAGATGGTGATCGTAAAATAGATTACTTCATTTCATTCAGACGGCACCTCAATACCTCAAGAGCCGCCATTGTACTTCGCTCTATATTTCTCCCTCTGTCATTACCAAAATAAAACTTCATAGCATAAGTCTTTTTTTTGTCCGAGTACCCTATCCATACAAGCCCTACGGGTTTCTCATCTGAACCTCCCGTCGGTCCGGCTACCCCCGTTGTAGATATCGCAATATCTGATTTAAACTTCTTCCTTGCGCCCTTTGCCATTTCCTTTGCGGTCTGCGCGCTAACGGCTCCGTGTTTCTTAAGTGTCTTCTTCTTCACACCAAGCACATCCCTTTTCCCCTTATTCGAATACGTGCACGCTCCCCCGTTAAAATACTCAGAGCTACCTGCCACGCTAACTATCGTCGCCGAGATCCTACCGCCCGTGCATGACTCAGCAGTGGCAAGCGTCAGTTTTCGTTTGAGCAGTTCCCTGCCAATCGTTACTTCCATACTTTCACTTCCCGTACCGTAAACATACTTCCCTGCTTTATCCCTGATATACTTTTCGAGAGCATCCAGCTTTGCATCCGCCTCTTTATCTGAATTAGCCTGTACCTCTACACGCAGACGTACCCCCGATGCAGACGGCAAATAAGCAAGTTTCCCGCCATTCAGTTGCTCTTTCATATCACCAACTTTCTCAAACAACGTAGACTCGCCGATCCCGGTTGTAAGTATTACTCTGTACTTATTTACAGTTCTTATCCTGTCTTTGTAATATTCCTTGAGCCCAGGTACGACATATTCCTCCATCATTGCCTTCATCTCGTAAGGTACACCCGGTAGTGACACTACCACTTTCCAGTCCCTTTCGAACCACATGCCCGGAGCCGTACCGTTCTTATTTCGCATCACCTTTGCGGTTTTTGGAACCATCGCCTGCTCTCTGTTCGATTCCGGCATATATACCTTCCTGCTCGTGAATATCTTCTCTACATCCTCCATCACCTCTTCATTAAACTCCAGCTCGTCCCCAAAAAATTTTGTCAGTATCGGTTTTGTCAGATCATCATGTGTAGGTCCAAGACCGCCCGTTATTATCGTAACATCGTAGTTTGCCATCGAATCATATAGCTCATTAATAAGTGATTGCTCTTCATCGCTGATAGTCACCATTTTTTGAACGGGCATTCCGCTTGCGTACAATTTCTCACCAATGTATGCCGCGTTCGAATTTATTATCTGCCCGATCAGCAGTTCATCACCTATTGCTATTACTTTTGTCTTCAAAATAATTTCCCGCCCAGTCCTTTAAATATTATTACCAATATTAATAGATTTGATATTAATAACGTTATCAATCCTGCGTATATCCCCGCCATCACGTCATCCATCATTATACCGTAACCGCTATTCATTCTGTCGAAATACTTCGTCGGCCATACCTTCACAATATCAAAAAACCTGAATGTAAGAAACCCTACACCAAATATGATAAGTTTTACTGGCATGTCCACAATATTCAGTGCAGGTAGTACGAATAACATTGTTACCCACATCCCGACCACCTCATCCATCACCACTACCGATGGATCATGGCCGTATCTCTTTATCATATTTTGAGAGGTTATTACTCCGAGAACAAAGAATACAACTGTTGCTCCGCCAACCGTAAGATAATTATTGAACCACGGTATGAAGAAGAATAAAAGACCTGCCAGGGATCCGAACGTACCGCTTGCAACGGGAATGTGTCCTATATACAAAACCGACGAAAACGCTTCACTGAATATATCCACTTTAGCGTCCGGATCGACTATCTTTTTTCTTTTAATTATTCCCATTTATTCTTTCTGCTCTCTTCTTTTCAAAAAAATATGCTATGCCGGTATACAGTGTTATCGCTGTTATGAAAAACATTATATAGTAATTAGTATCCGAATAGAGAAGTGAAATGAGTTGGTTGGCAAACTCCCTATCTCCTCCGACGGCATCATACATCAGGATAGACAGTACGGCAAATATATACACCATTTGAAAAAACGTCTTTGCCTTTGCTACCCATGAAGTCTTCATCGTAACACCGTTCGCTTCATGATATGATCTGAGAAGTGTGATGAAAATATCCCGCATTACGATTATTATCACCATCCAGATAGGTACTATACCATACAAATAAAACAAAACGAATGCAAATGATGTCAGAACCTTATCAGCAAACGGATCCAGGAATACACCCCATCTCGTTATCTGTCCGTATTTCCTTGCGTGCCACCCGTCATACCAGTCCGTTAGAGACGCTATTACGTATATAGCAAACCCTATCGTCTTTACGGTCGTATTTTCCGAAAGGAATAAATACAGGAAGACGGGAGATAAAATTATCCTTAAGATCGAAAGTTGATTTGGTAATGTCAACTTATGAAGGTTATTGTTCTTTAAACAACTATACTCTTTCGATAATGGATGCCATTCCCTGTCCGACTCCTATACACATTGTAGCAAGTCCTCTCTTCTTATCCTGCTTCTCCATTTCATTAAGCAGTGTAACGATTATTCGTGCGCCGCTGCTTCCCAGTGGATGTCCTAAAGCAATTGCGCCCCCGTTCACGTTTATTATGCTCTGGTCTAGTCCCAGCTCGTCGATACACGCGAGACTTTGCGCCGCGAATGCTTCGTTTAGCTCGATCAGGTCAATATCACTCAGCTTCAAGCCTGCTCTTTCGAGCGCTTTCTTTGTCGCGGGAACAGGTCCAACACCCATGCACGCCGGGTCCACACCCGCCGCTGCTGAAGCTACATACTTAGCCCTGGGTTTGAGGTTATACTTCTTAACGAAATCTTCCGAAGCAAGCATCATCATACTGGCGCCGTCGTTTATACCGCTTGAATTTCCCGCAGTAACGGTTCCGTTCTCTCTAAATGCAGGTCTGAGCTTCGCTAATGCCTCCATCGTAGTATCCGGTCTGGCAAATTCGTCTTTGTCAAAGATTATAGTATCTTTTTTTATTCTTACTTCCACACCCGTTATCTCGTTATTGAATTTCCCGCCTTCGATCGCCGTCTTGGCTTTCATCTGTGAATTGTAAGCAAATTCGTCTTGTCTTTCCCTGCTTAATTTATACTTTTCTGCAACGTTCTCAGCAGTTTCACCCATCGAATAGGGATAGTGCATCTTAGCCAGTTTTGGGTTTGTAAACCTCCATCCGATCGTAGTATCGAACATTTCCACGTTCCTTCCAAATGGTGAAGCGTTCTTTGCCGTTACAAAAGGTGCTCTCGTCATTGACTCGACCCCGCCGACTATGTAACACTCTCCGTCGCCGTTCCTTATTCCTCTCACACCGTCGACGAACGCCTGCATCCCCGACGCGCAAAGCCTGTTCACTGTCGCACCTGCAACGGATATCGGCAGTTCTGCAAGCAGTACGCACATTCTCGCCACGTTCCTGTTCTCCTCACCTGCTCCGTTCGCATTGCCAAGAAGTACGTCTTCTATTTCTTCCTTTGGGATGTTGTTCGCGTCGAAGTTCCTTTTCACGATCTCTTTAATAAGAAGCGCCGCCATGTCATCCGGTCTCACGCTTGAAAGCGTTCCGGCGAACTTACCGATCGCTGTTCTTACTCCGTCGATTATATATACGTCTTTCATTAGTTGCAGTACCCCTTATATTCTTTAATGTAATCGTATGCAATTAATTCTCCCGCGAGACTAAAATCGTTATTAAGACCTTCCTTGTTCATATTAGCATCCCAGTATTTCCACACCTTGCAAAAATCTTCATCCATAACTTCCTGTCCCTTCGCAAGCGTGTAAATTAAATTAGCGGTTCTGCTATTCGGCATTTCCTTCAGCGCTTCCTCCAGATATGGCAGTCCGGCTTCGGGCTTAAAATAATCATCCATAATCGTCATGTAACCAATGACCAGCTTTTGGTCCGGTGAAAGGCTCTTCATCGTAAATTCCTTCTTGCCGTGATAAACCTGTGTCAGGTACAGCTCTGTATTATTACGTCCCGAAATATCCCAGCCCATTGCATTAATTACAGCCATTCTCACGTCTATCGGGTTATTATCATTAGCCAGGTAATCCGCGATAGTATTATCCATTACCTTCTTTCCCGCGGCATATGTGACTATTGCCCCGTCGTAATACGCCTCGTGAAACGGCGTTGAAGTTATAGGCGAATCCGCGAACACCGTATTCACGCCCAAAAATACTGCTCCAAGTAAAAGAATACTCTTTATCAGCTTCATTCAACAAATTTGATTTCAAAAATCGAAAATAACCATTTCTCTCCTCAATTTAAAACCACTCTATTTTCTCTTTACCAATAAAAAACCCGCTTTTAGCGGGTTTTTTTGATACAATATTATTAAAAGTTCTATCTCATTTCCTTCACGACTACCGGTTTCATATCGACCGACAATAATCCGTTTTGCGGTCCGGTTATCTCCCCTATCTCAAAATAACCCTCTATGCTCATATTGTTTACGTTATATAAGTAATCATTTTCCACATCGTCACGCCCGTCCAGCATTATATGATACTCACTTCCGGACAGCCTGTCATCGTCGTCGTAAACGGCAAAGAAATAAAATATCTTCGTCCTGCCGTTTGCGTAACCGTCATTCTGGTCATAGTCCATTGTTATATTTATGTGGACGAGGTTTCCCTCGTTTTCCAGCATAAAATCATTAAACCTCCTTCCTTCGCTCAAAATACTATCATTCGACATCCCCACATACCCTGTAAATTCCCTCACCTCACCTATGCTCTGCCCGTATCCGCTTCCCGAGATCAAAACAAAAAATAAAATGATTAAGCTAAATTTCATATTCTATTCTTCCTCCTCCGCTCTCAGCTTCTCCAGAACAGAAAAATCTTCCAGTGTAGTGACGTCGCCTTTTACCTCTCCGCTATTCGCTAGCTCCCTCAGGAGCCTCCTCATGATCTTCCCGCTGCGCGTCTTCGGGAGCGCATCCGTAAATCGAATCTCATCAGGTCTTGCGAGCACCCCTATCTCCTTTACTACCCACGCCTTGAGCTCCCCCTTCAGCTCGTCGCTCGGCACCTGCTCCCCTTCCAGCGTCACGAATGCGCAAATAGCGCTGCCTTTAATCTCATCGGGCTTAGCTACCACGGCTGACTCTGCGACCTTCGGATGCGCTACCAATGCCGACTCTATCTCGGCGGTGCCGAGGCGATGGCCGCTAACATTTATTACGTCGTCGACCCTGCCCATGACCCAGAAGTACCCGTCTTTGTCGCACCGTGCGCCGTCGCCGGTGAAGTAATAGCCGGGGAATTCCGACCAGTACTGCTTTTTATAGCGCTTATCATCGCCGTAGATAGTCCTCAGCATCGACGGCCACGGCGTTCTCATTATTAGGAAACCGCCCGCGCCTTTGGGGACCTGTTTTCCGTGTTTATCGACGACTTCCGGGCGGATGCCGAAGAACGGGAACGTCGCCGAGCCGGGTTTGCAGGGTGTGGCGCCGGGCAACGGCGTAATCATAATTGCGCCGGTCTCGGTCTGCCACCAGGTATCGACGATAGGGCATTTTTTCTTTCCAATCTTATTATAATACCACATCCATGCTTCTGGGTTAATTGGTTCACCAACGGTGCCGAGTAAACGGAGCGAGCTAAGGTCTTTTCCCTTCAGCCACTGGTCACCCCATTTAATAAATGCCCGTATAGCAGTAGGCGCTGTGTAAAAGATGCTCACCCGATACTTATCCACTATGCGCCAGAACCTATCCGGATTTGGATAGTTAGGAGCGCCTTCGTAAATCAAAACGGTCGCGCCGTTTTGCAGGGGTCCGTACGTGACGTAACTGTGCCCGGTCACCCAGCCAATATCAGCCGTACACCAGTATATATCTTCGTCTTTCATATCAAAAACATACTTCGTTGTGAGATATGTCTGGACGCTGTAACCGCCGGTCGTGTGAAGAATCCCTTTCGGCTTTCCGGTCGTACCGCTCGTGTATAAAATGTAAAGTGGATGTTCGGAATCAAGTTCAGCGGGCTTGCAATAGTTATCAGCATTTTTCATCTCTTCATAATACCACACGTCCCTGCCCTTAATCATTTTCACATTGTTTCCGCACCTGTTAACGACGATAACTTTTTTAATAGTAGGGCAACTAATGAGCGCTTCATCCACATTCGCTTTGAGCTCGACAATTCCTCCCCGCCTAAATCCCCCGTCGGAAGTGATAACCATCTTAGCTTTTGCGTCATTTATCCTGTCGATCAATGCCTGCGCCGAAAATCCGCCGAAGATTATCGAGTGAACCGCGCCGATACGTGTACATGCCAGCATTGCGATCACCGCTTCAGGAATCATCGGGAGGTAAATACAAATCCTGTCACCTTTCTTAATGCCGTTCTTTTTCAGCACGTTCGCGAACTTATTCACCTCTTCATACAATTGCTGGTATGTCAACGTCCGAGTGTCGCCCGGTTCCCCTTCAAAAAAGAGCGCAACCTTATTTCTTCTGTGCGACGCAACATGCCTGTCGAGACAGTTGTATGACATGTTTATCTTTCCGCCGAGAAACCATTTCGAGTGAGGGGCTTTCCATTCGAGCACTTTATTCCATTTTTTAAACCAATGGAGTTCACCCGCGGCTTTAGCCCAGAACTTTTGCGGATTCTTTATGGACTCGTTGTACATTTTCTTGTACTGCGCCATGGACGAGACGTAAGCCTGCTTAGAAAATTCGGCAGAGGGTTTGAACAGCCTCTTCTCGCTGGAGAGTGAGGTTATCTTTTGCGAACCAGACTTGTCACCAGAGGTTCTCTTTTTTGCGCGTGAAGCCTTTTTGACCGGTTTCCGGTTGGTTTTACTCATTTATGAAGGGATTTATTAGCTGAAAATGAAAACTAATAAAAATGACGGGGAAATTGAAGGAAGAAGGAAAATTCTTTCGCTTCAAACTTTTAGAAAAACAAACCCCACCCTCTTTTAACAGGGTAGGGCTGTGAATATATGATTTACCAAATATTACGGAGTAATAAATTTCTGAACAATATACCAAATATCCTCAGATTTTACATATTTCAATTTTAAAAAATCTCCCGGTTGAAGCGTAAAGGATGAAGGAGATGACGGAACAATTGACCCTCCCGAGAATGAAAGACTTGAGACCTCTATATTTGGAGCACTAACTAAAATCTCCTGACCATCTTGTAAGAAATCGGAAGGCAGTGTGACTGTTGCACTAGATATAGTAGAAGTATCATCGAATATTATAGTATTCTCAAACTGATAAGGATTTGAATTAATATTACCTGATACATATTGTACATCCTCAATCCAAGAATTGTTTTTATTTCTAATCTCATCGAAAACAATATTGCTAGATGAAGATGAATCAAATAAGATTATTTCATCAAGTAACATATCATCTACTCCTGATGCGTTATTATTATTAATAATCAAAATATCACCATGATAAGCCATCGAGCCAATATCAGAACCTAATATTATTCTAGTTTCAGTTTCATCGGCAAAAATTACATTATTATTATTCAAATTAAGTATTTTAAGTCTTGTCGCTGATGCATTTCTAACAAAGGTTCTATAGTTTGCAGCTGGAGGACTGTCTGGGCAGAAGATTTTTGCAAAATTATTTTCAATAATAGCTGTTTCTGATTGTCGTATCCTTATAACAGAATGTGTCATGTTATCTAATGCATTTATTTCATTATTTCTAATATCTAATTGATTATATGCACTTGGTTCAAGCACAGAAGGTTCGCTTGGTTGCGTTGTTGGGTAACTTGGCATTGGAAAATCGGGTTTATACCCAAAATAGTTATTATTTATATCTATATTTCCTAAATAAGAAGTTAGTGTTAAATTGGATAGATAAGTAGTTAAAATTGTATTATTTCCAATTATTATGTCTCTATCGACTATGAATTCAGCCTCAATAGTCCCACCAAGAATAAGTTCTACAAGGGGATTATTCTTTAATATTAAATTCTCTAAATAATAATGAGTTTCCATCGCCTCATTTTGATATACCCCAACGTTAATCATACTTCTTACCCCTGTCAAAGTGTTTCCCGAAATCTCACACATATTTGTTCTTCTGGTTACAGACAGAACCTGTTCAGCATGAATCGAATTATTTTGAATTTCAAATCCTGTATCATATAGTGCTTCCGATATTTCAGGCTCCGTATTTGACGTCCCAATATTAAAAACAGGCCTTATTATATCAAACCCGGATGTAGGAATTGCTTTCCATCGTGTCTCCCTTGCCTCCCAATACGCTCGAACGTCTGATACAACAGAAGAATCTACATAATTAGAACCTCCTGCGAGGGCAGTGAACTGTGTTAAATCTTTAACATAATAGAACAAACTTCGCGATATTGAAAGGGTATCGCTGAAAACATAATTTGATGATCTAGACATCCTAAATTTGTTGCCTTCAGCAAGTATCTTGCCAATTTGGTGTGTAACAATTGCAGTTACGGAGCATCCTTCGATTATATTGTTAGCAAGAATATGCTGAGCCTGAGGATCCTGTCCCTGATTTTTATAAAGAAATATATTCCTACCTGCATACATATCATAGTTTGTGTAAGGCTTAATTACGTTGCCTTCAATAACGGAGTTATCTCCGGACATATAGCAATGAATTCCGTAAGTATCAAGAAAAGTATTATTTAGAAATTTTGCATCATCATATAGCTGAAATAATATACTCTCATCCGCTTCATCCGAGACAGAGTCTAACCGACAGGAAGTAAATGTATTATTCAGAATTTCATACTTAAAGCTTCTCCTTACAGCTGTACCCTGGATCGAACCTCCTATGAGTACAAAATAGGCAAGTGTAGAAAAATTTTCCGAGCATATATTATCCTTTATCAGGATGTCATGAGCAGAAGGCATTCCCCAAACAATAGACTGATGAATGTATTTAAACGTATTATTCAGATACTGCATGGATTTGAAACCGTATAATTGGGTAGGAACAGATTTTATCCCTGTTCCAGTCGACATTGCATGGGGTATCCAGGTAGAACTGGGATTACCTCCCGTAATCTCAAAGGCAGACACCCTTGTACAAAATTTGAAATCACAATCATTGATTTTCAAGTCTCTATCAGGGCTGATACCATATGGATTATAGATAAACGGGGTAAAATCTATAAAGCTTATATTCTCCATATAAATATCACCTGTCGAAGAAAAAGCGACAGAGGGTACATAGACACTCCATGGATTTGTAGTACCGTCATATTTTAAGATCGAACCGATAATAACTTTAAGGAGCGTTTCATTAGGATTAGGATTAAAATCTGAATATGGATAACCTCCTGATGGAACATCTGAAATCTTGTTAACGACATAATAACCTTCATAGGTAGGTAAACCGGTGGTTGTGGAAGCATCGACATAGGTAATCATATTTGCAGTTTTAACTTCTTCGAGTGTTCTTGCTACTGCGTCGGGACTTCCCCCAGTTAATTCAATATAATCTCCGACCTGAGGGTCTGTAAGTCCTGAGTAGGCTGAGTCAATGATTCCTGATTTACCAATAGTATCTATTTGGTAAATCCCATCCTCAACCGGTCTAGGTTTTGTAATATCAACCCTGGGCGGACACTTCATAGAGATGCCTGATTCTCCGTTATAGGTTGTAAATATTACCCCTTCACGACTTTCTCCTCTAAACCTAATGGAAACGTCTTCAAAATCATATTCGTAATCGACCGGCATTAGGTATGTGCCGTTAGGGAAAAAAAATTCATCGCCATCAACGGCGATTGCAAATACACCGTTTAAGCGATTTTCTTCATTCGGGTCTCCATTATTAAATAAAGGATAAACCGAACCGGGCGGGTCTAACACATTAATTGTTGCCATGGTAGTTAAATTTAATTGTTTTTAAAATACTATAGATGTCTCTATAGCAGTGGTAAATTATGGGTGGTGAAAATTAATCTATTACAGTATAAAGTGGTAAGATTAGTATACGCTAAAATAATGTATATGAAATTATAAACAAAACAAAAAAAGTATAGATACGTATCTATACTTTTTTAAACGGACAATTAAACTTTAGGTTTTATCTTGACAGAGAAATATTAATTTTATAAATTGAGTTTGATGTTTATCAAACTAGATTTATAAGTATCAAACCATGAAAACTATATTTGTAAAAACACCGCGGTTTGAGGTTCCGCTGGCAATGCAGAACCTATTTTATGATAAACCAGTTATTCACCCGAACTGGAAAGACTTCGCAAGCAAAAAGCTTGGTACGGAATTTTTCCAGATTGCAAACGGGACTTATAATTCGCCTGTACTTTGGGGAATAATCTCCGACGGAATCGGTGAAATTGATATTGACTCAAGCTTTGAAGAATGTATCACAAGATTTAGAGAAATGCCGGTGAGAGGTTTTCAGTATAATATACTCGAAGGCATACTTCATAACGGAGAAACAGCAGATCTTCTCATTACTGAAAAAATAACTCTCAAAGAAAGTCTTTCCGTTGTAAAGAGAAACAAACTCGAATGGCTTGCATATATTGGTCTTTATCCATATGACAACAGAGCGAGCATTGTCAAAGCCTTAAACCATTTAATCCATCAGCCGGAACAGTTCATGGATACTATAGCCAAACTTTTTACGATATTCTGGGAAAGGGTTTTTAGTGAAACATGGAAAAGAATGGAAAGCGCCCTCGATAATTCCATAGATTCGCACAAGAGATTATTTTCATCGCTTAGTTTCGAAGAATTTGCAAAAGAAGTTAATTTAAAAATTAAGGTCGATGAGAAGAAAAGGACACTTGAAGGAATGCGGGGAGGATATAAACTAGGCTTTGACAGTATTACCGACTGTTACTTTATTCCATCCGTTTTTAACGACAAAAAATTCTGGACGAATTTCAAGACAAAGAACAATAAGTGCAAAATATATATCCCTTATTTTGATCACCGTATATCGCTCGACAATACCGGTACCGACCTTTTAGAGCTAGAGCCAGACGTTGCCCTTATACTGAAAGCTTTAGGAGATACTACAAGGTATGCAATAATGGGTTTGATCTCAGAGAAACGGCAGAGCTCAAAAGAGATTGCCTCAAGTTTATCCATTAACAAATCAACGGTATCACATCACATTAACATTTTGCGCGAAGCCGGTCTTATCGATGAAAAACCGGACGGAAGTTTTACTATGCTATCGATAAATACAGAAACAATTAACAATATCACACCTCTTTTAAAAAAGAAATTAAAAATTAATTAAAAAAGTTATGAACTCAGGACTTGAAAAAACCAATCACACGTCTTTTATGTATTATGACAGCGACTACCCGTCAACTATTTTTCCGGGGTATCAAGAAAATCTTGATGGGATACTCGAAACTCAGGGATTAAAATATGACCTGGAAAAATATGCAGAGCTGGCAAAAAAAGCCAGTGGGGACGTGCTCGAGTTATGCTGTGGAACAGGAAGGGTTGCATTAGCATTATTATCAACAGGATTTAATGTGACTGCGGTAGACTTTTGCGAGGAATTCCTAATTCAATTCAAGAAAAAACTCGGAGAAATGCCCGAGCTACCGGGTAAAACAAATATTGTTTTACAGGATGTAACTAACCTAGATCTGGATAATAAAGATCACGGTTTAACAATAATGGCATTTAATAGTCTTCTCTGCATCACGGATTTTGAAAGTCAGCTTCTTGCCCTTAAAAAAGCATCCGAACATATGGTAAAAGGTGGAATCCTTGCACTTGATCTAATGAACCCTCTGAATCTAAATTTTAAAGGGGATCCCCAGGCGGTTCCTTTTTTTACAAGAAGGAATCCATATAATGGAAATACCTATACAAGGTTTGCAGCAGTAGGACCAATGTCAGAAAAGCAGGTTCAAAAGTTATATGGATGGTATGACGAAACGGATAAGACCGGAAACTTAAAAAGAAACTATTATGAAATGCATTGGAGACCTGTTTTCAGATATGAAATCGAGCTTATGCTAGAAAAGACGGGATTTAAGCTCACGAATATCTATGGAGGGCACCGAAATGAAAAGTTCGAACCCTCAAGCAAAAAAATGTTTATCGAGGCAATAAAGATCTAGTAGTGGAATCTTAAACCGCAACCGTCTCCACTTCGACCCCATTCTTTAAGGTCTGGTAGACGACGCAGTAGCGTTCAGTGAGCTCTATAAGTTTGTCGAGTTTTTCTTTTTCTTCATCGCAATCTATATCGAAATACATTCTAATTTTTTTGAAACCGACGGGGACATCTTTGGTTACAGCGAGTGTTCCTCTGAAATCAAGATCACCCTCAGCCCGTATCTCCGCTTTGCGGTATTGTATTCCCATAGCCAGCGATACGGCTTTGAAGGTTACACCTGCACACGCTACGAGCGCATCGAGAAGCATGTCACCGGAACATGCCTCACTGCCGTCACCTCCGGCTGCGGGATGGAGCCCGGATATTATTTTACCCGAAAAAGTTTCAACAGAACAGTTCACATCGTCAGGACTAATATCTCCTGAAGAATGATGAACTACGAGGGCTGATGCAGGATCTTGCTTATATTTTTCCTTGAGGGGCGCCTGATTAGCGCGGAGTTCTTCTTTTGTCATTATTCACCTATTTTTTACAAAAATTATGCAATTCTTCTGATAATAAAAATTTATTTGCTATTACATAAAATTTGATTTTTAAATGGATTTTTAGCATTTTTGCTAAGCATTTCCCAGCTTCAATATTTAAAAAACAGCTAAAACAATCTTACTTAACCAAACCAAATCATAATGAAATTTTTCAAGATCGCAGGGATAGTTCTTGGAGTACTGTTCTTGATAATAGTAGGAGTTTACGCATACATTATGACACAATTTCCTAAGGTAGACCCGGCACCCGACCTGGTAATAAATTCTACTCCGGAAATGATAGAGAGAGGAAAATATCTTGCTACGACGATGTACAGCTGTATCGACTGTCATTCTCAGCGTGACCCGGGTAAATTCATGATGCCTCTTATTCCCGGTACGGAAGGAATGGGCGGAATGGACATGGGCGAAGGCGCCGGGTTTGTTCCCGCAAGAAACATTACACAGGATAAAGAGACAGGTATAGGCAACTGGACTGACGGGGAGATATTCCGCGCAATAACCGTCGGTGTGGATAAGAACGGAGATCCACTGGCTCCAATGATGCCATATGGCTTATTCAGAGAACTGGACAGCACCGATCTTATTTCTATTATTGCATACATAAAAACTTTGAAACCGATCCACAACGAAGTGCCTGCTAAAAATCTTAACTTCCCTCTTAACCTGATCTTCAGGACGATACAGGGTCCGGCGGAATTAAAACCGAAGCCCGATCCCAATGATAAGATCGCTATGGGGCAATTTCTAGCAACACCATGCGTTTTCTGTCATACGCCGTCAGACCAGGGAGTGATGTTTCAAGACAGCCTGGTTGGAGGCGGTGTTCCGTTTACGCTTCCTAACGGAGGTTATGTATGGACAGCCAATATAACGCCGGACAATGAAACAGGAATCGGCAGTTGGACAAAGGAAATGTTCATTAAGAGATTCAAGGACGCAACCGATCCAAACACACATGTCGCGGTTAAAAATGAAGATTTCAACACAGTGATGCCGTGGACATTTTACGGTCAGATGACGGAAGAAGACCTGGGTCTGATCTATGATTATTTACGAACGGTAAAACCCATAAAACGGCAAATTGTAAAATATACACCGCCGACAAAATACTAATAGCTCAATCAATTTTAATCCTCCTTCGGGAGGATTTTTTTTAGTGTTCTACTGATGCGAGTTACTATGCAAATATCATTTAATCTATCGCATAGATTCGCTATTTTGTTAATATTTAGTCACAAAAATCGTTAAATGTCAAAAATTGCATTTGTATTTCCAGGACAGGGTTCACAGCAGGTCGGGATGGGTAAAGACCTTTTTGATAACAATGACACCGCACGGGAATTATATTTAAAAGCAGACGAGATATCCGGACTGCCATTAAGTGAAATTTCTTTTAACGGTCCTGCAGATATATTAAAGGAAACACAGTACACACAGCCGGCACTGTTCGTTAATTCCTATATACTGACACAGCTGATCGGCGATAAGATAAAAGCAGATTATTCCGCGGGTCATTCACTGGGTGAATATACGTCATTCGCTTATGGCGGGGCGTTCGATTTCGAGACAGGAGTAAAGCTCGTAACACGACGCGGTGAGCTGATGAAAGATGCCGGTGATAAGCAAAAAGGAACGATGGCGGCGCTAATAGGGCTGACATATGAGCAGGTCTATGAGATCTGTGACAAAGCCGAGAAAGCTACAAACGGTAAGGTGTGTGATGCGGCGAATTTTAACTGTCCGGGACAGATAGTAATATCGGGCGACGTGGAGGCGGTTCATAAGGGGATGGAAATAGCCAAAGGCGAACCGTATAATTGCAGGCTGGCAAAGGAGCTTCCCGTGAGCGGGGCATTTCACTCAAGGCTCATGGTGCCGATAGCGGACGAGCTGAGAATCTCAATCGAAGGCGCAGGAATAAATGACAGCAAAGTGGCAGTATTTTCCAATGTAGAAGCGGAACCGGTAACGGCTAAAGCCGGAATAGAGCAGTGTCTCTACAGGCAACTATACTCCCCCGTTAAGTGGGAGGATTCGATACGAAACATGGTGAATGAAGGTGTAAGCAAATTTTATGAGATAGGTTCGGGGAAAGTGCTGACGGGACTTATTAAAAAGATACATCCGGATGCTGAGCTGTTTAATATTTCAACATTAGAAGACATACAGAACTTATAAATCAAACAACATTATGTCAGAGTTTAAAGATAAAGTAGTAATCGTAACGGGCGGTTCAAGAGGTATAGGTAAATCCATCGCGGAATTATTTAACGAGGAAGGCGCAAAGGTAACCGTTACCTACAAAAACAAGATAGACGCGGACCACTTCGACAAGCTGGGCATAAAACATGCGCAGTGCGACGTGGCGGACCTGAAAGCAGTGACAGATTTCATCGACAGCGTGATAAAGGAACACGGGCAGATAGACGTACTGGTAAATAATGCCGGCGTCACAAAGGACGGTCTGCTGATGAGGATGAGCGAAGATGATTGGGATCTGGTGATCGATACGAATTTGAAGGGGGTGTTTAATTTAACGAAGGCGGTATCGCGCCACATGATGTCAAAAAGACAGGGAAAAATAATCAATATGACGTCGATAGTCGGTATTATCGGGAATGCCGGGCAGGCTAATTACTGCGCCTCAAAAGCCGGTGTTATCGGATTTACAAAGGCAACGGCGAAGGAATTTGCATCCAGGAACATCAATATTAACGCGGTTGCGCCTGGATTTATAGAAACAGAAATGACGCAGGAGCTTTCTGATGAGGTAAAGCAGAACTATCTGAACTCCATCCCGATGAAAAGAATGGCAAAATCGGATGAAGTAGCAAGGCTGGTGAAATTCCTGGCTTCAGACGACGCAGGATATATAACAGGACAGGTGATACAAATAGACGGCGGACTGGCAATGTAGTTCATTTATTAATCTTCAACGTTCACATAATATGAATAAAATAATTTCTATAGTTTTTCTTTTTGTGATAGCATTAATGGTATTCGGGTGTGAAAGCAAGCCAAAGGATATGTTCGTAAACAAGGTCTTCGTCCATGAAGAAGGAGGACAAAAGCAGATAGTAGGATTTTATGATGACAAGATGATATTCAAATGGGATGATACGCTTGGTGTGGAGTACCATGAATCTCAATATAACATTAACCCGGTGAACGATTCGACATTTAACATAGAGGTAAAGGATAAGACACCCTATATGGAGAACAATACGTGGCAGATAGTTATGTCTAAGGATGGAGTTAGCTTCACGTCGGCAGATTCAAAAAAGAGATACGTGCTATCACAAGGCGAGTAGTAATCAATAACAGAGTTTTGGGAAAAGAAATAAAACAGCGCAAGCAAGAGTTTAAGACAGATTCGGAGATAAGTCTCCCCGCCTACCTTAGTAAACCGGACGGCGATCCCCCGCCCAATCCCGGAGATTATCCGTACACACGAGGCGTTCATGAAACCATGTACCGTTCACGGCTGTGGACGATGAGACAATACGCAGGCTTTGGCACGGCAGAGGAATCCAACCGGAGATATAAATACTTAATAGCGAACGGGACGACAGGGCTGTCGGTAGCATTCGATCTGCCGACTCAGATAGGATATGACAGCGATGATCCGATGGCTGAAGGCGAAGTAGGAAAAGTAGGCGTGGCAATAGATTCGCTCGAGGATATGGAGACATTATTCGAGGGAATTAAGCTACAGGACGTTACGACATCTATGACTATAAATGCCACGGCTTCATTATTACTGCTAATGTACGTAGCTATTGCAAAGAAACAGAACGCCGACCTTTCAAAGATCTCCGGCACGGTACAGAACGATATACTAAAGGAATACATAGCGCGCGGTACATATATTTATCCTCCGAAACATTCGCTGAGACTGATAACTGATCTATTTTCATGGTGCGGTGAGAACCTGCCCATGTGGAATACAATCTCAATAAGCGGTTACCATATACGGGAAGCCGGTTCGAGCGCGGCGCAGGAAGTTGCATTTACGCTTTCTGACGGGATAGAATACGTGAGAGCGGCAATCAGGTCGGGGCTGGACGTGGATGAGTTCGCCGGGCGATTGTCATTCTTTTTTAATGCACATAATAATTTTCTGGAGGAAATAGCTAAATTCAGGGCGGCGCGCAGGATATGGGCAAAGATAATGAAAGAGAAATTCGACGCTAAGAATGAGAACAGCATGAAGTTGAGATTTCATGCCCAAACAGGCGGTTCAACGCTCTCCAATCACCAGATAGAAAACAACGTAGTGAGAGTAACGGTACAGGCATTGGCGGCAGTGCTTGGAGGCGCGCAGTCGCTTCACACAAATGGTAAGGATGAAGCACTTTCGCTTCCTACCGAGGAAGCCGTGCAAACCGCACTCAGAACACAGCAGATACTTGCCTATGAAAGCGGTGTGGCTGATACGGTAGATCCTATGGGCGGATCGTATTTTATCGAATATATGACGAACCAGATGGAAGAAAAGGTCTGGGAATACATTAATAAGATAGAAGATATGGGGGGGTCGCTCAAGGCTATCGAAGCGAATTACCAGAAATCACAGATAGAGAATAATGCCTATAATTTCCAAAAAGCCGTAGAAGAAGGAAAAGAAATCATTGTGGGAGTTAACAAATTTGCTTCCGATATCGATGAGGAGATCGAGATACTTCATATAGACGAAACCGCAAGGAAGACGCAGACAGAGAAGTTGAGAAAATTAAGAGAGAAGAGAGATAACACCAAAGTAAAGGAATCCCTGGGTAAGATCAGAGAAACTGCACAAACGGAAGAGAACCTACTTCCCTACCTGCTAAATGCAATCGAATCGTACGCTACAATCGGCGAAATCTCCAATACTCTTCGCAGTGTCTGGGGAGAATACAAGTAGTCAAATCATAAAAGTGAAAGATCAGAATAAAATAGTTTGGATAACCGGAACCACTGCCGGTATAGGAAAAGCACTCGCAGTGGAGTTTGCCAATGCAGGGCATACCGTGATATGTTCAGCACGTAGAAAAGGAAAGCTAATACAGGAGGTGAAAGCGATAGAAAAAAGCGGTGGGACGGCAATAGCGATGCACTGTGACGTTTCTAAGGAGGCGGACGTCTCTAGAACGGTCAAAAACATAATCAAGAAATACGGAAGGATAGATGCCCTGATAAATAATGCCGGAGTGACGGAATTTAAACTATTTACCGAATCTACAGTAAAGGATTTTGATAATATAATCGGAGTTAATTTAAGAGGAGCATTCCTATGTATGAAGGCGGTATTGCCCGGAATGATCAAAAAGAAAGACGGTCAGATTATCAATATACTTTCAGTGGCGGCTATAACAACATTTGAATACAGTTCAATCTACGCCGCATCTAAAGCGGGACTTAAAGCAATGTCCGAGGGAATAAGAAAGGAGATCAGGAAGTATAATATTAAAGTTACTAACATAATGCCAGGAGCAACAATAAGTCCAATGTGGGATAAGGATTTTGCTGAAAGAAATAAGAAAAGGATGATGAAAGCGGAAGATATTGCAAGGCTCACCTTGGATGCCTTCAATCAACCAAAATCTTTGGTGACTGAAGACATCGTAGTGAGACCAATTAAAGGAGACGTATGACTAAACTACACTCTGTTATATAGATATAAGAACTTAAACTCTTCTATTTAATGAACGGCTTTAAAAAGCGCCGTTTACTTCAAAAACCAGTCTTTCAATCAATCAATAGTATAACCTTTAACACTAAAGATAGTGTTGCATTCTCCGGTCAAAGAAATTATAAAGAACACCGGAAAGTAAAACAAAAGTTCTCATTTTGTGAAGTCCTACTAAGGAGATTCAATTTATAAGTTTTAAATTTAAAAGTCTATATACAGATGCGGTACAGGAAGGAAATTATGAAAATTTTACATAAGTATTTATGGAAATATTACAAACTGAACGTATCATACTAATAATAATTAGCAACTTAATGAGGAAGATTAAAGTATTAATCTAAGTTGAAATTTTTTTCAGACAATAAGCTTTTACTTGAAGTATTTGGATTATTTTATTAACTATACATGATTATAGCATTATTGCTGTTTAATTAATGAATTACTTCCTTTGCATATACCCTCGTGAAGGTGTAGCAGAATTCACAGAGACGAACGCAGTATGGTCTATGTGATCGATAAGACTCATCAGTTCTTTCTGTCTTCTGCGGAGTGTGAGTACCATGAGTATAGATACATTACCAGAGCTTCCTTCACCGGGAAGTTTAGTAACACCAAAATTCTTCTTACGAAGAAGCTCAGCTATCTCTCCTGCCTTCTTTAGTGAGACAATATATGTTTGTATAAATCCTATGCCGATCCTTTTTTCTATGACAATTCCAAGCATATTACCTATGGCAAAACCGGAAGCATATCCGAGGATATTCCAGGGATTATTCAGATGCTGAACTACATAGCTAATGGCAATGACCCAAACTGTTGATTCCACAAAACCTATTGCACCGGATGGACCAACCCTGCCCTGCATTATCATAAGTGTCCTGACCGTAGCCAGTGAAACATCTATTATCCTGAGGCACATTATGAACAATGCGCCTAAAATTATCTCTGCCATTTTATTATTTTTTACCTGTTTCCAGTATATTATTCTTATATTGACGCAAAGAGTAATTTTGCGTAACTTCACAATTAAGAGGGGGAAGGTTTATTGAATAAAACCTTTTGTTCACTAAAACCTTCGTAACATGTCACTTATAAAATGTCCAACCTGTACAGCAGAGATATCATACAACTATGATATCTGCCCAAACTGTGGCGCTACAGTGTATGACTTCGAACCGGAAACCGGTTCCGAAGAAAATTACAACAACGACTTCAAAGATTACGTCTCCACAACAAAGAAAGCAAAGTGGTATCACGCGGCAATATTATTTTTAGCTGTGCTGGCAATGTTCCTTGGTGTGCTGTGGGGTTTCGATGACGTATTAAGAACCAAAGCGTTAAATTCCGCCCCGGAAGAATCATATATATTATTTGCAGCGGGGCTTGGCTTATTCGTAGTAACAAAAGTAGTAATTCATTCGGATAAGCGACGCGAAGACTTTTTTTAAAGAACATTTTTAAGGGCTTTTACCAGAAATTCATTCTCCGATCGAATACCGATCGTAACGCGTATACACGTCGGTAATCCGAACGGTTTCAATGGGCGTATGATCACCCCTTGCTCCAGTAACTCCTCATTCAGTGTAAGCACATCTGCCTCCAGCCCCATATCGATCAGGATAAAATTAGCATAAGAAGGAAACCATTTTAATCCGAGCGCAGTGAACTCCTTCGTAAGATACTCATACCCGGTACTATTTATTTCGCGGGTTTTAGCAAGAAATTCCGTATCTTCCAGTGAAGCAAGTGCTCCTGCCTGCGCAACATTACCAGGCTCAAAGGGAAGTTTCACTTTCATTATTATTTCAACGAGGTCTCTGTGAGCGAGCGCATACCCTACCCTTATGCCGGCTATACCGTATGCTTTTGAAAATGTACGTAATGTAATGATATTATCCAGCCGGTAATCCATCGAATCCGGATACCCCTCTCGCCCAAATGCATATTCATAATACGCTTCATCAAGAAGCACAAGAATATCTTCAGGTACCTTCTTAATAAATACATCAAATTCTTCTTTCGTAAAGATAGTACCTGTCGGGTTATTGGGATTGCACAGGTAAATCATTTTTGTCTTTGGTGTAATCGCATTGGCTATTGCATCGAGGTCGAATTTATACGTGTCATGGGGCATAGGGACGTAGTGGCATTTATTTGCTCTGCCACGTACCAACACTTGGAAGCCGATGAACGTGGCTTCCGATGAGATGATCTCATCACCGGGCGTTAAGAATGCCCTCATAATAACAGCCATTATACCTTCGCTACCATTCCCGACAGCAACATTATCAATCTCTACGTTAAACCTTTCTGCAATCTCGGTACGCAGGGCAATCGCGCCAATATCGGGATAGCGGTGGACATTTGCGAATGCATCCTGCATCGCTTTAAGGGCTTTGGGTGAAGGACCGAGCGGGTTTTCGTTAGACGCAAGCTTATGGATAGTATCAAGATGATACTCTTTTTTTATCTCTTCAATAGAGCGTCCGGGAACATACGGTTTAAGCTCGCGAATATAATCGGGTACTTTGATCATGACATAGATTTGGTAAAATATATAATTTATAAAAAGGATTTTAAGGTATAAATGGAAAAAGCCGGGAGATGGTTTTATTGGAAAAAGGTAAGATTCCCCAAATAAGTAAATTGTTTATAAAATGAGAAATATATAATTTTTGGAAATCAAGCAAACTAAGCTTCACAATAAATGTCCGAATTAGACAGTTCAGCAGAATCAGCCCGAAAAATCAAAACATACGACCAGCGCCAATGGATAAAGGAAAATCTTTCTTACAAGAAAGATACCGGTAGCAAAGCATGGATATTACACAGGATCACCGGAGTCGCGCTTATTGGTTATCTGTTTCTACATATATATTCAATCAGCCCGCTAACACAGGGAAGAGTCGCATTCGATGAACATATAAAGGTATATACAACGCCGTTTTTTATGGTAATGGAATGGTTCTTATTTGCATTCGTACTTTTTCACTCATTAAACGGGATAAGAATAGTACTTGTTGATTGGGCAGACGGAGCCAGGTATCACAGGCAGTTATACTGGATATCATGGGTAGCCGGGATAATATTATTTTTTGCCATGGGAGCATTGATGTTTTCCTATGAATTAAAGCAATTATTTTAAATACAAAACCATAAATGTATAAATACAAAGGTACAAAAGATTCGGGCGGAAGAAGCTGGCTGATGCAGAGGGTTACCGGTCTTGCACTGGTGGTATTAATGGTAGGACACTACGTACTGATGCATTACACCCCGGAATCGGGTCATACATATGACGCGGTACTAGGTAGAATGCAGTATTCATGGTACAGAATAATAGATATTGTATTTGTAACTCTAGCAATGTATCACGGACTTAACGGAATATGGGGTATATTCAGGGATTATAACTTAAAACCATGGCAAAGTTATGCTATAGTATCCGCTTTGATAGTATTCGGGGCGGCATTTGTTGCATGGGGATATGTAATAATTTTTTCAATTCCCTACGTCAATACAGGTGTTGCAATTGTTGGTCCTTAATGTAAGTTATTGATTAATCCGACATGGAAAATTAGTATTTTCGCTAGTTTTTTTTATATATAAAAACTCAAAAAAAAATTAAATTAGTATTCCATATTTTGAAAATTATCAATATATTGCAATAATTTAATTTTAATTTTATTTAAAAATTAACCTTTATACATACCAAACCTATCCACAAATTCTTAAAAACTTAAGGAGTCAAAATGGAAAAATTGCAGCAAATCAGAGAAATTCTTGATGGAATGCAAAAAGATATTGAAAAATTCTATGACAAGGGGCAAAACGCCGCCGGTACCAGAATTCGTAAAGAATTAAACAATATCAGAAAATTGGCAGCCGAAATGCGAAAAGAGATTCAGGACGTAAGAAACAGCAGAAAGGGTTAATGAATTAGTATACGTACGGGGTAACAGAAATTTAAAGTGGATTCTAAGATATGTTCTACTGTATTTTAGAATCCACTTTTTTATTTTTTATCAGTATCTTAGTTATTAATAATTTTTGATACGATTTGGAAAAGTCGAAAATACGCAATTTTTGCATAATAGCTCATATTGATCACGGTAAATCCACCCTAGCCGACAGGTTACTGGAAAAAACTCACACAATAGATAAACGCAATATGTATGCCCAGGTGCTCGATGATATGGACCTGGAGCAGGAAAGGGGCATTACAATAAAGCTTCACGCCATCCAGATGAATTATAAGGCAAAGGATGGTGAAGAATACACATTAAATCTAATAGATACACCCGGACACGTAGATTTTTCATATGAAGTATCGAGATCACTCGCGGCATGTGAAGGAGCGATATTGGTCGTCGATTCTACACAAGGAGTTGAGGCACAGACAATAAGCAACCTTTACCTTGCAATAGAGAACGGTCTTGAAATAATTCCTGTCTTGAATAAGATAGACCTTCCGAGCTCAATGGCTGAGGAAGTAAAACAGCAGGTACTAGAGCTAATAGGAGGCAAAGAGGAAGATATTATTCTCGCGAGCGCTAAAGCAGATATCGGTACCGAGGATATTCTCGAAGCTATTATCGAAAGGATACCACCTGCAGAGACCGAGAAGGATAAGCCCTTAAAGGCACTTATATTCGATTCGATGTTCGATACTTACAGAGGGGTGGTAGCATATATAAGGATAGTGGAAGGAACACTGAAACAAGGTGACAAGATCTCCTTTTACTTTAACAATAAGTCTTTTGAAGCGGAAGAAGTCGGTGTTCTGAAGATGGGCAGACAGAAAAGAGATAAACTGGAAGCAGGAAATGTTGGTTACCTGATCGCTGGGATGAAGGATGTGAATGATTGTAAGGTCGGTGATACGATATATCTCAGTTCATCGCCAATAGATAAACCTCTGCCGGGTTACAGAGAGGTAAAGCCTATGGTCTTCAGCGGTATATACCCTTCGGTATCAGAGGATTTCGAGGAATTGCGTGACGCATTGGCAAAGCTTAAACTAAATGACGCGGCTCTGTCATATGAGCCGGAGAGCTCGGTAGCGCTTGGATTCGGGTTTAGATGCGGATTCTTAGGAATGCTTCACATGGAGATAGTCCAGGAAAGACTGGAAAGAGAATATGACCTAACTATAGTAACTACTGTTCCTAACGTAGAATACAAAGTTTATAAAACTAATGGTGAACTGGTCATAGTAGATAACCCAGCTCAGATGCCGGACAGAGCGAGCATAGATAGAATCGAAGAACCGTACATTAAAGCTCAGATCATCACGCCAACCGAGTATATCGGTAACCTGATGAAGCTTGCTACGGATAGAAGAGGGATATACAAAACGACGCACTACATTGATACTAAAAGAGTAGATCTGCAATTTGAGTTTCCCCTATCGGAAATAATATTCGACTTTTATGACAAGCTGAAATCAACATCACGCGGATACGCTTCATTTGATTACGAACTGCTTGATTACAGAGAATCGGATCTTGTAAAACTTGACATACTTCTTAACGGTGATGCAGTAGATGCACTATCAACGATCGTTCATAAAGATAACGCTTTCGAGTGGGGCAGAAAACTTTGCAAGAAGCTAAAAGAACTGATTCCAAAACAGATGTTCGAAGTGGCAATACAAGCTTCTATAGGTTCAAAAGTAATCGCACGTGAAACTATCAGTGCAATGAGAAAGAACGTTACATCCAAGTGTTACGGTGGTGACATAACAAGGAAGAAGAAATTGCTTGAGAAACAAAAAGAGGGAAAGAAGCGTATGAAGCAAGTGGGAAGTGTTGAAGTTCCACAGGAAGCATTTCTAGCTGTACTCTCACTCGAAAAGTAAGGATGAATAATTAACTAAAACGGACAAACTTTAATAACAGAAAATTAATTACATTTACAAAAGAATTTCATTATAATAGATAAAATTGAGATTTGACAACACCAACGAAGAAAGTAATAAGAAACAAGAATATACCGACAAATAGTAAGGGTAAAACAGACATTAATAGTAGCTCTAAAGACTCAAAGAACGGAAAGAAAAAGAACAGGACAAAGGAATTTACCGATGCGCTTATTTACGCGGCAATAGTTGCATTTTTTATAAAGGTTTTCTTTTTTGAAGCATACAGGATACCTACCGGTTCGATGGAAAACACTTTACTTGTCGGAGACTTTTTGATCGTAACAAAGTTTACATACGGTTCGACAACACCGCGCAATATCCCTTTTACAGACGTACGGCTTCCATTTGTCAAACTCCCCGGCTTTAAAGATCCTAAGGCTGGTGACGTAGTAGTATTCGACTACCCCGGAGACAGGGATGTTCTTCAGTCGCCGGTGGTATTAAATTACATAAAAAGATGTGTTGGTACACCGGGCGACACAATACAGGTTATCAATAAACAGTTATACCGGAATGGTGAGATGGTCCCCGATGCACCTAACGGACAAAGATTTAATTCAACAAAAGCACCCGGCGAAGTCGAACCGGACATCTTCCCAAAAGGAAGCGGATGGAATAAAGATAATTACGGACCGCTCTATATACCCAAAGAGGGTGACAAGGTATCAATCGATGCACGGAATTACGAACAATGGAAAGTCTTTGTAGAAAGAGAAGGGCATGATATCAGGCTGGATGGAGAAAGTATTGTTGTAGATGGTGCTCCCCTCCCCAATGGAGAATACACCGTCGAAAGGAATTATTATTTTATGATGGGTGATAATCGAGATAACTCGGCCGACAGCAGGTATTGGGGCTTTGTAGCCGACGATGATATTGTTGGACAAGCGCTTCTAATATACTGGTCATGGGATCCCAGCATAGGATTTGATGAGTTTTTCGAGCTGATGGGCTCCGTCAGATGGGACAGGATCGGAATGCTCATCCACTGACAATTTAGAAATTTAAATGTCAGGAATTTATATTCACATACCATTTTGCCACAAGAGGTGCGTATATTGCGACTTCTTTCTTGTGACCAATCCAAATCTTATAGCGAAATTCATAAAAGCACTCTACCAAGAGATAGAGATATCAGCGCACGCATATAAGGATTCGACATTTGATACGATATATTTCGGAGGAGGTACTCCTTCAGCTTTATCGCCTCAGCAGATCATAGACATAATAAAAGCGGTAAAGAAGAATTTTACCGTAACGGAAGATGTGGAAATAACGATCGAAGCTAATCCGGAAGATCTGAACAGCACTAACATACATGAATACAGAAACGCCAGTGTGAACAGGCTGAGCCTTGGAGTACAGTCATTTAACGACACCGAACTAAAGTTTTTAACTCGAGAGCATACAGCAGAGGATGCAGTGGAGGTAGTAGAAGAAGTTAAGAAGAGCTTCGATAATTATTCGATAGATATCATATACTCCCTCCCGCAACAAACAACCAAAGATATTAACTATTCACTGCAAAAAGCCATCGGGCTTGGGGTTCCCCACATATCTGCGTACGCACTCACATTCGAGAAAAGGACAGTGCTCCATAAGCAAATGGAGAAAGGAATAGCTAAGCAGAATAGTGAAGAAACGGAGTCGGAGATGTATATATTCGTTTCAGATACGCTAAGCAATGCAGGATATAAGCATTACGAAATATCAAGCTTCACAAAGCCGGGCTACGAATCCCGACACAACGGCAAATACTGGGTACTAAAAAACTACCTGGGACTGGGACCTTCATCACACTCTTTCTTCAATGGGAAGAGATGGAACAACGTAAAAAGCATCGAGGAATATTCGACAATACTCGGTGAGGACAAACTTCCGAAAGAGAATGAAGCTAAACCGGATAAAGATGAACTGCTCTTTGAATATGTTATGACATCGCTAAGAAGCGGTGGTATAGAGTTAAAAAAATTTAGCGAGTTGTCGGGAAATGATTTCCATGAGACAAAAAAAGAAGCTGTAAAAATATTAGTTGATAGTAAATTCGCTGAAATAAATGATGAAAGATTTGCACTAACCCGAAAGGGTTTCAGCATTGCCGATGAAATTATCGCAAAGTATTTTTGAGAAAGTAAAATAGCTCAATATTTAAGAGCAAAAATGTTATTTTGTATAAATTTAATACCAAAGCATGCGGACAATTCTACTCGTAGAAGATGAACCTATAAATATGAAGCTTATGACCAGGATACTGGAAAAGCATGACATGAACGTAGTAGCTGCTCACAACGGAAATGACGCTTTAAAAGCATATACAGAAAGAGATGATATAGACGTTATCCTGATGGACGTGCAGATGCCCATAATGGACGGATTTGAAACTACAAGACTGATAAGAGAAACAGACAAATACCAGGAGAAGAAAACCAAGATAATCGCTTTGACAGCATTTGCTTATGAAACAGATAGAGAGAAATGCTTACAAGCAGGAATGGATGATTTTATTTCGAAGCCGATCGATATGAAGCTCCTTATAAACAAGATCTCCAACTGATCAGAGAGTAGTAAGAAGGAACTGAGCTAACGTCAAAAAAATAGTCACACCAATCACATCCTGGAACGCAGTCGCAAAAGGTCCGGATGAAACCGCAGGATCAAATCCAAATTTCTTAGACAGCATGGGTATAGCCGTACCGGCAAAACCAGCTATATTTATTGAAGTAAACATAGATATACCAACTGTAAAGCCGAACTTCAGATTTTGTGGTGAGGAACTCATTAGATAACCTATAATCCCTACAAGCACGCCTATTACTAAGCCTATTATTAAGTTGGTTTTTATCTGCCTAAAAAAAGGCACCCACCATTGAGCAAGTGTAATGTAGCCCGTATCCAGAGCCCGAACAACTATAGCGGCTGATTGGAGACCGGAATTACCCGAGATAGCATTAATAATGGGCATGAAGGCGGCAAGGAGAATAATCTCACCAAGCATTTTATCATGCGCTTTTATTACGATCACAGCGATCATTTCGACACCGAGAGCTATCATGAGCCATGGAAGACGCATACGCGCGATTTGCAGTGATGATTTCTTTTCAAGTTCCTCTGCATCAGTACCCGTCATTTTCGCAACGTCTTCGGTATATTCTTCTTCCACAACATCCATAACGTCATCAATCGTGATCCTGCCAATGACTCTTTCATCTGAATCTACAACCGGGACAGAAACAAGGTCATAGTTCATAAATATCTTTGCTACCTCTTCCTGGTCCATATTTGCATCGACAGAGATAACATCAGGGTTCATAACCTCCGACATCTTCTGATTAGGATCTTTCATCGAAATGATAAGCCGTCTCAGAGAGATAATGCCTTTTAGGTGGTTATGGTCATCGACAATCCACATATTGTAGAATTGGTCAATCTCATCACCTTTTTCCTGAATTACCTTAATTGTTTCGGAGACGGAATCATTCTCATGGGCAACGATAAACTCCTTTGCCATGATACCGCCGGCAGTATTTTCATCGTATTTAAGGAGTTCCCGTAGTTCGTCGGAGTCTTCTTTGCCGACTGTATCGAGGCTTTGTAAGACCTTGTGCTGTTCATCTTCATCCAGATCGGCGACAAGATCAGCGGCATCATCGGAATCCATCTCTACGAGCAGATTTGAGAGTTTTCCTTCACTGAGATTCTCGAGAATAGCATCCCTGCGTTCATCACCAAGTTCGAGGATAATTTCTCCGGCGGTCTCCTGTGATAGTAATGAAAATAGGTAGATTGCGTCATTATCATCACGCAGAGTGTCGATTAGCACCGCTATGTCATAATCATACAGGTCAGCAAGAATATTACGGAGAAGTGCATCGGAGCGGGATTCTATCAGGCTCTCTATCTCGGAAAGGAGTTCCTTATCAATTTTGAGATGGGATTTATTTTTGGATTCGCTTGCCACAATATCAAAAGTTTAAAAATTCATCAAAAGGAACGAATCAAAATATTCATTCCGAAATGCATAATCAATCAACTAATTTCCGTTAAAAAGCGTTCTCGATATGATTTATTTCGGTATTCTCTCCCGTCAGGATAATTGAGACAACATCCAACCGCAGGTCGTGGGTGTTATACATTTCGTGCTCGGTGGTAAAGCCCATTGCGGCTTTTCTAATCTGATCCATTTTCAGAGGAGTTACAGCCTCCTCGGGTTCGCCAAACCGTTTATTAGTGCGGGTTTTCACCTCTATGAAGAGGAGCAGTTTATTTGTTTTATCTTCAAAAACCAGGTCGATCTCAGCGCGGTCGTAACGGTAATTTTCCTTAACAAAGGTAAGCCCCTTTTTAAGAAGAAAGTTTTTCGCTATTAACTCACCCCGTTTGCCGAGACGGTTTTTGTACATGCAGTCACTCATCGAAGTCCAACTTATAATTATATTCAAATATGCGGCGACAAAAACTTGCACGGTGTATTTCGCAAAGACCATGCTCCCTGATATTTTCGATATGTTCCTTTGTGGCGTATCCTTTGTGGCTGGAGAAATTATAAAGCGGGTGAACTTCGTGCAGGTCCTTCATTATCCTGTCCCGGGTAACTTTTGCTATGATGGACGCACAGGAAATAGCAAATATCTTTGAGTCGCCCTTTACAACGGTTTCATAGTTAAATGTCTTCTCGCGTTCGTTATCGAGACGGAAGTAGTTGCCGTCAATATAAATCTTGTCAGGTTTCTTACTGAGGCGATCGAGGGATTCCTCCATTGCTTTCATTGTTGCTCGGAGGATATTTATCTCGTCTATTACACTATTCCCGACAATACTGACAGAATAAGAGACACATTTGTCGAGGATCTGGCCAAAAAGATCCTCCCTTTCTTCTTCAGTAAGGAGTTTAGAGTCGGCAACTCCCTCGATAAAACAGCCTTTATCCAGAATGACAGCTGAGGCAACAACGGGTCCGGCTAGTGGTCCCCTTCCAGCCTCATCTATACCGCAGATGAGCATATTGATAGATATTTTATGGAAAATATTGTAAATTATGGACTTTTTAAATACATAAGTTAAGAAAAATCGGGATTTTTTATGCAATTGGTGAGGTCCAACTTCCTTGAAAAAAAACATTAGTATTTGTATTTTCACAGACTAAACTGTATTGTAATTATTACGTCCATTTGCTATGTTTGATGATTTGTCTTATAAGCTCGAGAGTGTACTGAAGAAGGTTCGCGGGCAAGGAAAAATTTCTGAAAAAAATATTGATGAGTCCCTCCGGGAAATAAGGAGGGTGTTTTTTGATGCCGATGTAAATTATAAAGTTGTAAGTTCTTTCATAAAAGACGTCAAAGAGCGGTCATTAGGAACGGAGGTGCTTAACAGCATAACACCGGGTCAGCTTATTGTAAAAATAATAAACGACGAGCTGATAAAGCTGATGGGTTCAGAGAAGGCGGATATAAACTTCTCTAACGACATCCCATCAGTTATTCTCATTGTAGGTCTGCAAGGTTCTGGTAAGACGACGTTTTCGGCTAAACTGGCAAAGTATATCAAGTCGAAGGGACGAAATCCCATACTAGCGGCATGCGACGTTTACAGACCTGCGGCTATCGACCAGTTAAAAATCCTCGGCAAGCAGATAGAGGTTCCGGTATTCTCGATAGATGGCGAGAAAGATACCCTTAAAATCGTCAAGGATGCAATTACTGAAGCCAGGAAGAATGCTAAGGACACTCTGATAATCGATACTGCAGGACGCCTTGCGATAGACGAAGAGATGATGAACGAGGTCAAAAAGATAAAAGACTTCGTTAATCCGGCTGAAACACTGTTTGTGGTAGATGCAATGACGGGACAGGATGCCGTTAATACTGCTAAAGCATTCAATGACAAGCTGGAATTTGATGGTGTGGTTCTGACAAAGATGGACGGTGATACCAGAGGTGGTGCGGCTCTTTCGATCAGGGCGGTGGTAAATAAGCCGATAAAGTTCGTGGGTGTAGGCGAAAAACTTGACGCGCTGGAGATGTTCCACCCGGACAGGATGGCATCGAGGATACTCGGCAAAGGTGATATAGTATCATTAGTCGAGAAGGCACAGACTGAATTTGACACGACAGAGGCTCAGAAGCTCGAAGAAAAGCTCAGAAAGAACAGGTTCGATTACAATGATTTTCTTGCTCAGATCAAGCAAATCAAGAAAATGGGATCTGTATCGAGTTTAGCCTCGATGATACCGGGAGTAGGAAACGCACTGAAAGGCAAAGAGATAGATGAAAAGGTATTTACAAAGGTGGAGGCGATAATACTATCAATGACGCTCGAGGAGAGAGAAAAGCCGAATTTGCTTAACGGATCGAGAAGAAGAAGGATAGCAAACGGAAGCGGAACAACGATACAGGACGTAAACAGGATAATAAAGCAGTTCACTGATATGCAGAAGATGATGAAGAAGTTTAACAGCGGAAAGATGAAGAATATGCTGAAGCAGATGAATTTACCGGGAAATTTAGCGAATCAATTAAAATAGATATAATAATAATAAAACAAAATAAACTTAAACAAGGAGCACTAAAAGTAATTTGGTTAAATTAAGATTAAAACGAGCCGGGAGAAAAAAGCATCCTATCTACAAGATAGTTGCTGCTGACCAAAGGTCACCCAGAGACGGCAGGTTCATAGAGCAAGTTGGTTATTACGACCCAAATCAAAACCCAATGCAGATAACACTGCAGGAAGACAGGGTGATGTACTGGTTAAAAACCGGGGCACAACCGACAGATACGGTAAGAAGTCTTTTCAAAAGAGAAGGAATACTGTATAAATGGAATCTGGAAAAAAGAGGTAAGAGCGAAGACGAGATACAATCCGAGCTGGATAAGTTCAAAGAAAGAAATGCTGATAAGCACGTTAGAGAGACCGAGAAAAAGATAAAACGAAAAGAAACAAAAGCCAAGCAGGAAGCAGAGGCGAAAAAACAAGCTGAGGCTCCTAAAGAAGAGCCGGCTAAAGAAGAAGCAGAAGTAAAAGCGGAAGAAACTGCCGTTGCCGAGCCGGAAGTTAAAGAAGAAGTCAAAGAAGAAGCTCCTGAGGTGAAAGAGGAAGTTAAAGAGGAAACTCCTGAAGTTAAAGAAGAAGTAAAAGAAGAGACGCCGGAAATAAAAGATGAAGCAAAGGAAGAGCCGAAGGAAGAAGTAAAAGAAGAAGAGTCTAAGGAAGAAGAGCCGAAGGAATAGGTATTGCCCTGAATCGGAGTTGGGTTTTAGCTTGAGTAAGAGTTGTTTAACTGGTAACAGTATAAAATCTTAATCATTCTTTAATCATCCCAACCAGGAGGAACTGGCATGAAAGAATTTATTGAATTTATTGCAAAGCATCTAGTTGACAAGCCCGAAGCAGTCCGTGTTGAGGAAACAGAAGAGAACAACAAGATCAATTTTAAGTTATTTGTAGATGACCCCGAGACCGGCAAGGTGATCGGGAAATCAGGAAAGACGGCAAAGGCGTTAAGGACATTACTTACCGCAATAGCCGCGAAGGAGGGTAAACGTGCTTTCCTTGAAATTCCGGATAAAATAAATAAGCAAGGCGACGGCGGACAATCAAATGACGAGGCAGGAGAATAATTAATTAGTTGAAACCTCCAAATTTTGAAGATGAGATAGTTATCGGGAAGATTGCCCGTAGCTTTGGAGTAAAAGGTTATTTAAAGGTGATCCCATTGACGGATTTTCCGGACCGGTACAAAAACCTCAAGAGTGTTCATTTGTATTCGGAAACACGAAAAGCGTTTTTTGACAATAGTGGTATTTACGAGTTTGACGTGGAGGAATCACAAGTAACACCTGATCTGATCAAGCTGAAACTAAAAGGAATCGACAGTAAAACTCAGTCAGATCTATTGCGAAATAACCTCGTGACAATACCGCTTGATAAGAGAGTAAAGCGAAATAAAGGTGAGTTCTATTATTACGAACTCATTGATTGCGATGTATACGATGATGGAAATTTGATAGGAAAAGTAATTATGATAGAAAATTTTGGCGGAGACGATCTTTTAAAGATAAAGCTTGAAGAAAAAGGAACTGATGTTTATATCCCCTACCGGGACGAATTTATTAAAAAGATTGACAAGAGTAAGAAGAGAATAGACGTAAAGCTGATAGAGGGTTTAATCGAATAGTATGAGATTTGACATAATAAGCGCAAACCCGAAAATACTCGAAAGTTCTTTAACAAATGGATTGATATCCAGAGCCGTAAAAAAGGGGCTCGCTGAAGTAAAAATGCACCATCTCCGCGATTACGCGGAAGGTTCATACCGCCAGATAGACGATATTCCGTATGGCGGAGGGACGGGAATGGTTTTAAAGCCTGAGCCGTTCTTTAAGTGCATAAAAGAATTAACATCTGAGAGAAAATATGACTCGGTGATACACTTCAGCCCCCAGGGAGATTTATTCAACCAGAAGTCCGCGAACAAATTTTCGCTTAAAGAAAATTACATTTTGTTATGCGGACATTACAAAGGGATCGATCAGAGAGTGATAGATGCCTTTGTAACAGAAGAGGTCTCCATCGGAGAGTATGTGATCTCCTGCGGAGATATAGCGGCTCTTGTGTTCATGGATGCAGTGCTCAGATTAGTTCCGGGGGTACTCGGAGACGGTGAATCCGCGATAACGGACACATTCCAGGTTGAAACCGAGGAAGGTGAAGCAGGATTCGATTACCCGCAGTATACCAGACCGGAGGAGTATGAAGGATACAAAGTACCGGATGTATTATTGAGCGGGAACCATGCAAAAATAGATGAGTGGAGAGAACAAAAAGCATCCGAAAGTTTTAATAAACACAAAGAAAAAAATAAAAAATAAAATATATTTTATACACATGCGACCGGCTAAAGCGACATGGTATAGAAAGGAGAAAAAACAATGGATAAAATTAATTTAGTATCGGCGGCTCAGATGAGGGATGATATTCCCCGTTTTCATCCCGGGGATACAGTTGCAGTTTCCGTAAAAGTAGTAGAAGGTAATAAGGAAAGATTACAGGAATTTAAAGGTATCGTAATGGGTATCAAAGGTTCAGGCATAAACAGGACCTTTAGGGTAAGAAAAATATCTAACGGCGTCGGCGTCGAAAGGATATTCCCCATCAACTCACCTAAGATCGATAAGATCGACATCGTTAAACAAGGAAGTGTACGAAGAGCTAAGCTATATTACCTGAGGAAATTAACCGGTAAGGCGGCCACGAAGATCAAAGAAAAGAAAAGAGCCGATCTGAAAGAAGTGATCAAACCGGTAGAGAAGATACAGGAACCCAAGGTAGAAGAGGAATTAGTTACAGAAGAAAACACAAACGAATAAAAGTAATTTAAGGTAAATTATAGATCCGTCTCTGAAATCCGGAGACGGGTTTTTTATTTTTAATAACATGCTGATAGAAGTCTCAAACGGAGAAATAATTGATAAGCTGACCATTTTAACTATCAAGCTTGCCAATATACAGGAAGAACAGAAACTCGGCAATATCAGGAAGGAATTCGATGTCATGTATAATGCCGCTAAGGAGATAGGAATAGACGAAACCAACGATCTTTACCAGCAAATGCTCGAGATAAACAGCAAACTGTGGGATATAGAAGACAAAATACGAGACTGTGAAAGCAGGAAAGACTTCGGCGAAGAATTTGTTAAACTGGCAAGAAGTGTATATATCACAAATGATGAGAGAAGCAGAATTAAGCGGGAAATAAATCTCCAGACAGGATCGTCTCTGATAGAAGAGAAAAGTTATAAAGGATACTAAAAAGGCTCCCTAAGGAGCCTTTTTTATTGCTATACTTTTATTTGTTTTCATTTGTATCATCCTTTTTCTCTTCCTTTGCATACTTATCGACCATTTTATCACCCCATTTAGTAACCGATGTGAGAAGCGCGAGAATAGTGGACACAATAGTAACGACTATAATAATTATCCATATCGCGAGTTCCACGCTTATTACTCCTTATAGGTTCCTCAATTTGAATAAATTCAGATCACGGTATACTCTTACTTTTTTGGCACTGGAAATTGACTCTATCCTCTTCTCTGCTATTTCTCTTGAAGCCATGTGAGTAGGAATATCCTGATCTTTAGCGATCTGAATGATGTTTGACATTATATCGTAAATACCTGCAGTCTGTTTCAATGCCCTGTCACGGTTATACCCTTCGAGTTCATTATATACATTAATGAGACCGCCTGAATTGATAACATAATCCGGCGCATATAAAATACCCATTTCTTTAAGCATCGCACCATGTTTATCTTCATTCTTAAGCTGGTTATTCGCCGCACCTGCAACAATTTTAACCTTGAGCTGAGGGATAGTATCGTCATTTAAAACTGCCCCCAAAGCCGCTGGAGAAAAAATATCAGCTTCATATGAATAAACATCATCGACCGGAATGATCGTTGCGCCAAAATCATCGACTAGTGGTTTTAACTTTTCTTCATAAATATCACTCACGAAAAGTTTTGCGCCTTCTTTGTTAAGATATTCGCATAAATGTCTTCCAACATTACCACCGGCTCCCTGTATAACAACCTTCTTATCTTCCAGCAAATCTGATCCGTAAACCTCTTTTGCACAGGCTTTCATGCCTACATATGTACCGTAAGCGGTCACCGGTGAAGGATCACCACTTCCGCCCAACTCTTGAGGTATTCCTGTTACGTTACGTGTCTCCATCATCACATATTCCATATCCTTAACATTTGTACCAACATCCTCAGCTGTGATATATCTGCCGGATAAACCTTCAACAAATCTTCCAAAAGCTCTAAAAAGTGCTTCAGACTTCTGGGTTCTAGGATCGCCGATTATAACGGCTTTTCCCCCACCGAGATTAAGCCCTGCAACAGAGGCTTTATAGGTCATACCCTTAGATAATCTTAAAACATCTACAAGTGCTTCATCTCCATTTGCATAAGTCCACATCCTGCATCCTCCTAAGGCAGGTCCTAACGTAGTATTGTGTATTCCAATAATGGCTTTTAAGCCGGATTCTTTATGAGAACAAAATACTACCTGTTCGTGTCCCAGATCTTCAATCATTTCAAAAATCGGAAACATATTTTTTTCCATAAATGTGAATTTATATATTTATATTAATTATTTAAAATCTCCAGTCCGGTGAAAAGCTCAGGATTGAGAGCTTTCCTGATGTAAATAAAAACATCATCGACTGATATGTGTGCCATGCATTGAGGTGCTTGGCATCCATATTCATGTCCCAGGTATAAGCAGGGACTGCAAAACTTATCACTTTGTATTAGAACGGAATTTTTACTGTAAGAGCCCCATTTAACAGGATTAGTCGGTCCATGCAGACCCATTGTCTTTGTTCCAACGCATGATGCTATGTGTAACATTCCGGTATTACTGCATACGATCAGCTTAACCTTTTTTACGATCGCAACAACATTGTCAAGAGTATATTTGCCGGCAGTATTGATCACATTGTCTTTGATCCCGGCGGCAATTATGTTACATCTTTCTACTTCAAGAGGAGATCCTGTTATAAGTATTCTAATATTAGGATCGTAAGCAACAAGTCTTTTACCAAGATCTATGTATCTTTCGTCAGCCCATTCTCTCGGCTTGCCATTCTCACCGCAACCTGGGTGAAGACAAATTACCGTTTTATCATCGAGGTCATTTTCCCGCCAGAAATCATTTGCGAACTTCTCGTCATCGGGAGTAAGAAAATACTCTAACTGTTTATCTTCTTCCTTAATATCAATACCCAAAGGAGCAAGCAAGTCAAGAAAATTTTCCAGTTCGTGCTTATTTCTCTGGTGCGGAACTACCCTATCGTATACGAAATGTTTAAATTGACCCTTAGTTCTAAATCCAACGGAGCAATCACTCTTTACAAAGGCGGCTGTTATGGCGTTGATCCTTTCCCACTGCCCGGCATCTATCAGGATATCGTATTTCTCTTTTCGGAGATCACTGATAAATTTTACAAACCGCAAAGGATTTTTGAGAAAAGAATGAACGTCACAATTAACTATCTTATCTACGTATGGTATCTTTTTTATTACCGAGTAATTGATGGGCGAACAAACGAAGGTAAGCTCAGCATCCGGAAATCTTTTTTTCAGCGTTCTAAGGGTTGGTATCAGTAGTATTGAATCACCTATTGCGGCAAGCTTAACAAATAGTATCTTTTTGATATTTTCGATCGGGAGCCTTTTCTTCCTTTTAAAGAAAAGAGCAAGAAAGATGACAATCGGAATGCCTATATACCTATCAAAGAACCTGAATATCGCCCTGCGTCTCATAACCAAAAATGATATAACCTTTGAATATACTAATAAATTACTAGATTTTCAATTTATAAGGGCAGGCAAACTCTACCTTATTGTATAGAAATTCTGATATTTAAACCGCCCTCATTGGAAGTTCTTGGTACTGTGGTAAAGGTAGCGTTAAGTGGTTCTGTCCGGATATATTTATAGAATAACTGCATCTGAACCTTTGAACTTAATGAATATTGTATAGAAGGATTTATAGTAAACACACTTGAGCCATTACCCGGTAATTTGTCAGAGATTTCCTCACCTGGGTTAAACCTGTAGTCTATCGGCTCATTAGCAGTTTTAGATACTGATAGTGAGAATGCAATATCATTTTGCAATGAAAGCCCAAAGAATGGAATTTCAAACCCGGCTTTGGAAAAGCTTGCGCTGATACTCCAATCCGAGGTCTTCGAAGATTGGATAAGGTTTGACGACGGTACTAGTGTCAGAGTTTTAGCAGTGTTTATTTTAAATGAAGCCGTGAGATTTCCGCTAAAAGCTTCCTTGAAAGTAATATTCATACCAAATAAAGGAGAAAACGTCTGCTTAACAACTTGAATAGAAGGAATCTCGATATCGGCATTATTTACGGAATAAGTCTTTGAGTACTCCGATTCAAAATTATTCTCTATTGTAACAGACGATGCAAATTGCCCAAAGAAAGGAAATTTCTCAACACCCGTTATCGTCATATTCCAATTAGGGAATGGGAACGATGCCAACCCATCCTCAAACGAGTTAGATATGTTTTTGAGATTTTCATTCGGATCGCTAACCACTAAATACTTAAAATCCTCAGCATCAGGAAAGAAGAAGATCGAATATGCATTATTCACAGAATTAGACTTATTCGTCTGAAATGATAGAAGCCCTTCATTATTAGTCGTATATGTATTCGTATTGGTAAAGCCCCATCGTTTCTTAAAACTAAGATTCATCCTGATTGCATCAGGGAAAATTGGTTTTATTGTTGTACTAAAGACAATATTGTTTGCTAATTGAAACTGATCCTGTACATTGCTGAGATTTGGGATCCTCTTTCCCGGATCACCGCTCAATCCAAGCTGATAAGCACGTGAAGGACCGGCGGATTCATCCGAGCCAAAGGAAAACCAGAAATTACCAAAACCCGGTCTTCCCTGGATCGCGGGATTTATACGTGTATTAGTCTGGTTAAATGTTACCGAGACAGCATCCGGAATAAAGCCTTTGAAAAGTTTAAATACGTCGAGAATGTTTTGTCCTTCTCTATCGTCATTATTGCCGCCTATTGATCCACGCGATTTATTTGTTTCACTACCCGAAATAAGCGAGAAGAGTTCATTTAATTTAAAGTTAGCAGTCGTCGATGCATTATTTGAGAACTGGACATTATACCCAACCGCGTTATCCTGTACGTTCGGATTCCGCCACCCATACGTTACATTATAGCTTGCGGTCAGATCAAGGAATTTCTTAATAAATGGTATATTGAACCTTGGATTAAATGATGTGGTCTGCGCATAATCTAGATCTCTGCCGAAATTTATCAGTGCATCATTAAAGAATATACTGCTAAGAACCTCGCTTTCCGGTCTTTGTGTACTTAGACTGTCATTATTGGTTTCAAATGGTCTTAGATCACTTCCCACCCTATAGCTGTAATTTCCGGAAAGATCCACTATCCACCCCTCTATAAATTTCCAATCGAAATTAAATCCTCTGTGCGCATCGAATACCCGGCTGATCGGATTCATTGTATTGAGTGACCTTTGCTTACTTTCTTCCCTCGTTCGGTTAAAGTCTATACTTCCTGCAAAATTATTTGAAAATAACGGTGCCAACGGGAGGAAAGGTAGCGCAAAGTACAACTTCGCATCCTTATAATCATCACCCAGATTAAGCCATTTGCCTATACTTAAATGATAATCATCACCCAGCGCAAAATCAGGCTTGAAATTGACACCTCCATTATAAGCAAAGTTCTCCCGGTTTTCATAGGTAACATCGCGGTAAGTACCGATTGAACCGTTAAAGCTTAACTCAAATCGGTTCACAATGTTCTTTAGTAAATAGTTATTACCCGGAAAAGTGAACTTCATTCCATTTACACCAAATTCATTCCTTACTTCAAGTGTCTGGGATTCTATCTTAAGGTTATTACTTGCTGTTGTTGCTTCCTGCTCATTTCCTGTTTGGTTATATACCTGGTTATACCTTTCCTGCATTGCGTTATCTATAGCAATGTCGGTACCTGGATAATATTTAGGATCGATGATCCTCTCCGTATGCCTGAATGTCAATGGAAGTGTGAGGAAATTACTCCACTCTTCCGAAAACCAGTTTGCAAAGAAATTATTAAAGAATTTATGCATGTTCAGAGTTGCGCTTACATCCCAGTTAAGGCCCGTCTGCCGTGTCCCAAAACGCCCGTCGAGGTTATAAAAATTAGGGCTGGTCTTTCCAAGACTGAAATTGATAGCAAGCAAATTAGCCAGATTTACTCCTGCTGTAACTGTATATGCATAGCCCGGATCATCATCCACATTTAAAACACGGATCTCATTAAACCAAACACTTCCTGTTATCGTCGCGTTATACGAATTTCGGTTCTTTTCTACTCCTAGCGCCATCTCCCGTATAGAGGTAATTGTCGGATTACCCTTAACCCTGTAGAAAGAACCAGGTGGTCCGTTCGGCACGGCAAAGAGCGAATCCGAGAAACTGGTTGTATCTTGTGCTATCTTTATTGCAGTAAGATCGGAAAAGTTTATAGTAACTTCATTCTGTGAATCCCATGGAGAACCGGGACGCACGTCAGGATGTATTGGTGCTCTGTATTCATAGTAGTTATTAGAATCCGTTCCCATACGGACGACCATCCACGCATCAAATATATTTTCATCTGTATAGTTAAAACTCGGATCACCGTTCACAAAGAGTTTTAGTGTCTTGTAGTTAAAAAGATCAAGTGGAACGGTTCTGAAATCCTTTACTGCCATCTTCCTCTGACCGTTCTGCATGTTATTAAAATTGAGCGATAGTGACTGCTCATTAGAAAGTGTGTTCGCACCAGATGTGTTCCTGATCTCCTGTCTCAAGACGTTTCCAGGAACAGGGCTTTCGTATATCTGCGGATTCTCTTCGATACTTACAACTGAAATACTATAAGTAGTATCGAGTTTGTTTGTTTTAAACCATTGGTTACCTGTTAAATTAAAATCAACGAGTCTAACCGTAACCGGCTCTTCTACACCTGATATCCATACACGCGCATATTCTATATTTGTAAAGCTGGGATTATTGAACAAATTCACAAATTCGGACAAACCTATCCTATATTGGAACCACCCGGTTCCGGGCGCACCTCGCCCTGTGATATTGGGATTGTTCGTCGTATCAAGGCTTATTTCATACTGGAAATAAGCGCTATAACTTTCCCAGTTACCGCTCTTATCCAGATCCTCGGTATCGGGTCTGTTACCGCCTTCAAATAACCTGTTATTCTGAGTACCATTAATAATACCATAATCGATCACGCCTGACGAATTATTATCATCCTTTGCAGGATCCCCGTTTGGGAAATCCGCGAGTGTCAGAGATGTCCCGTTGATCGAGTTATATATTGCCAGCTCTTCATCATTCTTCTTGTAATCAAGCCCTATATCTTCCGCAGTATCCAATACACCGTTCTGGTTCTGGTCTTCTGTGTCAAATATTCCATTTGGTATCGCATCCTCCGAAATTGTTCCTAATTCGATGACAAGTTTTCCGGGTCTTATTTGATTATAGAACAAACTATCATCGATCTGCATATTAAACTCAATGAAGTTTATATTTTCACTTATAAGATCTGTAGACGTTGTATTAAGATAGCGCATCATACCTCCCCATATCTGCGTAGGTGTAGTATTCTTTATCGAATCGAATTTATTTGCATAATAGTTATACTGCCCCCGGCTCGTCGGATCGAAAGTTACATCCAGCGGTGTAATCGTTTCCTGCCCGGGTTGCACATCCTTAAGCGGATAAACATCCTTAATGGAAACGGAATTTGGAACATTATACCATCTGAAAAATCCTCTTTTTGACTGCCCTACTTGGTTCGAATCATTTGGAAGTTTTATAGCGCTATCCAGTGGCAAAGATGCTAGTGTCCATGCGCTGTAATTTGTACCAAGTGTGATTATTTTCTTAGCACCCTCCATATCATCGACATATGCAATAGGTTCATTATTATCGGATGGGATCTTACTACGTTTTGTGTTAGGATCGGGCAGAAGATAAGCAAACTCTCCTTTCAGCGTAAAAGATGACTCATCCTTTGTATTAAACCCGGGGAGCATGTTTACAACATTCGTAAGCCATTTTGATTTAATGTTTGTACTGAAATCGAGTCCGAACATCGAGTTATTGGTTGGTTCTTCTCCTAATCTGACCTTATCATTAAGAGTTTCCTGCTTAAGATTAACAAATGTAAACCCTAGCGCGCTTTCCTCTCCGAGTTTATACACACCTCTGGCTCCAATAAGCGTTTTCGACGCAAGCTGGAAGAGATCATTGGTTTCATATTTTATTTTTAGATCATTAGAGACCAGTGCGGAAGCATTTTTTATAGTCACTGTACCGGTAGAATAATCAACCGAATAGTCTATGTTGTTTGCCAGTTCTTGTGCACCCAAAAAGAGTTTTACGCTTCCCTGGACGACGTTAAATCCAAGATTGATAATGTTGCTGATGCCCGCCTCACCTTTTGCACTGCCAACTAAAAAGTATCTTGAAGCGAGCGGTGAGTTTTGGGAAACTTGTGTTTTCCTTTTTGTGTATATGTCAGAGAATACAAAAGCTGAATCTCCGGTACCTGCTAAGACGGAATCAATGTTATCCCAAAAAGGACGCAATGTTGGGAAAATAATATCACCCGTTTCGGTGTTTATTGTGGTCCCCGGGAAATAATCGAATATACCATCTGCCGGTGGGCTTTTCTGCTTGCCGGTATACCTGTCGATCCTTAATATCGTAGAAAGGGATGAAGTTAAACCGGCAATATTCGGAGTAAGAATGTTGTCCTCCAGGTACATTGCCTGGAATTTAAATCCATCCTCGATGATCCTTGAGACAGGTAGCCGGTAAATATTCTTTAGCTTAAGCTCCCACGCAAGAGGTGTCTGATCCGGGCTCTGGTCCTTAACCTTTATCATCTTCAATATCAGTGTATCTGTATAATTAGGACGATCGGTACTTGTGGTACCATATTTTTTATACTGGGTACTGTAGGCTACACCAATGTGATAATTCTCAGGAACATTGATCTTAAGACTTATAAAACCTGCATAGGGATTTATATAATACTCTGATGGTTCGAGTTTTCTGAAGTAACCGCTGAATTTTAGTCCAAGTACGGTTCCGGGAGTTGTTAACGTATCACTATATCCGCCTGTTGGTTGCTCATATAGCATCGTGTGAGCTACAGCGATCCTCTTATTACTCCAAGTGTTATCGGTCTGTACCCATACCTCCAGAACCGTCTCAGGTTGAGTGACAATAGTATTACTATCTGTGTATGAAGATATGACACCCGTGGAAGTATTAAAATAATCAAGGAAGCTCTTTTTATACAAAGTATCAAAAAGGAAATGGTTATCGGAGTAATCCCACGCGGGTATCTGGAAATCCTGCTGTTGAGCCCCGCCAACGTAATCTTTTTCTTCCTGCTTACTTTTCTTTTGAGAAACTACAGTAGTAAGTGAGAGTGGTCCTAGCTGGAACTCACCTTTTATACCAAAAAGTGCTTGAGTAGATTGTATCAGCCCTGAATTGGTTTCGAGAGATACGTTACCGGCTTCTATCTTCTTAATAACTTCGTCCGGATAACCCTCGTATTTTATCTTAAGCTGGTTCTCAAAGTCGAATACCCGCTCTGTATTCCAGTCCGCGTCTATGGTTAACTTATCACCTACTGTACCCTTTGCTGTTACATATACCTGTTGCTTAAAATTAATGTTATTCTGAGATGTATTTGTCGTACTGACAAGTTCCTGGTCACTCTGTATCTTTTCATAGGAGGCAGTAATATCTATGTTACCGTTAATGCGAAGATTGATGGTCGGCGGACCAAATATGGTCTCACTTTTAAATGGCAAAGGAATTGTAATGTCTGTGAACTTTTCGAAAAACTGTGAAAGGTCATCCTGTGTCTGACCTTTAAAATTCTCAGCAACTATCTCCTGGAATAACGTCTTGTCCTGCTCGACCGCCAGCTCGTTTATATAATCATTGAAAGAAATAACCCTCGGTACCTGTACGTCTTCCCCATCGATCTGTTTTCTTAAAATTACATTCCCCGTCGAATCAAATGTAACAGTATAGTTTATCTGCGAGGCGTCTCCCAGCAAAAGCGGATGCTTCCACTGATTTACTTTTACACCATAGCTGTACTCCGGTTCATACGGAAAATACCTCTCTGCCGCAGTGGAATCTATAATTAATATCTTTGATGAATCGATTGTTGTTACAAGTGTGGTGTCAGTCGAGGTACCGGTATCACCCGGCGTGTATTGATTACCATGAAGAATATCCCAATCTCTTCTTCCTTGTGAAAAAGAGACATTGCTTAATGCAAATAGATTTAGTATAATTGTGAGACCAAAAAAGTACTTGATTAGTCTCGATTTACTAAGTATGTATTTAGAATGGGATTTCAAAAACCCGAATAATTTATAATTTTCAAATCGTAAACTTTAATCTATAGGCATTTGTTTTAATTTTTTAAAAAACAACTTTAAACCACTACAGCTTATCGAACTTTCTACCCGCATTTACAATCTCTATAGTTTTTTAACTTTTTTCAAGTCATACAATTATATTAATTAAGTTTAATTATTTCAATGGTTAAGAGAAAGATATACATTTACCTTATTTTATTCACTTTTTGTCTTTTTGTTCCGAATAAGGCTACCTTTTCCCAGATCCTGGAGCCATATCCGGAGCTTAAGTGGTATACAATAGAAACAGAGCATTTCGTAATTAATTTCCACGAAGGAGCGGAAAGAACAGCTACAACAATAGCCAAAATAGTTGAGGAAGTTTACGGTCCGATAACATCATTGTATGACTATAGACCGGATGAAAAAATCGTCATGAAGATAACCGATGTATCCGATATAGCAAATGGTGCTGCGGATTATTTTGGTAATAGGATGTTTATATTTGCTTCACCGCTCGACTACGACTTAAGAGGAACTCACAACTGGTTACGTAATGTGATCACACACGAATTCACTCACATCATACAGCTCCAGTCAGCAATGAAATGGAGCAGAACGATCCCGGCTGTTTACCTGCAATGGTTGAATTATGAAAACGAAAGACGCCCCGACGTACTATACGGCTATCCAAATGTCCTCGTATCATACCCTGTAGCAGGCATTGGAGTACCGGCATGGTTTGCAGAGGGAGTCGCCCAGTATCAAAGACAACCTCTTGAATACGATTTCTGGGATTCACATAGGGACATGATACTCAGGATGCAGGCTCTTGGCAACGAGATGCTTAGCTGGGAAGAGATGGGACAGTTCGCTTCTGTAACTTCCCTTGAAGCAGAGTCTGTCTATAACTCCGGATATAATCTTGTTAGGTATATTGCCGATACATACGGTGAAGATAAGTTAAAGGGAATATCAAGTTCTATGGGTGATCTTACTACCTTCAGTATAGACAAAGCGATCGAAGACCAGACCGGAAAAGATGGCAAGGAGGTGTACAATGAATGGAAGAGTTTCCTAAAACAAGACTACGAAAAACGCGTCAGCAATCTGCGTAATGACAAAATAGAAGGTGTATTAATAGAAAAAGAAGGCTTTGCTAATTACTACCCGGAATACTCACCTGACGGCAAAAAAATTGCATACTTATCTAACCAGGACTATGACTATGGTACAGCGGGGTTAGTAATATACGACGTTGAAAAAGGTACATCAAAAGCACTTATCGGACCTGTAGGCAGTTCATTTTCGTGGACACCTGACGGGAAAAAGATAATTTTCTCACGAAGAAATTCTCCCAACCTGGAGCATATCTCGGTTTACGATATATACGAATATGATATAAAGAAGGATGAGGAAACCCAGCTTACGCAGTCACGCAGAGCATATTACCCCAATCTGTCCAGAGACGGAAGCAAGCTCGTCTATGTTGTAAATGGCGACGGTACACTTAATTTGGAAATTTCCGACTCACGTGGCAATAACCCACAACCTCTTACATTCTTCAAAAACGGAGAGCAGGTTTTTAATCCTAAATTCTCGCCGGACGGTAAGAAGATTTACTTCGACTACGCCTTTGAGCACAATCGTGACGTAGCAGTACTCGATCTCGAAACCAAGAACATCGAGTATCTATTCGAAGATCCGGACATAGATACCCGAACCGTTTCATTCTCGCCGGACGGCAGTAAGATGTATTTTGCATCGGATAGAACGGGAATCTTCAACATTTATTCCTATGACATGGCTTCCGGTGAGGTAAAGCAGATAACAAACGTACTCGGCGGAGCTTTTATGCCGAGTGTCGATGGTAAAGGCAACCTCGTTTACTCAACGTTCGAACCTACCGGATACAAGATCGCTCTCCTAAATGGATACACAGAGAACGACGTCAATACTCTCGCGGCATATGACAGACCTCCAAAATTCGTGACAAAATATGTTAATCCCGATTCTCTGACAGCCGTGGGAAAAAACAATTTCGATTGGATGAAGCTCAGAAACTTCAACGATAAGAGCATCCCGGAATTAGAGATAAAGCCATACACCAACCAGTTTTCTTCATTACAGTTTTATCCGATAATCAGGTATGATAATTACATTCAGGACAGATCATTTCTTGAAGCGTTAAAGCTCGGTGTGTACTTTTTCTCGGATGAAGCGCTCGGTAAGTTCTCTATCTTCGGAGGTGCAGCGCTCAACAAAGAATTGGAACGCGACCTGTTCCTCCAATTCCAGTATAATAACGGAATGCCTGTATTCAGCGACTTCTTTAACAAGATCGACTTTCACCCGGTATTCTCACTCGAAGGGTACAACATAACCAGGAAGACGACTGCAGATCTTATCGCAAGTATCGATACAATAGACGTAGGCGTAGAATACGACCTCCTTGCATTTGATTTCAGTATGGCATTCAATGCGATCAGCCTCGACCATAGATTTAAATTCCTTTATTCATACTCAAAATACGCTTCAAAAATTGACCCGTTTGTGATTCCGCAAAGCGGCATCTCGGTTAGATCGTCCACCGAAGACTATTTCAAGGCAAGCGATTTCGGTTTTGTTTATAATTACAGTTTCGTACAGCCATCCAGGAATGATGACATAAATCCGGTTGGGCATAAATTTCGGCTGAGGTATGATTATGAGATCAGTGAAATTAATCCTGAGGTTGAGGTTACGGATGAAGGAAATCTGATCACAAAATTCCAGAATAATAACCTCAATAAGATGGAGGGAGAATTATGGAAGGGAGTCGGTCTGTTCAATGATTACCATACAATTAATCTCACACTTCACGGTGCTATAATATTCGGACCGCAGGTAGATGATTTCTACAGTTACTACGCTTCCGGATTACCCGGCATGAGAGGATATCCGTACTACGCGCTCGGAGGGGGCAGACTTGCAACCGCAAAGCTCGAGTACCGTTTCCCTCTTATAAAGAAAATGGATTTCAGGATTGCGCCGCTTTATTTTGATAAGCTATATCTGTCAGTATTCGGTGACTTTGGTAATGCATGGGATGGTGATGTAAGCCTTAGCGACTTCAAAAAGGATGTCGGAGCGGAATTGCGTCTACAGACAAATTCATTCTATATATTTCCGACAAGTATTTTCTTCAGCGCCGCGTATGGCCTGGACCAGTTTACAAGAACGTTCCAGAATACTCCCGTTACCTATGGTAAAGAATGGAATTTCTACTTTGGAATGTTGTTTGGATTCGATTTCTGGACTGATTAACATCAAGTATAGTAAATAAAAAGCCCTGTATCATAGTTGATACAGGGCTTTTTTAAAAAACTTTTAGCATCAATTAGTATATGCGTTAGCTGTATCTCCATAAGCTGTTATATCTATATCGAGCAATCCCTCTGATGTGCGAATCGTAGCATATTTATTAGGTGACAAATAGCAGGCTGTATCTGTCGGCGGAACCGTACAACTATATACACCTAGAATTTTAAAAAAAGAACTGCCGTCGGAATACATCAATGTTGCAACATATGTTCCTGATGGAACCTCAGCTAGCCGGTACTGATATTGCATCACATATTTATTATTTTGTTTTACAATGTTAACTACTTGGCTCGATACCGGGTTTCCTCCAAATGGATTCCAATTATCTTTTCTCCACGCATATACGGTATACTCTCCTGCGCCTCCAAGTGTAAAGTTAGAATCAACAAACGTAACCTTTCCGTTCAAAGTAAATGCATCTGGAACAACCGGGTTGGTTTCCTGACAACTGTAAACCACTACTGCTATAAAGAATACTATTAAATAGTTAATTACCCTCATATGCTAAAAAGTTAATTTAGTTATAATATTATGTAAAGATTATAAAATTCAATACTAAAATACATAATAAAAAAAGCTGTCCAACGACAGCTTTTTTATTATCAATATCTAAGTTTTTGACCTTAAATGTTACTCTCTGAAACTCTTATTGCCCTAACCTCTTTCGAATCTCCTGATTCCATTACACAAAAATAATCACCGGGTTCTAGATCATTTAATGCAATTTCGTTTGAATGTTGACCACTCCTCAGAAATTCTCCATTTAGTATTATTCTTACGATTTTACCTGATTTATCCAATAATTTTAGGAATACGTTAGAATCAAATGGAAGATTAAAATTCACTTTTGGGATCAATGCAGGCTTTGATAGCAAGTCCGCAGTACTCTTATATGAATTGGATGTTGATAACTTAAACTTGTTTTGGGAAGCAATATTTTCCATAATTAGTTATTTAGTTTAAATACACCCCGTTTTGTAATATTATTTCAATAAGCATGCCAAATAATCACTTTCTTTAATTATTTCAATATCAAGCGTTTACAATTTTACACATAGTAAACATTAAAAATATGTAGATTATAAAGGTTTTGCTATAGTAGTGACGAAACTATAGAAAACGTTAAAAAAGGCACGATAACCAATACTTACTGGATTGATTGAGATTTTAAATTTAAGTAGTTTTGTTTTTTATATATTTGCGCCCGTAGCTCAACCGGATAGAGCATCAGCCTTCTAAGCTGAGGGTTAGTGGTTCGAGTCCACTCGGGCGTACAAGTTAAGCGAGGTAATCCTCGCTTTTTAGTTTAATATAAGCTGAATGATATGACTGATCAAAAAGTGGCAGTAATTACAGGCGCATCGAAAGGCATTGGACGAGCCTGCGCAAAACTCTTCCTTGATAAAGGATATATAGTGGTTGATGCTTCACGTTCCAATCCCCACCCGTTTGATAGTGAAAATTTTATCCATATCAAAACCGATGTATCACAGGAGGAAAGCATTAAAAACCTGTACGAGGAAGTGAAGAATAGATTTGGGAGAACAGACGTTCTTATAAACAACGCCGGATACGGTATATTCAAAAAACTTGCTGAAACAACTACTGAGGATTTTGATAATATCTATGCCGTTAATGTAAGAGGATTGTATATTTGCACAAGGTATTTCATTAAAATGATGCTGGAACAGAATTCCGGAACCATCATCAATATTGCGTCTCTTGCTGGAAAGAACGGGTTTAATGAAGGAACTCTTTACTGCGGTACTAAACATGCTGTAATGGGAATATCGAAGTCACTTATGCTGGAAGTAAGAGGAAGTAATATTAGAGTGATCGTTGTTTGTCCGGGTTCGGTCGATACGGAATTTTTTGATGTCGCAGATGTTGAAGTAAATAACGACCCTAAAACTTTTTTAACTTCAGAAGATATCGCTAGTGCATGTCTGCTTGCTGTAGAACTTCCTCCGAATGCATTAATGAATGAAATTGAGCTAAGACCGGCAAACCCTCATAAATAAGGTTCTTACATTTTATTTCCCGCTCAATTTATTTATATTTGCAGATATTTATAACTTAATGACAGTTGAAGGGACAATAAAATTACTTCAAAATAAGCTTCTTATCATAATTGTCTCCTTTTTAACCCTCATTCCATCAATTTCATCTTCACAAATAAAGATTTTTGAACGCCCTCCCCTTCTCGATATAACCAATCCCGGTTTATCAATGATGAGCAGTACCCGTGAAAAGATAGACCTTAACGGTGAATGGGAACTGTCATTCAATGAAGGCAGTACTTTCAATAAGGTATCGGTGCCGGTTGTTTACGAATTTGAGGGAAATACTTTATTCAGACGAAGTTTTTCGGTTTCGAGTGAGATGATGAATAAGTACAGCTTTATTCTTGTTGCTGAGGGCATTTCATATGAGAGCAGTATCAGGATCAATGGTGTTTTTCTCGTAAATCACAAAGAAGGTTTTACTGCAGTAACAATTCCTATCGAGGAGGAAGTAATACGTGAAGATAATCAGATAGAGATATCCGTCAATAATGAGCTAACTACTAATACAACTATTCCCCTTTCTGATCAGGTCAATTTTTCCAGGATATATGGAGGCATCCCAAAGGATATTTACCTTGTTGCCGTTCCAAAGGTAAGCACATTTTCCAATCGCATTAAATATTCCATCGAAGGATATAACAAAGTTGTTATCGAGAATAATGTTGAAGTAAAATCGTCCTCGCTAGATAATCTATCCGGCAGAGAGTTTTCGATCAAAACCGAATTAATTGACAAATCTACGGGTCAGGTTACCGCTGAAAGTTCACCCGTCACATTTTCTATAGAGAATTACAAATCCCTTAACCTTAAGAATAACTTTACCCTCGAAAACCCGCGTATGTGGTCTTTCGATGAGCCTAATCTTTACATTGCAAAAACGGTCATATCAGATTCATCGGGCATAGTCGATGAAAAAATTGAAGAGATTGGTATAAGAAAGATATTGGTAAAGGGAAACACGATTTTTGTGAACGGGAAAGAATACAACTTAAAAGGTATTAACTATTACGAAGATTCCCCCGCGTATGCCTCAGCATTGGATTATTATGAGGTAGAGCGCGACCTCAAGAATATAAAAGACCTTGGAATAAACTGCATTCGTGTACCCGGCAGAGTCCCGCACCCGTATATTGTGAATATTTGCAATAACCTGGGGCTCTTTGTTTTTGCGGAGATACCATTTAATGAAGTAGCTAATGCACTTCTTGACAAGCAGGATTATGTTAGCCCGTCTCTGGATTATTTGGCAAGCGCAATCGTACAATATAGAAACTCGCCATGTATCATAGCGTGGGGTATCGGAAATGATTTTGATGTTACAAAAGAATCTTCCGCAAATTACGTGCGTCTGGCAAGAGAGAAAGCCCTGGAATTAGATACCCGCCCGGTGTATTACACTACTAAAAATTTCGACCGCGATATATGCTCAGAATATGCCGATTTCAAAGGTATCAACTTACTGGGTAGTGAAATAAAAAGCATCAAGGAATTTGTTTCTTCGCTTGAAAATAATCTTAACGCGCTCAAGAAAAAGAACGGTAAGCCTATTTTTATTTCGGATTACGGACTCAGCATCGAAAACGAAAACAGAAATGGCGCAAGGGACGTTCATTCGATCGAAGCGCAGGCAGAGTTCATAGTAGAGACATATAAAACTTTATCTAACAAGTTTTTTGTGAATTTCATTTCCAGCTATGCTGACTGGAACGCAGAGCGGCCGCTGAATTACCGGCAAAACTATAACCCGTACCTGCAAACAAACGGCATCTTCACAATTTACCGTGAACCGAAGCAGGCGGCATTATATATAAAACGGCTGATAAACAACCAGGACACCCCCAAGATCCTGGAAGGAAACCCCGGCGAGGACGATTCGCAATTCTTCCTTATTACGGGAGTGATATTATGCCTCGTATTGGTATTCCTGCTGTTTAATGTTAGAAAGTTCAAAGAGTATTCGGTCAAATCACTACTCCGCCCAACTAACTTCTTCCAGTTCGCCAGCGAGCAGATGATTATTCCTGTCTCACTAAATTTCATCTTAAGCATATTAATTTCCCTCGGTGTTGCGCTTTACCTATCGGCAGTATTCTATTTTTATCGGGAGAGCATTTCCTTCGACATGCTGACAGCTAACATTTTTTCATCCGACACATTAAAGATCCTCTTCTCGGACATGTCTAATCAGCCGTTATACTCAATCCTGATCCTGGGTGGCATCGGGTTTATTTTGCAATTACTCGTATCATTCATAATTTTCGCCTTTTCCTATTTTGTGAGCGGGCGGGCATATTACAAGAACATTTACATGGTTACCGTGTGGTCAGCACTGCAAATGGCGGTCTTTTTGCCCATCGGAACCTTCATTTACAAGCTTGCGCTGGAGGATACGGAATTTGTATATTTATCAGGAATATTATTTCTTATCTTAATTGTATTTTATATTATAAGGTTAATTAAGGGAGCCAGAACCGCTTATAATCTTACCTTCATAAAAGCATACGGTTACGGAATCCTCCTGGTCATTTTAACATTTGGAAGTCTTTACTCTTACTTCTATTTTATTCGTCATACACAGTACATAATAAGTTTATTAAACAGCTATTTAAAAGGTTAATATTTGTATTTATCGAAGCTTGAAATATTTGGTTTCAAGTCCTTTGCGGAAAAGACAGCGATTGAATTCGACAGCGGTGTCTCTGCGATCGTCGGTCCTAACGGCTCCGGCAAGTCGAACATCGTGGATGCATTAAGATGGGTTCTCGGCGAACAGGGTGATAAGGCGCTGAGGAGCGAAAAACGCGAGGACGTAGTCTTTAGCGGGACCAGCAGAAGGAAACCGCTCGGTTTAGCCGAAGTAGCTTTGACACTCATTAACAACAAAGGAATCCTTCCTACCGAATATAATGAAGTAACCATAGCCCGAAGGTTCTACCGAAGCGGCGAGACGGAATATTTCCTCAACGGGACAAAAGTCAGGCTCAAAGACCTCCGAAATCTTTTCGTTGATACCGGTGTAGGTCCCGATGCCTATTCCGTGATCGAGCTAAAAATGGTCGAGACTATCCTCTCAGCTGTAAAGAACGAGCGCAGAAAGATGTTCGAGGAAGCCGCAGGTATCGTGTCATACAAAAAGAACCGCGACCTTACTTTTAACAAGCTAGAATCCGTACGTGAAGCGCTGACTCGCGTTACCGACATTATAAGAGAAAAACAGCGCAACGTGAACGCACTCGAACGCCAGGTAAAAAGGAACGAGGAAGCAAGAAAGGTTTCGCAGGAGCTCGAAGCGCTCGAGCTCAAACTCTACAACACCGAATACCGAAATAAGCTCATTGAGAAAGATAATATAAAAAACAACGAAAGTGAGAACATTCTCCTCAAAGAAAGACTATCCCTCGAAATAAAAGAGTACGACACAAAGATAGACGAGCTGAGAGAAGTTGTCTCCCGGTATGAGACAAAGCTTAGGGAACTTAATACCCAGCTTACCGCAAAACGTGAAGAGATTACGAAGATCGAGAAAGAAAATCTCGTCTCCGACCAGAAGATCAAATCATTAACAGCAAACGTATCCCGTCTGAATAGCGAGAATGAATCTCTCCGTAATAGCATCACGAGGAACAAGGACAGGCAGACTGAACTCCACGAAAAGATTCATACACTTAAGCATACCGTCGATATATCGTCCGCTTCCCTTTCCGAAAAGAAAGAGAAGCTGGATAAAACAATACGCCTCATAGGTGAAAAGAAAGTAGAACTCAAGGATCTGGGCTCGAAGCTGAAAGTTCTCAACCAGTCGCTCCACGACATGAAAACCGAGTACCATAAAGACAAGGTAAACCTCGAAAACAATCTGTCCGAACTTCAACGGCTTTCAGATAATACCTCCGAGAACCTCAGCCAGACAAATATATTAAGCGAGGATAAGACACAGCTTGAAGCCATACTGCTCGAATCCAAAGCGAACCTAAAAGCCGCGCAGGAAGAGCTTAAACTTCATACAAATAAACAAACCGGACTTGCCGAAGAAATAGCATCGTTCGAGCGCGAAATAAACGAAAGAAAGCTCGAACTGAACAAAAAGAACAGCAAGATAGAATACCTGACCAACCTCCTCCATTCTATGGAAGACTACGCCGAGGGTATCAAGTATCTGGTTAAGGAAAGAAAAGAGGCGAATATCAAGACAGTGATCGACATGATGCAGGTAGAGGATAAATACCGCGTCGCCGTCGAGACCGCTCTCGGTGAAGTGTCGAATTACCTCATCCTGGACGAAGCTAAAGACGTTAGCAGGCTCATTCAGCTCCTCGAAGAAAATGACAAAGGAAAAGTTACTTTCATCTTGAACGAAAAGCTCAACTTCGACGATCTTCTCATTGGGCTTTACGATGAAAAACCGGATTTCTTAAGCGACAAAAAAGTTTATGGCTTTGCCGACAAATTCGTAAAGAGCAGTCACGACAAATACCTGCTCTTAATTAGATACTTACTTGATGAATATGTCATAGTCGAAGACATTCCAACCGCGATGAAGTATTCTAAGGACAATTACTACAAGTTCATCACACTCAATGGCGACATTATAACACAGAGTTTCATCAGGGCAGGCGGTAACATAAAGCAGGAAAATCTTAAGCTGGGAAGGGAAAAACAGATAGACCTGCTGAAAGACGAAAGCAAGCTCTTAGAAGATGCCATCAAAGAGACCGAGGATAAGATAAATAACCTGCGCGAACTTCATGACAATATGCCGATAGCCGAATACAAGGATAATGTCGAAAAACTGAGAGAAAAGTTCCACTCTGCCGAAAACGACCTTGCGAAAGTAGATTTCAAGCTCGAAGAGATAAATAAGAACCTTACAAAGAACGAAGGAAACTATCAGCGCATCGAAGAGGAAAATATAAAGCTCAATAGCAGGATTAACACCCTTATCCAGGAGATCAATAGCAAGGAGAGTGAAAATTCAAACCTCGAAAAAGAGCTGGGGTTCCTGACCGACGAATTCAATGAGATAGAAAAGAAATATACCGAGTATAATACCGACTATAACTCTTTTAATATTCAGGTTACTGAATTAAAAAATGAGCTGAAAAATGAAGAGCAGTATCTTAACAGGCTTGTAAATTCCGTACGGGATGATGAAGAAAAGATCGAGGACAATGAGAGGCTCATTAGAGATGAGAATTCTGAGATCGAAAATCTAAAATACAATCTCACCAATAATTCTTCCGTAATGTCCGGGCTGAAAATGGAAGAAGATTCCATTAATGACCGTTACCTCAAGGAAAGAGAAGTATTTGACAACAACAAGGAAGAACTGAGCAGGATAGACCTCGAGCAGAGGGACCGCAGAATAAAATTCGACAGAGTTTCACAGAATCTTATTGACTCGCAGATAAAAATGAAAGAGTGCGAGATCAAAGCCGAGCAATATAGGGATCATATTCGTGAGAAATACGAGAGGCACATTCCTATCGAAGACGGTTCGGTAGGCTTCATAGACGACGAGATGGAATTAGCCCAGTCGAGAAAAGACGTGGAGAGCCTGATTGAGAGATTAAAAAGGCTTGGCGGCGGTTATCAGCAGATGCTTTTCGAGGATTTTGAGCAGGAGAAAGAAGAGCTCCAGAGGATGGCTGAACAAAAGAACGACCTTATTGAGTCCGAGAAAGATATTAGAAGAACGATCGAAAGAATAAATGAGGAAGCGCGTGAGAGATTCCTGAAAACATTCGAACAGATTAGAGAGAACTTCCGCATGATATTCACCGAGCTTTTCTCCGAGGGCGATGAAGCAAACCTGAAGCTAATTTATGATACCGATGACGAAGGCAAGATTAACGAAGACCCGCTCGAAGCAAAGATAGAGATCGTTGCAAAACCAAGAGGAAAAAGACCTACCTCGATAGAATTACTTTCCGGGGGTGAAAAAACCCTTACGGCAATCGCGCTTCTGTTTGCCATTTATCTCGTTAAGCCGTCTCCTTTCTGCGTACTCGACGAGGTGGACGCTCCATTAGATGTCGCTAACCTGAAGCGTTTCAATAAACTGATCAGAAAGTTTTCCAATAATACACAGTTCATACTTATAACCCACAACGAAAGAACTATGGAAACCGTTGACAGGTTATTCGGCGTAACCATGCAGGAGCAGGGCGTTACAACCATCGTGGAGACCAGGTTCAAAGAAAAGATGCAGGCTGGCTAATTGGCTAAAAAGGATTACAAGCTTAAGATATTTTGTGATTTCGATGGCACCGTCGCAAAAAACGACGTTTGGGTTAGTGCAATTGGAAAGTTCGTTAAGGATAAGGAAGCATTTGATAAACTCTCCGATGATTTCTGCAGTTTGACACTCAACGCTAAGGACTGCAATTGGATGAGCCTTGAGCTGGTGGAAGACTTTACCCTGGAGCAATTCGACAGGTACCTCGATGAAGAGGATATCGACCCCCATTTTAAGGATTTTGTAGAGTATGTTAGAAGTGAGGAAGATGAAGTCTTTATCGTAAGCGGTGGTCTGGATTATTATATAGATTACGTTCTTAAAAAAGAGGGACTGGATGTAAAATACTTCGGCACTCAATTGACCACCACACCAATCGAAGGGACGGATTACATAAAACCGGGTGTTGAGTTTCCATATGCAGACGAGAACTGCGAGAAGTGTGAGATCAGCAAACGGAATATCCTGATAAATAATACAAATGATCTTTATGATGAGGTTTCGGTGTTCGTTGGCGATGGTATTTCCGATTATTGTGTCGTACATTATGCCGACATAGTTTTTGCCAAAAAGCGGTTGGCATCATACTGCTGGAAAAATAATATAACATATTTTGAATTCGACGACTTTAGTGACGTTAAGAAGAAACTGGAAAGATTGAAAATGGAGAATAAGATAAAGCACAGACAATTCGCAAAGACCAACCGAAAAGACGTACTCCTCGGAGGCTGAACCGGGAGTAAACATTTCAAATGAAAAAAATCTTTATAATAGCAGGAGAAGCGTCGGGTGACTCTCACTCGGCTGAGCTGGTTAGAAAGCTAAAGGAACTGGATCCCGGTACCAGGTTTTACGGCATCGGCGGTAATAACCTGAAAAAGCAGGGAGTCGAGCTCATATACTCATACGAGGATGTGAATTTCATCGGCTTCACTGCAGTACTAAAAAACCTCTCTTCTATAAAAGCGAAGCTGTCTGAGGCGGTAGAAAAAGTCAAAGAACTGGAGCCGGACGCGGTCATCCTCACCGATTTCCCCGGCTTTAATATCAGGTTCGCAGAAAAGATAAGGAAATTCTACAAAGGAAAGATTATCTATTACATTTCACCGCAGGTATGGGCGTGGCATAAAGACCGTGTAAAGAAGCTCAAAAAACTGTGCGATGCTATGCTTGTGATTTTCCCGTTCGAGGTGGATTTTTATAAGCAGGAGGGAATGGAGGCGAAATATGTGGGTCATCCGCTTATAGAAAAAACAAACCGGTTCATTTCGGAACATTCAAAACGGGAGAAAGCAAATAAGATAATTACATTGCTCCCCGGAAGCCGTCCGGAGGAAATTAAACGCATATTGCCAGGACTGCTCGAAGTCTCGAAGAAATTACAGGATGAAACCTGCGCTGAAATAAAGATTATATCTCCTCCATATTTAAATGCCGGATTTTACAAAGACCTGGTAAAAGGATACAATGTGGAGATCGTAAAGGATGACGAAGACAAAAATACATATTACGAGACAATTTACAATTCTGACCTTGTGTTCACAAAAGCCGGTACGACAACAATGGAATGCACGCTCCTCGGTACTCCGTTTTGTGTCGCGTACCGTGCAGGCAGAATAAATTACCTTATCGGTAAAAACATGATTCGTGTGAATTTTGTCGCGATGCCTAATATACTCCTCGATAAAGCTATCGTAAAAGAGTTCATACAGAATGAAATGACCATTGACAATCTGTATTCTGAAGGGAAAAAAATTCTTACGGATGAGAAATACAGAGAAGAGATGAAGAGTAACTTCGCAAGGATAAGAGAGCTCCTCGGAGATAGATCCGCGTCTGCTACTGCCGCTGAAATTATTAATGCAATGCTTTGAAAGGGAGTTTCTCAAATAGCCTGGCGCAATGGCTGATACCCTTGCTGTTACCTGTTTATTTGCTCACGGTACGTACTAAAATATTCGGTAACGTCCCGGAAAAAAACGCTATATTTATATTCTGGCACAATAAAATGCTCATCGGGTGGCGGTTATTCAAAGGGAAAAGATATACTGCTCTCGTATCACAAAGCAAGGATGGTGAAATACTCTCTCGAATGCTGAAAAAATGGAAATATAACGTTGTGCGTGGCTCCAGCTCAAAAGGCGGAAAGGAAGCGCTGGATGAGATCGCGTCGGATAAATTAAATAGCTCCGTAGTCATCACTCCCGACGGTCCGCGTGGACCCGCCGGCATTATTAAAAACGGCGCTTTGATCCTGTCAAATAAAACAGGATTCCCAATTATCCCGGTCAGCATATCGTACTCACGAAGCAAAGTCCTGTCAAAAAGCTGGGATAAGTTCGAGATACCGCTCCCCTTTTCGACTTGCACTGTAAAATTCGGGGATGAATTTTACTACTCGGAATACCTTCCCGACCCGGAGCTCGATCAATTCAAAACCCGGCTGGCTAAACAAATGTAATAACGATGCGCATATTACTTTTACCTTTATCATATCTTTACCTGCTTATCACCTACATCAGGAATAAGCTCTACGATAGAGTCATCCTCAAAAGCACATCGTTCAATACATCTGTCATCTCCGTTGGCAATATCACCACCGGAGGCACCGGCAAAACCCCGCTTGTCATTTACATTGCTAAATACTTCCTCACTAAAAACATGAAAGTCGCCATCGTCTCACGAGGCTATGGAAGGAATTCCACATTCCGCATGCTCGTCTGCGACGGGAAGTCCATCTTACACCCCGTCGACATGACCGGCGACGAATTGTATATGATATCGGAAGAACTTCTCACGACCGGAGGCACATTCTGGGTAATAGCGGACAATGACCGCGTCCAGGGCTGTGAATACACAATAAAGGAATTAAATCCCGACGTGATCATCCTCGACGATGCATTCCAAAAGAGGAATCTCACCAGAGACCTCGACATCGTGATGATTGACCGGAGCAAATTCAATACTTTCTTTAATAAGATCCTTCTTCCCGCCGGCGATCTTCGGGAAAGCAAAAATGCATTACACAGAGCATCGATCATTATTCAAAATAATAAAGACACCGCCGCCGAAGTAATTCCTGAACTCAACCGGTACAACAAACCCATAATGCGTATCTCTTATAAAGTGCTCGGTATCTACGATAAGAACGACATCAAAGCTGAGACTTTACCAAAAAAAGTCGCCGTCATCGCCGGATTGGCGAACCCGGATTCGTTTTACAAACTGATCCAGAACCTCGGCTTTGATATAGCTGATAAATTCGACTTCCCCGATCACTATAGCTACATTTTCAAAGACATCCGCCACATAAAGGAAATGTGTGAAGGCGGCATTCCCATCATCACCACGCACAAGGACTACGTTAAGCTCAAGGAATTCGACACTTTTATTAAGGAATTTCCCGTTTATTATCTAAAAATTGGATTAAATTTTGAAGATAATATTAATATTTTAGAGAATATGTTAAATGACGCCGTAAGCAAATGAAAGTAGGAATTTCAAAATGCAGATCTAAGTTTGATAAGTACCTCGACTGGCTGGAATTTTTCGGCATTGAGTATGAGGTGCTGGATTACGAAAATGGCAAAGGAGAACTCGACAAGATCCACAATTGCAGTGCGCTGATTTTAAGCGGAGGTACGGATATTTACCCGGAGATATATTGCGATTGGGATACTACCGAAACCAAAGGTACTTACGAACCCGAACGCGACGGTTTTGAGATGAACCTTATCGAAGCCGCCATCGTTAAAAAGATGCCGATACTCGCTATCTGCCGAGGTTCGCAACTTATAAATGTGTACTTTCGCGGTAATCTCATATTCGACATAGAGGAGATCCGAGGTTTTAGTTACAGAAAAATGATAAAGGACGGCGTTTACCCGGAGATAGACATAAATATTTTCAGAAACTCACTAGCCTATGAGATATTCGAAAGTGAAACCATTAGGGTCGTTGTTTCAAATAACCAGGCAGTGGAGAGGGTCGGTGAAGGGTTGATGATAAATTCTAAATCACAAGAAGGCATCATAATGGGAACGGAGTATGCTAATAAAGAAGGAAAGGGATTCCTGCTTGGTATCCAGTGGCATCCGGAGAGATACACCGATTATTCGGCTGAACCGTCCGTCAAACTCGCAAACAGATTAAAAAAAGAAATTGAGATATACACTTCATAGCATAAAGGCATTACTGATATTTGCGCTCGGTCTTTCTCTTTACTCGTGTACTACCGGTACGTCTATCGATAAAAATATCACGATTCCTGAAATAAAAAAGAAAGTAAATACAAACTCTAAGCGGATAACTTCGGTCGATGCAGAGGGAAATATATTTTTTGAAACCCCCGACGAATCTAACTCCGCTTACATGACTCTTAGTATTAATAAACCGGACAGCCTTTACGCGAAATTTCAGGGTCCCTTCGGCATCACCGCCGGGAATGTGCTGGTCACACGGCAAAATTTTGTTTACTTCAATGCGCTCGAGAATATTGTCATAAAAGGTCCGTCCTCCCCTCTTAACCTGGGAGCGGTGCTCCGTATCAAAGTTAATTTCGATGACCTGATAAGAGGATTATCATCCAGTATGATCTTTGCCGGCGAAACAGCCGAAAACTCACAGCTGAATATCAATGAATCCGATTATCTGGTAACGGTATATGAGGACGGGATCGAGAAGAAATACTGGGTGGATGCTTCTGGATTTTACATTACAAAATATGCCGAGTACGAAAGCTCCAAAACTCCCTCGCTTGAGATAAAATACTCTAACTTCATTGAGGATAATGGCAAACACTTCCCTATGAAAATGGAGATAAATAGACCTGACGCTTCCCAATATGTTTCTATTGACCTGAGGGAATTTGAACTTAATAAGAACAGGCTTACGTTTAAGCTAGTAATACCAAAGAACGCCAAAATAATCGAATGGGATTAAGCTGTTCTAAAATATTGCTCACATTTTTGCTCGTTTGCACTTTGATGCCGTCGAATATATTTGCCGATTATGATCTGAGAAAGGATAAGAAGAAGCAGATCCTGAACTATAAGAATGACGTCGAAAAACTACAGAAAGAGATCAGGGAAAATGAGATACTCGCCGATCAATACAGAACTGAGATTGACGATCTTGCTTCACAGCTAAAACTCCTTACCAAGTTCATTGGCGATGTGGAATCCAACGGGCTTGAGGACAAAGATTCCTTATTGATGAGCGAAATAGAGATCAATAAGATAAAGGAAAAACTCGACCCCCTAAGAGAGAATTTTAAGAAAAAGGTTATATGGCTCTATAAGTACGGCAGGGATTATGAAAGCGAAGTGCTCTTTTCATCGAGATCGCTTGATGACCTGTACGGTCGCATGGTTTACCTCAATAAGATATCGGGTATAAGAAAGAAGGAGTTTGAAAAGATAAAGGAGAACCGGTTCCTTATTGAGGAAAAAAAGAAAATGCTCTCTCTCCAGGCTCGCCAGCGACTTGGCTTCATTGCTTCGAAAAAGGAGGACCAGCGCACACTCTACGAAAAGAAGATCCTTACCGAAAATCTGATCTCAAAACTGCAAGACATCAATACTAACTATACTAGGCAGATCGAAAGACTTAATGAAAAGATTTCTAAAATAGAATCGAGGCTTAATAACCTTAACACGGAGTTTATTTATAAGATAAGCAGGCAGGCAGATTATTCGGGTGTCCAGTTCGAGCAATTGAAAGGCAGACTCATATTACCCGTGCAGAGTGTAGATATTATTGAGGATTTCGGAACACAGATGAATCAAAACACGCTCGCCGTTTCTTACAATAACGGGATCGACGTCTCCATTGCGAAAGGCTCGGAGGTTGTTTCCGTTGCCGATGGAGTCGTCGAATCGGTTTCCTACATCCCTTCTATCGGTGACGTTATTATCATTAATCACGGGAACGAATACCGTACGGTGTATGGACTAATTGATAATATTGCTGTTAGCGTCGGTGATGAAGTTACCGCAGGCAAAGTGATTGCTTTCACCTCCGATAATTTAGACGGGCAGTCATTCCATTTTGAACTATGGAAGGATAAAGAACCGCAGAATCCGAAATTCTGGTTCAGCAGAAACTAATACCGATGATAGCTTCCGGAAAAAAATTTAATGTTTCGGTCATAATTCCTCTTTACAATAGAAAGAAACTCGTAAAAAGAGCTATAAAGTCCGTACTGGATCAATCCTATAGAAATTTTGAAATTATCGTTGTAGATGACGGAAGTACCGATGACCCGTATAAAGTCATCGCACCGATAATGAGATCTAACCCCAATATCCGGTATGTAAAGCACTCAAACAGAGGACCGGCTTTGAGTATTAATGCGGGGATTAAATTATCTGAGGGTGATTATATTACGTTCCTTGATTCCGATGATGAATACAAAAAAGACCATCTGAAAAAAAGGATACAGTACTTTAAAAAGCATCCAAAGACTGACCTGACATACTCTACAGCCGATGTGATTGGGAAAGAGAGCGATATGTATGTGCCCGATGCAAGAAATAAAAAGAAACTGATTCACCTCGATGATTGTATTATCGGCGGAACGTTTTTTGGGAAAAGAAAAGTTTTTGATGAACTCGGAGGATTCAAAAATATTTACGCGTACGATTACGATTTTTACAATAGGGCTAAAAAGAAGTTCAAAATTGTGAAACTGGAAATACCGACTTACATATACTACAGGAATACACCCGATAGTATACTAACAACGCTAAAGAGTAAATAATGACCGAAGAAGAAAAATACATGAGCATGTGCATAGACTTAGCCCGCAAAGGCGCCGGCTACGTCTCCCCCAATCCCCTTGTTGGCTGTGTGATAGTCAAAGACGGAAAAGTGATCGGGAAAGGTTATCACCAAAAATACGGTGAAGCGCATGCCGAGGTAAATGCTATAGCCGACGCGGAGAAAAACGGATACGATGTAAAAGGAACTGACCTGTACACTAATCTAGAACCATGTTCGCATCTCGAAAAGACTCCTCCGTGCGCTGACCTTATTATAAAAAAAGGACTGGCGAGAGTTTTTGTGGGAATGGAAGACCCGTATCCCAAAGTGAATGGTAAAGGTATCAAACGGATGCGCGATGCCGGGATCGAGGTAAAGGTTGGAATTCTTGAAAAAGAGTGCCGTGAGCTTAATAAATTCTTCCTCAAATATCTTCTTCGCTCCAGACCTTATGTAACTCTAAAGATCGCGCAAAGCATTGACGGTAAGATCGCTTTGAAGAACTACGACTCCAAATATATTACGAATGAGGAATCCCGGAAGTATGTTCATCAGCTGAGAAGCGAATACGATGCGGTACTTATCGGGAGAAATACCGCTTTAAAGGATGATCCCAAACTTACCGTGCGGGATGTTGAAGGCAGAAATCCATTGAGGTTCGTGCTCGATGCCGCCGCTTCCCTTCCTAAAAAGCTTCGCATGTTTAATAGTGAGCACAAAACCGATACATTTATCCTCGGTTCAAAAATGGAAAACGATCATGAATACAATATCGTTTCCTGCAAAGAGGAAAACGGACTTATCAATCTAGGTGATGCTCTTAATAAGATGTGGGATAAAAAGATTACAAGCGTGCTTGTCGAGGGAGGCGCTAACGTGTTTTCACAATTCCTGGAAAATGGCTTGTTCGACGATATTTACTTTTTCATTGCTCCTAAAATAATCGGCGACGGCATTTCACCGTTTGAAGCGCATTCCATCAGCTCATTAAGCAAAGCGTATGACCTCAGGTTTGACTTTCTAAAACACCTCGGCGATGATATCTTAATACATTACACGAAATAATGTTTACAGGAATAATACAAACAACCGGCAAAGTAACCGCAAAAGAAAATGAAGGCGACGGCATAAAATTTTCTATTGCCCCTGCGCAAACGAACTTACTTGACACCCTTAATATTGGCGATAGTATTGCTATTAACGGCGCCTGCATGACTGTGGTAAACAAGGACGGTGATTCATTTTCCTTTACGACAATTAGTGAATCCCTTTCCAAAACTAATCTCGGAGATCTTGAACCCGGCAGTACAGTTAATCTGGAGCCCGCCATGACCATGAACTCCAAACTGGACGGGCATATAGTACAGGGACATGTGGATACCACAGGGATTGTGAAGGATATCAAAGATTTGGAAAATAGTCATGAATTTTTTATCGAATTCCCTGCTAGCTTCCGAAAGAATATTATTTACGTCGGCTCTATCGCGGTAAATGGTGTAAGCCTTACAATTGCGGGAATAGTCTCGGAAGATGATAACAGCGTTGTAATAAAAATTGCTATTATCCCTCATACGTTTGAAGTAACTACTTTCGGGATCTTAAAACCCGGTGATAGAGTGAATATCGAATTTGATATGATAGGAAAATACGTACAAAGAATAATGGAGAGTAAGTAATGAGATTATTAATTGTTATCCTGATGTTCTGTCTCCCGGCTATTACTTTCGCCCAGGGTAAGATTATCTCTACCGATACGACAGTTCAAATTGATTCTTTCTATACTCAATTTCATTCCTCAGGACCACATATAATGTCTCAAGAATCAATTTTTATTCCTTTTAAATCATACATCAATTATGAGATCTTTAATGATAATTTTTCGGCAGTGCTTCTAAATGGTATTTTAGATAAAGGGAAATATGTTCTGGACTATTCAAATATAACTGACACAATGAAATCTGGAATTTACCATTTAAGAATGTCTTTAGACAAAATGAGCGAAGCTTATATAGTTGATAATTATTATTATAAGGTATCTAAAATCATTCTTATTAAATAAATTCTTCAGCTTTTTTCACTATATCCTTCTTCTCTATCCTCATCATACACTCAAAAGTACCTATCGGGCATTTATTTCCGCCGTGGATACTACATGGTCGGCACGCTAACCCGTTCGTCTCTACTATCACGTCATTCTCCCCGTAAGGGAAAAAGCCGAAATCCGGCACCGTAGCCCCGAATATTGCTATTACGTCCGTTCCCATTGCGTTAGCTATGTGCATCGGAGCCGAGTCATTCGTTATCAATAAACTCGCCCTTCGGATCAGCTCAGCCGACTCGAGCAGGGACAGCTTCCCCGCCGTATTTACCACCTTCTCGTTCACAGCTAGATAGTTACCCAGCTCCTCATCATCCTTCCCCCCCACGATGAAAATATTTATATTTTTCGCCGTGAGCATCTCCACTACCCACCTGTAGCGCTCCTTCGGGTACCGCTTCGTGTACCAAATCGAGCCCGGCGCCACACACACAAATCTCCCACTCACCCCTGCCTCATCCAGTATGGCGCCTATCCGCTCCCTCGCGCCCTCCCCCGGGAACAGCTCCGGCCTCACTATCCTGTGTTCGTTTATCCCCACCACCTCCGCCAGCAAGCCGAGATTCCTCTGTATCTCGTGCTGCTCCTGCTTGTACTCCACCGTCCACTTATACACCCACCTCATGTCGGATTTATCGAACGCGATCGAATTTTTGCAGCCTGATAGAAATGTGATAAGCGAACTACGAAACGATCTATGCGGTGAAATAATTACGTCGTATTTTTTTTTCTTTATCTCGCGGGCGATGCGGAGGAGTCCTTTCAGGCCGGATCTTCGTTTGTCGTAGATGAGTACATCGTTCAGGTAGGGGTTATTGCTCAATATAGGGGCGGTGGAGGGAATGCAGAGAAAATCGACCAATGCATCGGGCATTTCCCTTTTTATCACCTGAGCCACGGGGAGAGTCAAAATCACGTCACCAATGAAAGCCGTCTGTATTATAAGTATCTTCATCAGTCTTGTTTTACGTGCTTAAATCTTCTATGGAACCAGAACCACTGATCGGGGTGTTCCCGCACTATTTCTTCGAGCTTACTCTGCATACGCTGTGTAAGCGCTGTGACATTTTCCGTGGTGTCGTCACGGATGTCATCATAATTAATCGGCTCTAAATGGATGCGGTAGCGAAGTTTCTCGTCCCGGATCATATATCCCATTATTACGGGTGAGCCCTGCTTCAAAGCCATCTTAGCGGAGCCGGCAAATGTCGCCACCTTCTTTCCAAAGAAATCCACGTAAACGGAGTAATCCGGGTGCGCCGACTGGTCAATTAAAAAGCAAAGTATCTTATTCGTTTTCAATATCTGGTACGCCTCCCTGAGTGACGCTCCTATCTGTATGATCTTATTACCGGATTTTCTTCTATACTTGTTTATTTTTTTGTCGAGTAGCTTGCTCGCCTGTATCTTCGCAATGATATTGAGCGCCCTCCTGCGCAAGAGCGGGTATGCGAAGGCGGACAGCTCCCAGTTAGAAACGTGACCACTAAGCAATATAACACCCTTCCCTTTCATTATAGCCTCATCCATATGCTCATTTCCGACAACAGTTATTTCCTTGTTGGCTTTTACCTTGTTAATTTTCGGGAAATATAAAAACTCGAACAGGACAATGAAAACATTCTTATATGCTTTTTTAAGAATGTCCTTTTTCCATTCGACCGGTTTTTCGGGGAAACAAATTTCAAGATTGGAGAGGACTACGTCTTTGCGGATAGGAATTAGATAAAAAAAAACATGCCCCAAAAATTGCCACATGCTCTTACCCAGCTCAGCGGAAAGAGCCTGACAAAAAACCCAAGTGTCACAAAAAGGATTACGCTTAATAAGTCTGCCAAACGGGTAAAATTATATTCTTACTTCTTCAAGGACAGGTTCACCGAACAGAGTCGCAGAATTTACTTTATTTATCTTAACCTTTACCATATCACCTATCTCAAAGGATTTTTTCGACATTAATTCGCCCTCTTCATTCACAAAACTCATTTCTTTGGGAATAATAACCGGCTTATTACAATCCGTTCTTCCCATGAACTGTTCATCGGATTTCTTACTGAGAGATTCAACCAGCACATCCATTTCCTTTCCAATAAGCTCTTTATGGATTTCAAAAGATATCTTTCTCTGCAGGCTTATAATCTCATCCAGGCGCCTTTTCTTAGTCTCCGCGTCGATATCATCGGGCATTCTGTATGCCTTTGTATTCTCCCTCCTGGAATAAACAAATGTGAACGCGCTGTCATACCTGACTTCATTAATGACGACGAGAGTCATCTTATGTTCATCTTCCGTTTCGGAAGGAAAGCTCGATATTATATCCGTAGATAGTCCAACACCGGGCATCATTTCACGTGCTTTTTTCATTACGCTCATATAATGATCCACGGAGTACAGCCTGTTCATTTCCTGAAGCACCCTATCCGACCCGGATTGAATTGGAAGGTGAATATATTTGCAGATGTTATCATACTTCGCCATAGTTTCGAGAAGTTTTACTGAACAGTCGTATGGATGTGAGGTCGTATATCGTATCCTCATATCGGGAAGTTCCCTTGCTGTCAGCTCAAGGAGGTCCGCGAAATCCACTTCATCATATTTATACGAATTCACATTCTGACCCAGAAGCCAAACATCTTTTACGCCTTCATCACGAAGCCTAACTGCTTCATTCAAAATGTTCTTATAATTCCTGCTCCGCTCCCTGCCCCTGGTGAAAGGCACAACACAGAACGTGCAGAACTTATCGCATCCTCTCATTATCGATAGCCATGCCGTAATACCCTGCTTACGCACGGGAAGAATATCGTCATAGGTCTCAACCCTAGACAATTGTACTGCAATACCCTTTTCTCCATTGAATACAACATTATCTATGAGTTCGGGTACTCTCCTGTATTCATCGGGACCAACGATAATATCAACAATCTTTAATTCATCGATGAGTTTTTTCCTCAAGCGCTCAGCCATACATCCGAGAATACCAACGACGAGGTTAGGGTTGCGTTTTTTATACTTCTGCAACTGCCCAAGACGCGTGTAAACTTTCGTTTCGGCGTTTTCCCTGATACTGCATGTATTAAGAAGGATAACATCGGAATTATCTATATCACCCGATTCATTATAGCCAAAGTCGCTCAGGATGCTGAGGACGATCTCCGAATCGGAGAAATTCATCTGGCACCCATAAGTTTCTACATAAACTTTCTTGTCGTTAGAAGCCCGGTTGAAGTTTGGTTTAACCGGTTCAGGCTGGTTATTTATTATCAGATGATCTAGCTTCACCGGGATCTATTCTACTCCGTAAATTTTGAGATCTCTTACAAGTAAATGGTAATACTGCCCGGTACAAACCGATGCAAACAATCTTAATTGGAAATGCACGTCGCTCATATACTGCGGTGCAGGAAGACTGATGGATTTATTACCATTAATCTCAGTCAGTCCCTCAAGATTGAAAAGATTCATCACTCCGCTTGCAAAATAATACATCACAAGATTAGACCTATCACCGTCAGTGTCCGCGTAGAACTCGATCTTTATCGTACTGTATTGTGACATATCGATCGTATCGAGAAAATGATTTCTTATGAGATATGTTGAACAAGTACCATTAAGACTATCGAGGAGTCCGGGCTTTTCATAAAGCAAGTCACCCCCGGTAGAAGTCCCGGTATTCGTACCCGTTACGGTATCACTTTCACTGCAACCCGCAAAATAAATCCCTGCTAAAACTATCCCCCATATCATCAAGATATGTTTAAACATTTTTCTTTTCCTTAATTAAATGTGATCTCACTATGTCAGCGATACCTTTTGCATCGATCTTAAGGTCCTCGTGAAGCTCCTCCGGTGTCCCGTGATCAATGAACCTGTCAGGTATGCCGTGAATTAGAATGTCGTTCTTGTAATTATGCTGTGACGCAAATTCCGAAACCGCGCTACCGAATCCGCCAAGTATTGTATTGTCTTCGACCGTCAGGATCTTATCGAACCTGTTGAAAACATCCATCAGCATTTCGATATCCAGCGGTTTTACAAATCTCATATTGATAACTTCAGCTTCGATACCCTCTTCAGCCAGAATGTCCGCGGCTTTTTGAGAATTATTCACCATATTACCTATCGCAAGTATCGCAACGTCGCGTCCTTCCCTGACCTTTTCGGACTTACCTATCGGTAATTGTTCGTACTCACCGATCTCTACCCCCAAAGCATTTCCCCTGGGATACCTGATCGCAACCGGACCACGTTTGTATAACGTGGCGGTGTATAGCATCTTCCTTAACTCGTCTTCATCTTTAGGAGCCATGATAACCATTCCGGGTATTAACCTCAGGTAGCTGAGATCGAAAGTCCCGTGGTGTGTAGGACCGTCAGCTCCAACCAGCCCCGCCCTGTCGAGAACAAATACAACAGGAAGTTTTTGAATGGCAACATCATGAACTATCTGGTCGAATGCACGCTGAAGGAATGTAGAGTATATAGCGCAAACGGGTGTATATCCTTCCGTCGCAAGTCCCGCAGCAAAAGTAACGGCATGCTGTTCCGCAATTCCAACGTCATAATACCTGTCCGGTATCTCTTTCTGCAAGGCGTTGAGCCCTGTGCCACTCGGCATTGCCGCCGTTATTCCGATTATCTTATCGTCCTTTTTCGCAAGTTCGACAAGCGCATCACCAAAAACTTTCGTATAACTTGTCCCTGATGACTTTTTCAGAACTTTACCGGTTTCTTTGTCGAATGGAGTTAATGCGTGAATTCTTTCCGGATGATCGTCAGCATATGAAGGTCCTTTACCTTTTTCTGTAACAACGTGCAGAAGTATCGGACCGGACATCCTGCTTATCTCATCCATGACCTTAACAAGATTGACAACATTGTGACCGTTGATAGGACCAAAATATCTGAATCCCATTGCTTCAAAAAGCATACCCGGTGTTAATACACCCTTGATACCGCCCTCGATCTTCGATGCTACTTTTCTTAGCCTGTCGCTGTTCTTTGTATCGAGATTACCGGCGAGGTCCCAGACGAAAGTTCTGAACTTGTTATATGCCTCATTTGTAAGGAACTCGTTAAAGTAATTCTGAACAGACCAGTTATTCGGTGCGATGGACATCTTATTATCATTCAGTATAACCGTAATATCTTTCTTTAAAAGTCCGATGTTATTCATTGCTTCATACGGCATTCCGCCTGTCATCGAACCGTCACCGATGACCGCAACAACCTTATAATTCCTCTTCTGATAATCCCTTGCAGCGGCGATACCCAGCGCGGCTGAAATTGACGTGGACGCGTGTCCCGCGCCGAACACATCATACTCGCTTTCGGTTCTTTTGAGGAAACCGCTGATGCCGCCTTTCTGGCGAATAGTCTGGAGAGCTTCTTTTCTTCCTGTGAGTATCTTATGAATATATCCCTGGTGACCAACGTCCCATACAATTTTGTCATCGGGTGTATTGTAAACGTAGTGAAGCGCCAGTGTGAGCTCTACAACGCCAAGAGATGCTCCGAGGTGTCCGCCAATCTTTGAGATAGTATCTATAAGGTATTCCCTGACCTCATCTGAGAGTTCTCTCAGATCCATCAGGTTTAGTTTTTTCAGATCTTTTGGATAGTTAATGTCTTTGAGAAACTTAGTGCAGCTAATGTCATAATGGTTTGCTGTCATCGCTTGTGTTTATTGTCCTGCTTTAATTTTTTCTATTTTTAACTCCGTCTCATTGAGTTTCGTTCTGCAGAATTTCAATAATTCGAGCCCTTCCTGGTAATAATTCATTACGTCATCGAGAGGTGTTTCGTTTATATCATTCTCCAGTTTATTGAGTATATCCTCAAGCCTTTTAAAAGAACTTTCGAATGTCTGCTCTGCGGATCTGGTTTTTGCCAATGTATGTGAGATTATTTAATTTGCGCTTCTTTACTGCCGTCAAAAAACGAGATACTTACATCGTCTTTGCTCTTTAACCCCTCTGCCCTGGATACCACCTCATCATTTCTTTTTACGACAGCGTATCCCCTTCTCATGATAGTTTGGGGATCCACATTTTTCAGGATTTTGTCTATATAGTTTAAACTATTATTTAAACTATAAAATTTCTCCTTAATTGTTCTTTCTACCGACCTGTCAATTTCATCAAGGCGGTATTTATATTCATCGAGAATATCCATAGGTCGATTAAAGGCATAACTGCCCTCCAGCGCGTCTAAAATCTCCCTTAAGTTATTGATTTTATCAATTATTGCGCCATATATATAATACTCAAATTGCTTTATTCTTTCAAGTAATTCCTTTTTGTCAGGAAATATGAGCTCAGCGGCGGCTGAAGGTGTCGGAGCACGTAAATCAGCCACAAAATCGGCTATTGTGAAGTCTATCTCGTGTCCAATAGCGCTCACAATGGGGATTTCGGCGTCATATATGGCTCTGGCTACCCTTTCCTCGTTGAATGACCATAAATCCTCGAGAGAGCCACCACCACGAGCTAATACGAGCACATCCAGCCCGGGTTTCAAGGTATGAGCTTTCTTTATGGCAGTTACAATTGTGCCGGCGGCAATTGCCCCCTGCACCGTTACTGGAAAGAGAAATATCTCTGCATTGGGATAGCGCTTGGATGTGACGTTACAAAAATCGTGCATCGCAGCGCCTGTCTCGGAGGTGATGATGCCTACCCTTTGCGGAAATTCGGGCAGGTCTTTCTTGTGCTCCTCGTCGAAGAGACCTTCCTCCTGTAATTGCTCCTTCAACCGTTCGAATGCTCGCTGGAGTTCACCGACACCCGCAGGTTCTACTTCGAACACGTCTATCTGGTATGTACCCCTTCCTTCATATACGGTGACGCGCCCTTTGATGACGACCTTCATACCGTCTTCGGGAGTTACATGCAGAAATCTATTTCGAGAACTCCACATAACGCATGATATCTGGGCCTTATCGTCCTTCACTGAGAAATAGTAGTGTCCGGATGCTGTGTGTATCTTGAAGTTGGAGATCTCGCCGGTAATGTAGATAAAGGGGAAATTTTGTTCGATGAGGAATTTCAATTCCTGGCTTAGCTCTGAAACCGTAATGGGGTTAATCAAGTATAAATTTAACTTTAAATTCGAGTCCTAATATTCTAAATTAGGTATTATATTTAGTAAATTTAAGTCAATTATGCAAAAGATAACAACGTTTACGGTAATTTTGGTACTTGGATTGATCAGTTTATCGCTGTGGTCGTGTAACAGTGAGAATGTAATAACTCAGATATTTTCAAATGAGATAACGGCAAAGGACAGGCTTGATTCAGCGAATGCACAATCGAAACGTGATTATGGTGACACAACAGATATGGTCATGATATACGGAAGGAACGTAACAGTGGAAGGAAAGACAGATCTAACGGCACTGACCATACTGACTAGCGGTAATCTGGATTCGATAGGTACGTGGGTGTATGTGTATAAGTCAGGAAGTACGTCGTCATTCAGGCTGTATGCTCCCGACCCGATACCGGGACAGACGGACTGTGTGAACCTTACACAATTTTTTAATCCGCTGGATCTGCTTAGCCTTATCTCCGATACATCGGCGGCGAATATAATTAGAGGTGCGCTCGACTTAATAATAAGCAGTAACATTAAGATCACAACTCCGCCGGGTTTGCTGATAGATTCGGATGTGGCACTAAATCTTGCGAACACAGAATCGCAGATAATAAAATTTAATTCAAGCTTCACGCCGAGCATATCGTCGACGAACGGAAATATTTTCTTTCAGACGGGTACGAACAAAAAGATAAACGTGTTTTTGATCCCGGCGGCGGGCACACTGAATCTACCGGTGTATATTTCGGAGCTTATAACATTCCCGGCTGACCTGTGGATAGTAAATTACACTAAAACCAATACAAGCGGACAAATGGAGAATATGGTACTGGCTACAGTGGTTCAGAGCAACCAAGCAATGGGATTAACGACAATCCCGGGATTCAGCAGTCGCGTAATCAATCTGTCTAAATTCTTCTCAAATTGAGTATTTAGTGCATTGCGGAAATAAATGGTTTATTTTATATTTGTTATTCTTTGATTTTCAGTATGAATATTGAACGGTAGCTCAATGGTGGAGCATTCGGCTGTTAACCGAAGGGTTGCGGGTTCGAGTCCCGCCCGTTCAGCAAAACCCCCTGTAATAGGGGGTTTTTTAATGCATTTTACTTCATTGATAATCATCAAATAAGGCAGTATTTTTAAATAGATACACGGCGGGTGTAGCTCAGTTGGTAGAGCGTCAGATTGTGGCTCTGAATGTCGCGGGTTCGAGCCCCGTCACTCGCCCAAAACTATCTCAAATCATTTGTTTTTCCGGCAATTTCGCATTCCCTTTTATTCATTGAAAAACATAAGGATTATGTATAGTTTGCCACAATATTCAGTTATCAACTACACAACACATGCCCGAAAACGAAGCTGAAAAAGATGAAGTGACATTGAATAGTGATGAGATTGATGATAATGCCGATGATCCCGAAGAGTCAGAAGAAATAACAGAAGAGGAAGTTCTCAGTGAGGAAGAGCTTGATCAGAAGAAGAAAGACTTCGAGACTGAGGCTATGCCTTATATAAATCTCCTTCACAATTATGCCTACCGAATGACAGGGAATCAGCTAGATGCCGATGACCTGGTTCAGGAGACATATCTACGCGCATTCCGCTTTTTTCATAAGTTCGAAAAAGGAACTAATTGCAAAGCATGGCTGTTTCGAATTATGAAAAATCTGTTCATAAATAAGTACCGAAAAAATCAAAAGGAACCGGGGAAAGTCGACTACGATGACGTCGAAAATTTCTTCGATTCAATAAAGTCAGACAGGGTCGAATCTACCGATCTTCAGGAGAAATTATTCTCGAACTTATTAGACGATGATCTTGTTAATGCTCTTAACTCGCTTCCAGACGATTTTAAGACGGTAGTGATACTATGCGATATAGAAGGATTGAGCTATGAAGAGATAGCAGAGTTTGTGCAATGCCCAATTGGGACGGTAAGAAGCAGACTTCACAGGGGGAGAAAACTATTACAACAAAAACTCCTTGGATACGCAAAGGATAAAGGTTATGACGTTACAAAAGCCTTAAAAGAATAAATTATTTTTTTGCATAATTAAAACTTGCCTATGGGGCAGAATTATACAAATTCTGAAAAAAACGACGGCTCTTTAAATTCTTACGACATGAAGGAACTTATTTCCGCACTGCTTGATGGTGAGATAAGCGATGCAGATAAGGAGAGAATACAATCACTGCTCGACTCAGACAGTGATTTCAAGAACAGATACGAAGCAGAGAAGGCACTTAAGACGGAGATCAAGCAAAGGGTCACCCGTATTGAAACTCCTCAGTACGTATATCAGAACATTCAAACGAGCATCAATTCATATTCCGAGCAGATCTCGGATATGCATGCCCGAAAAAATCAACCGACTACATCAGCTCAACCTGCAGGTGCAGACCCTAGAAAGGTTTCAACCGGCAGATCAAGGAACTACATGTATCTTTTTGGCAGTGTAGCGGCGGCACTTATATTAATATTCTTCTCCGTCAATTATGTTTTCAAAGGGGAAGATGTACCGCATGATGTAAACCTGGTCGAAATGTCGCGCGACGTATATGAGAAGATAGAAGCCGGTGATATTAAAGTTCAATACGCTACAAATGACGCACGAGAGCTGGAAAAATTCTTCGATGAAAAATTAAACTACAAAGTATTCGTTCCCGACGTAAAAGATGCAGTGCTTCTTGGCGGTGTATATAATGTAATCAACGGCAAAAAGACAGCGCATTTTATACATAAGAAAGGCGATATGATCATATATACAATGCAATTGTGTAAGAAGGACATACTCGACGATGCCAATAAAGACCTGATGCTTACCGAGGACATGAAAGAGAACGTAATGGAAGGAAAGAACTGGCTTCATTGTCCGAAAAAATTCGGAGGAAAGGAAAACATAATACTATGGCATAAGGATGACGCACTTTCTTCATCCGTTTCCAAAATGGATCCCGATCAAATCCACGCGGTTTTAACTAACTTTAAAAAATAATCTGCAAAATGAAAATCTTAAACTTCACACTGGCTCTGGTATTTACGGTTTTTTTGATGGCATGCGGAAGTAAAGACAAAACAGACACGACGTCCGATAACAAGAAGACGGATGGCGACTCCAAAGTTGAAAACACCTCAAACACAAATTCCAATACTGATACAAAAACAGCAGGCGACGGTGTAATGCTGTCACCGGTCGGAAAAATCGAAGCGGCAGGAACAAAGGGTAACGTTCCTAACTTTACATGGCAAGAAGACGGAAAAGAAATGTCAACTGCCGATCTTAAAGGAAAGGTACTTTTCATCAATATGTGGGCAACGTGGTGCGGACCATGTATAAAGGAAATGCCAGAACTATCCGAAATCTCAAATGAGCTGAAGGACAAAGATTTTAAAATGGTCGGTCTCAGCGTATTCCACCAGGAAGGCACACCCGAGGTTAAGGATTTTCTAGAGCAGAAACCCGTATCATACTGGATAGTGGATGGAAACGACGAGCTTGTTAATGCATTCGAACAATCAATCGGGTCGACTATCGAAAGCATTCCCACAACATTCATAGTAGATAAAGACGGAAAGATCGTAGAAACATTGATCGGAAGCAGAGATAAAGCGGCATTTATGGAAATTATTAATAAATACCTCTAAAATCCGCCTTATTTAGCCTCAAATTTTAAAATAAATAAGTTTATATTTAAAAACTCAGTTCCTTAATCGGAATTGAGTTTTTATTTTTTAAACATCTTATTTGGACAATATCACAAAAAAGGTCTGTATTCTTGGATCAACCGGATCGATCGGCAGTAATGCTCTGAACGTGATCCGGAGCTTAAAGAAATTCGGTTACGATATAGAAGTAACCTACCTCACAACCAACTCCCAAACAGATAAACTCGCAGAACAGGTGAAAGAATTTTCGCCGAAGGGAATAGTAATCCTCGATGCGGTAAAAGCAAAGGAGTTCAAAGATAAATATTCATTCCCCGACCTCGAGATAATTACAGGTGAGGAAGGTCTATGTGATATAACATCCAGGTATGATTATGATCTTTTGATAAGTTCACTAGTAGGGTTCGCAGGATTAAAGCCGACGATCGAAGCCATAAAGACCGGGAAGACCATTGCGCTGGCAAACAAGGAAACGCTTGTAGTAGCAGGTGAGATGATAAACAAACTTCTCAAAGAAAATGACACGACACTAATTCCCATAGACAGCGAGCATTCAGCTATACTCCAATGTATAGTAGGAGAAGATACGGCTTCGGTGGAAAAGATCATTCTGACTGCGTCGGGCGGTCCGTTCAGAACAAAATCCATAGAGGAAATGCGAAAGACTTCCGTAAAGGAAGCACTGAATCATCCTAACTGGAATATGGGAGCAAAGATCACGATCGATTCGGCTACGCTAATGAACAAGGGATTGGAAGTAATAGAAGCGCACTGGCTATTCAACATATCGCACGAGAAAATAGAAGTGGTCGTACATCCCCAGTCAATTATACATTCGATGGTAGAATTCACGGACGGGTCCATTAAGGCACAGATGGGTATTCCCGATATGAAGATACCGATACAATATGCCATTACATACCCTGAGAGAGTAAAGTCCGACTTTACGAGGCTGGATTTCAGCAAGTATAATACACTTACTTTTGAAGAGCCTGATTATGAGAAATTCGAGTGTCTAAAGCTGGCGTTCGAGGTACTGAAAAAGGGCGGTACATATCCGGCAGTGCTGAACGCCGCAAATGAGGTGGCAGTCGATCTGTTTATTAAGGAAAAAATAGGATTTTTGGACATTCCGGCGATAATTAATAAATGCCTGGATTCACATGAAAACAGGAACAATTTTACGCTGGAAGATATTATAGATATAGACCGTCAAACGCGGGAAAGTATTAGTATGTATTAATTTTACATAAAACTATTTATCTTCACTGGCGTATAATCGATTTAAAACGCCACTTAACAAAGGATAGAGAATACAGATGGAGTTTATAAACACGCTATTTTATTTCATAATTGTAATTGGAATTCTTGTATTTATACACGAATTGGGACACTTCCTTGCGGCAAGAGCAATGGGAATGCGCGCAGACGTATTCGCGTTGGGAATGGGTCCAAGGATATTAGGATTTAATAAGAAGACAGGGTTTTCATTTGGTAAGCTAAAGGATGATCTGGACCTCGAAGGTAATACAGATTACAGGATATGTGTCTTCCCTATCGGCGGATATGTAAAAGTAGCCGGTATGGTGGATGAAAGCATGGATAAGGAGTTTATCAATACCGAACCGAAACCATGGGAATACAGATCAAAGCCTGTCTGGAGACGAATGGTCGTTATAACAGCGGGAGTCATTATGAACATCCTGCTTGCATTCGCAATATTCTACGCAATCAATCTCGCAAAAGGAAAGAGCTACGTCGATACAACCACAGTGGGTTACGTAAAGATGGGTTCACCTGCCGAAGCATCGGGACTAAAAGCCGGTGACGAGATACTCACGATCAATAATAAACCGATACAATACTGGGACAATATTATCCAAAGCATCAAGATAGATAATCTAGGTGAGCCGCTTACGTTCGTCGTAAAACGAAACGGTGAAGAAAAGATAATTACCGTCCCAAAGGATGCAACGGGTGATCTTACTCAGGATGGGTTTGGTTTGTACCCGGAGAAGATGCTTCCGGTAATAACCCTGGTCGAGTCGGATAAACCAGCCGGTATAGTAGGACTTGAATCTAAGGACGTGATAACTTCTTTTGCGGGAGTTCCTATAGATAACCAGCAACAACTGATCGACCTGATAAGAAGTAACGCAAACACGGAAGTAGAGATAGCATGGACACGTGACGGAAAAGAAATGTCGGGAAAGATCACGCCATCGGGAGATTCGACGATAGGTATCGGTATAGCCGGAGAATATACCGGTCCGGTACAGGAGATTAGTTACAATGTTTTCAGCGCAGTACCAAAAGCGGCAGGCGATATGTATTATTACGGTATAGAGGTCTTCTTTGGCTCCATGGCGAAGATATTCAAGGGTGATATTCCATTCAATAAAGCGATAGGCGGTCCGATAAAGATCGCGCAGGTTTCGGCACAATCTGCTGAGGGCGGATTCTTTACATTCATTAGTTTCATAGCACTGTTATCGATGTCGCTGGCTATAATCAATATACTTCCATTCCCGGCGCTGGACGGAGGACATTTTATGCTGTTATGCTATGAGGGAATAGTGAGGAAGCCGGTACCTTTCAAGGTGCAGATAGTGCTTCAGAATGTGGGCTTTGCGCTGTTACTGCTATTGATGTTATTCGTTATTTATAATGATATTATATCGCTATAGGATAAGACAATTGCTCTTATCTTGAATAGCGCTCTAAGAAAGTTTATATTTGTAATTCAGCCGTAATTCCACGGAAGGGTGAAAAGATCATCCTTTGAGTAGCTGTCCCGAAGGGATGCCTTCGGCAAAACCAATCCCGCTTTAGCGGGGACTAAACCGCCAGACGGTTTAGCGTTCTAAATGAGTTTACTTTAATTCAGCTTGTATATCCCGGAAGGGTGGGTGAGTGGCTGAAACCAACGGTTTGCTAAACCGTCATAGGGAGTAAATCTCTATCGAGGGTTCGAATCCCTCCCCTTCCGCTCTTTAGCCTCATTCAATGATGGGGCTTTTTCATTAGAAAAAAAAATCTATCCATGAGCATTCTAGATAAATTATCTACTTCATTAAATAGAAGGGATGAAGTTCCGAACCAGGAATTAGCAAAAAAAATCCTAAAGAGCAAGGATAAGAAAGCAATAAAGGAGCTTGCAGAAAACCTTGAGAATAAAAATAAAGGTATTCAAAGTGATTGCATTAAGGTGCTCTACGAGATCGGCGAAAGCGATCCTTCTCTAATTGCAGGTTATGAGAATAATTTTCTGGATCTGCTCGACAGTAAAAATAACCGTCTTATTTGGGGCGCATTGACAGCTCTGGACTGTATTGCTTCTGTGAGTTCTAAATCGATATATAAGAATATCGAAAAAATTCAGAAGGCAGCAAACGAAGGTTCGGTCATTTCAAAAGATCATTATGTTAATATCCTGATAAAATTATCTTCCGATAAATCTTATGCAAACCGAACGATACCCTTGCTCTTCAAGCAATTAGAGACAGCCGCAATCAATCAGCTTCCAATGTATGCAGAAAGAGCTATGACGGCAGTCACAGGTAATGATAAAAAAATGATGATAAAGATCTTGACAGTCCGGCTTGTTGAGATCGAGAAGGAAAGTAAAATCAAGAGGATCCGTAAAGTTATAGACAAACTTAATAAATAGAACTCTTTATTCTTTTGAATATGCAATGTCGTTTCGCAGGACATCGGTGAGTTCATAAGCAAGCTCCTCCGCAGTAAAATTTATCGCATCGCGTATCTCTTTCTCGGTCATGTTCATCAGCCGGACGGCATTAATAATGCTGGTAGCGGTTCTTACCCTTTTATCCGGATAATATGAGTAATATGCTTCCTTAAGCGGAGTGCTGACGCGTTCGGTATTTTTCCAGACGGTCTTAGCGCTTTTACGGTCCACGATGAGCACTTCAGCAGAAATGTTCGCGTAGATGCCGTAGCTTCCCGAGCCTAGCTCGAACTTTTCCAAACGTGTGTCAAACAAGTAGTCGGGATTATCTGACTGCGCGGATACGGGAGTGAAACTAAAATAATCTCCAAGACCGGTTTTTAATCCGTCGGAAAGTTTAGATGAAACGGTATCCGGCTGGTAAGCCCTGTTAATTTTCTCCTGCACATTCGAGGAGAAGATGTTCTCGCCGACTTCAGTCAAAATGATTTCGACCGGATTATTATCCGATACTATGTCGGGTTTTGTAATATTCACTCTTACATTCGAGGCGGAATGCATAGCAGATGATTTGAAGAGTATCCTGGAATTTCTAATATCGTATCTGGCAAACTCATTCACTCCAGAACAGCCGGATATTGCGAGCACACCAAGCAGAAGCAATAGCTTTATGGTATTGGAAGGTTTCATAATGGAAAATTTCCCATTATACTCCGGAATGGGAGATTTTGTTCCCTAGATTGCGTGTTTTTTGGTGAGATTCATGAATAATTCCCTGCCCTTTCTGGGCTCGATGGAATTAAACGCGGTGTCAAAAACATTGATGTCGAAGTAAGGTGAGAAGTACTTAATATACTCGGATTTGAATCCGCCATAAGGAGGACGGTCAGTATTAAGCTCAACGTTAAACAGTACTCCAACGAGCCTTCCATTCTCATTTAGGAGATCGTAAACTTTGCGTGCATATTCGGGACGAAGTATCGGCTCTATTGCGCAAAAGAACGTTTGTTCGACGATAAGGTCGTATTTGCCGTTATGTTCAAAGAAATCATCGATTAGTATGTTCTCTTCAGGAAAATCAGGGTAACGCGAAAGAAAACTTTTGACAGCAGACTTAGACCAATCCAGAACGTAAGTATTCAGAAAGCCTCTGCTGTGAAGATACTCCGCTTCATAGGCATTTCCCGCTCCCGGAATGAGAATGAAAATTTCTTTGTTATTTAATTGATCGAAGTATTCACGAAGAGGAGTTGCAACGTAACCAATATCCCATTTGAGCTCTCCCTGTTTGTACTTTTCGTCCCAATAATTCTTATTCAGCCTAAACATATGTATATTGGATAAAATATTGTAAAATTAATATACGCAATTTTCTTTAGATTAAATAAACCATTAATTTATCATTAAAAAACAGTTACCCAATAAACCAATCTATAAGAAAAAGCCTTTAAGTTATAAATGAATATTGTAATTAGAAATACTTTTGGTTATTTTTGTATTTAAGTTTTGCGTGATTGGCGGAACTGGCAGACGCACTAGACTTAGGATCTAGCGGGGCAACCCGTGGGGGTTCGACTCCCTCATCACGCACGAGGTTTTACGATGATCAGTTAAACAATTTTGCTAACTCAAACTCTGGCAAATGGCAGGCAAAGACAAACCCGGCTCCACAAAACCAAGATGTTCCTTTTGCGGAAGAAGTGCTGACAAGGTTACAAACATGATCAAGGGTCCCACAGACCCAAGAGGCAGAGATGTTTATATCTGCGAGATATGTGTAGGTAATGCAATGCAGATCATAAAACAGAACTCGATATCAAGTCAGAGCAGATCGGTTAGTAAGATAAAATCCAACCTCACACCAATCGGTATCAAGAAATTCCTCGATGAATACGTAATAGGACAGGAAAGGGCAAAGAAATCTCTTTCCGTCGCAGTGTATAACCACTACAAAAGGATAGACTCACTCGAAGTAAACGCTCTCGACGACGTCGAAATAGAAAAGAGCAACATCCTGCTCATCGGACCTACCGGGACAGGTAAGACATATCTCGCACAGACACTAGCAAAGTTATTAAACGTTCCTTTTGCGATTGCAGACGCTACGACCATAACAGAAGCCGGTTATGTAGGTGATGACGTAGAGTCAATACTGGTAAGCCTTTTGCAGAATGCTAACTATGACCTGCACAAAGCAGAACGAGGTATAATATATCTGGACGAAATAGATAAAATAGCGAGAAAGAGCGACAGTGTTTCCATTACACGAGACGTATCGGGCGAGGGTGTTCAGCAGGCATTGCTGAAACTGCTCGAAGGTACAGTAGCAGGCGTACCACCGCGGGGCGGAAGGAAGCACCCTGAACAGCCATTGATCAACATTAACACAAAGAACATCCTATTCATCTGCGGCGGCGCATTTGAAGGACTGGAAAAGACCATCGAGCACAGAATGGATAAGAGTTCCGTCGGTTTCGGCGCGAACGTTATTTCGAAGCACGATAAAAAGAACGATGAGATAATGGAATTGGTCGAGCCGGACGATCTGATCAAGTTCGGTCTCATACCGGAATTCGTTGGAAGGCTTCCTGTCACGACAACGTTGAAATCCCTCGATAAAGCGGCATTGCTATCCATACTCTCAGAGCCGAAGAACGCCATTATCAAACAATATCAGAAACTTCTCCGAATGGAAGGTGTCGAGCTGGAATTCCAGGATGACGCCCTTGAGGAAGTCGCACAACTGGCTATCAAAAGAGGTACGGGCGCAAGAGCATTGAGATCCATACTCGAAAATATAATGATGGATATTATGTACAAGATACCGTCGAAGACCAATGTAACGGATTGTATAATTACTAAGGAAGTAATTACCGAACAGAAAGAGCCAATATATATCAATTCCAATAAGAAGGTATTCGCGCAATAACAGCGTGACCTCCCAAACATATGAGTGCCATAGAATCCGATATCAAGAAAGACAATGAATTTCTTGCGCGTGAAGATTTTCACAAAAACTTACTGCGCAAAACAAAAGCCATTGGCGACAAGCTCAAACTCGGAGGCGGTGAAAAAGCCATCGAGAAACTCCATTCAAAAGGCAAGCTTCACTGCAGGGAAAGAATTAACCTGCTTATAGACGAAGGATCGTTTTTCATGGAGCTGGGTCTGTATGCCGGTTACGGTATGTATGAAGAATACGGCGGAGCTCCGTCATCCGGAACGGTCTTTGGTATCGGAAAGATACACGGACGTAATTGCGTCATAGTAGCAAATGATGCCACTGTGAAAGCTGGCGCATGGTTCCCTATCACATGCAAGAAGAATCTCCGCGCGCAGGAGATATCTATGGAGAATAAGCTTCCGATAATCTATCTCGTAGATTCGGCAGGTGTATTTCTTCCAATGCAGGATGAGATATTCCCTGACAAGGAGCATTTCGGAAGAATATTCAGGAACAACGCGGTAATGAGTTCTATGGGAATCCCCCAGATAGCGGCAATAATGGGTCCCTGTGTAGCAGGCGGCGCTTATCTTCCCATCATGAGTGACGAGGCGCTGATAGTAGACAAGACGGGAAGCATCTTCCTGGCGGGCTCACACCTGGTAAAGGCGGCAATAGGTGAAAAAATAGATAACGAATCACTCGGAGGCGCAACCGTAACGACAGAGATCTCGGGCATTACCGATGAGAAAATGAAGAACGACGAAGAGTGTATTGCCAAAATAAGAAGCCTCGTAGAAAAGTTCGGTGAAACGGAAAAGGCAGGATTCGACAGGATAGAGAGCAAACTCCCTAAACATAAACAAAAAGAAATTTACGGAATACTGCCTGAAAGCACCTCTAAGCCATACGACACATACGACCTAATCGCAAGAATTGTTGATGACGGTGATTTCGATGAATATAAACCGGGCTATGGAAAGACTATTATTACGGGTTACGCGAGAATAGACGGATGGGCAGTTGCTATCGTGGCAAATCAAAGAGAGGTTATCAAAAGCAGTAAAGGCGAGATGCAATTCGGCGGTGTAATATACTCCGACAGCGCTGATAAGGCAGCGCGTTTTATAATGAACGCTAACCAGAGGAAGATCCCGCTGGTATTTCTGCAGGACGTAACAGGATTTATGGTGGGTTCACGCTCGGAACACGGCGGTATCATTAAGGATGGCGCTAAAATGGTGAATGCGGTTGCTAACTCGGTCGTTCCGAAGATCACCATCATAACCGGGAACAGCTACGGAGCAGGAAACTACGCGATGTGCGGTAAAGGATACGATCCCCGTTTCATATACGCATATCCAAATGCTCAGATTGCCGTGATGGGCGGCGCGCAGGCAAGCAATGTACTGCTGGATATTAAAATGGGTCAGCTAAAGAAAGAGGGTAAAGAAATAAGTGAAGAGGATAAGAAGAAATTCCTCAAAGAAATACACGACAGGTATGATGAACAAACGAACGTGCTTTATGCTGCATCAAGATTATGGGTGGACGAAGTGATAGACCCGGCAAAAACACGTGAATATATTTCCTATTCAATAGAACTAGCAAATAACAATCCCGACATGCCCAAATTCAATCCGGGCGTGATACAGACTTAGTGTTTCAATTCCCTTTTCAGCGCTTCTTTTTCTATTTCCAATTGCTTAATTCTTCTGTCTATCTGGTCTATCTCTTCAGGCATGGAATCTATTTCTATTCTTAGTTTGGAAGCAGATTCGTCTATCAGGTCTATCGCCTTATCGGGTAAGAATCTATCCGCGATATAACGGTCGGATAATTGCGCTGCGGCTACTATTGCTGCGTCGGTTATCCTGACACCGTGATGTACTTCGTATTTTTCTTTTAAACCGCGAAGTATGGAAATCGTATCCTCGACATCGGGCTGCCCAACGAATACAGGCTGGAATCTTCTTTCCAGCGCGGGATCTTTTTCAATGTATTTCCTGTATTCATCGAGTGTCGTCGCGCCAACACATCTGAGTTCGCCCCGCGCCAGAGCGGGCTTCAGCATATTAGATGCATCCATCGACCCCTCCGCCGCGCCTGCCCCGACGACAGTGTGTAATTCATCTATGAAAAGAATTATCTTGCCGTTGCTCTCCTCGACTTCTTTAAGGACACCCTTTAGTCTCTCTTCGAACTGTCCCCTGTACTGCGCACCGGCTACAAGTGCTGCCATATCGAGTGCGACTATTTCCCTGTCACGAAGATTTTCCGGGATGTCGCCCTGCACTATCCTGTGCGCGATGCCTTCCGCGATGGCAGTCTTACCGACACCGGGTTCACCTATCAGCACGGGATTATTCTTTGTTCGCCTGGATAGAACCTGCAACACTCTCCTTATCTCCTGGTCGCGTCCGATAACGGGGTCCAGTTTACCTTTCGCGGCAAGCTGGTTGAGATTTCGTCCGTATTTTTCGAGAGACTGGAATGTTTCTTCAGGATTTTGTCCGGTTACCCTTGCAGAGCCGCGGACTTCCTTCAATATTTTTAGTATGTTATCCTTTGTTATCCCGCTGGAGTTTAACAGCTCCCCTACTTTCGTTCTTTTCGCATCCGCAAGACCGAGAAGTAAATGTTCGACGGATACGTATTCATCATTCATCCCGGCGGCTTCCTTAGAAGATTTCTCCAGCACGTCCGCCAGTTCACGTGATATAGCGATATTTCCTGCCCCTGCGCCGGATACCTTTGGGAAGGATTTCACAATTTCTTCCGTTCTTGATTCCAGCAGATCCTTATTTACCCCGAGCTTCAGGAGGATGGAGTTGACTATTCCCTCTTTCTCGGAGAGGAGCGCTTCAAACAGGTGCGCGGGTTCTATCTGCTGGTTAGAGTTATCGGAAGCCAGATCCTGAGCCTTCTGTATGGCTTCCTGTGATTTCAGCGTGAGCTTGTTAAAATTAAATGCCATAGTAATTTATTTTCTTAAAATTAAGCTTATATTTAGCTTTTTTCAATTACAACTTTAATAACCATTTTGTAATTTTGTCAGATGAGCAATGCTTCCATAATAATTTCAGTATATAAGAATACTAAGGCGCTTGAATTGATATTTTACGCACTTAGCAAACAATCGTATAAGGATTTCGAGATAATTGTTGCTGAGGACGGTGAGAATGAAGGTATTTCCGAGCTAATCGGAAAAAGTAAATCCTATCTAAATAATCCTATCATACATATCACACAGGAAGATAAGGGATTCCGTAAGAACCGTATCCTTAATGAAGCTATAAGAAAGTCAAACACGGATTATTTGATTTTCATCGACGGCGACTGCGTCCCCCACTCGGATTTTATCAAGGAGCACGTAGAAAATCGTGAGGATAATACAGTATTGTGCGGGCGCAGGGTGGCTCTGGGGAAGGAAATGTCGGAAAGGATCACTAAGGAGAGCATTTTGTCCGGTGATTACCAGAAGATCGGGCTGAAGCACTTCGTCGACTCAATGAAAGGGTCAGGTGAGGGTTCCAAGCACGTGGAGGAGGGATTGCGGTTCAGCGCGAGGGTGTTCGGGAAAGATGACGAGCATATACTTGGATGCAATTTTTCCATACAGAAGTCACTTCTCGAAAAGACAAACGGCTTCGATGAAAATTATGAAGGTCCGGGATTGGGTGAGGACTCGGATATAGAGTTCAGGTTAAGGTTGATAGATGTAAAGTTCAAATCGGTCAGGAATAAGGCAATACAATATCATCTTTTTCATCCGAGAACAAAGGAAGACGAGAGGAATTTCGAATATTTCCAGGAAGTGAAGGAAAAGAAAAATTTTTTTGCTAAAAATGGTTTATCTAAATAACAATATTCATATTTTGTTGTTATATACCAAGTAAATCTATTAGAAATGAGAAAAATTATATTCGTTTTATTAGTAATGCTTATTTGCATATCTAATTTATATCCACAGATATCCACAGAATGGATAAATACATACAACTACCCTGTTTATGGGATTCGTTTGCTAGGTGGATCAACCATTGACAATCAAGGAAACGTTTATATGAACGGATCAAGTATGAATTATTATAACCCCACTTTAAAATTTTCTTCTAACGGAACAACTAATTGGGTTAAAATATCGGAGGAAATAGGTTCTGGTATTACAGCAGGGAACGACGGTTTTTTGTATGCCATAAGCATAAGGAGTTTGATGGCTTTAACTAAATATACATCTACCGGGGATACTATTTGGTCAAGAGGATTCTCTGGAAATTTACCAGGGTGGAATTATCCATATTTTGTTACTACTAATTCACAAGGACATATTTTCACAATAAGTGTTACAAAGGATACAAATTCCCCAAGCAACATAACAATTATCAAATATGACAATAATGGAAACCAGCTCTGGACAAATTACTTCAGAACCCCAAATCAATATGATTCATATATTTTCCCAAATAGTTATGTTTTCGATCAAAACAATAATTTATATGTAACAGGAACTCTTCCAAATAATGGAGGTGGATTATGCTTTTTCATTACAAAAATTACTTCAAGTGGAACAACGGAGTGGATTAATTTTGATTACAATGCAATGTCTGGAACTGACGTTGCCTTAGACAATTTTGGAAATGTATATTGCACTGGATGGAGTGTCGGATTTTCGGGTAGTCATTCATATTATTTCACGAAAGCTTATAAATATTCTCCTTCAGGCACGTTAGTATGGGACCGGGATTATGTTAATGATCCTAACAATGATGGAACATTTGGATCAAGAATAAAAGTCGATAACCAAAATAACCTCTGTATCCTGGCTGTTGAGCAAAAACATAACACTTTGAAAAATCCAATCCATATTTTAAAATATGATGCATTAGGTAATCTTTACTTGGACAAAATCACCTTTTATTTACGTAGAACGAATGGAGTTGCGGAAAAAACGACAAACTTAATATTAGATGAATATAATAATATATATATTAACGGTTATGGTAGCAGGACAATAAATGACAATGAAAGGGGTCTGGTTACCGCCAAATATGACACTACGGGATCGTTAGTATGGATCACAAACATAACTAATACCTCATTTGAAGACGATGAAATTGGAGATCTTTTTGTTAAAGGTCATAATATTTATACAACAGGTACTTCTTACAAAAATTACCCAAATTCGGGGAGAGAACTTCTAGCTGCCAAATATTATCAGACTTCGATAGGCATTCTTCAACAATATTCAGAAATACCTGAAAATTATAAGTTGGAGCAAAATTATCCCAATCCATTTAATCCCTCAACAAAAATTAAATTTTCTATTCCAAAGGGCAGTTTCACATCATTAAAGGTATACGATGTAACAGGTAAAGAAATCAAAGAGTTATTGAATGAGTTTATTCCAGCGGGCACCTTTGAAATTGAATTTAGTCCGGAAAGCATTCCAAGTGGAGTTTATTTTTATAAACTTACTTCTAATAAATTTGAATCCGTAAAGAAAATGATAATTATTAAGTAAACACCATGCCTGAAAAGATCTCCGCTGTTGTGCTGACATATAACAGCGAGGACAATTTACCCCGCTGTCTGGAAAGCATTAAATGGGTGGATGAGATAATCGTAGTAGATTCCCACAGTAAAGATAAGACTAAGGCAATAGTACTTTCATACAATGCAAAACTCTTTGAAAGAGATTATGACGGATATACAAGACAACTTGAGTACGGAGTAAGGCTAGCCGGTAATAACTGGATCTTTGTAGTCGACTCGGATGAAGAGCTAACAGAAGTACTGCGAAAGGAAGTATTGGATCAGCTAAGTAATCCTCCCGAGGATATAGGGGGATATGAAATATCCAGGAAAGTTAAATTCCTCGGCAAATACATTCTTCACGGAGGTTGGTACCCAGATTACCAGTATAGGTTATTCAGAAAAGACAGGTCCTATCCCATTCATAGAGAGATACACAGCTCATACACGACAGATTCCCGTAAAATCAGGTTGAAAGGAAACATCATTCATTACACTTACCGGAACCTTTACGATTACATAAGTAGAATAAATATTTACACAACCTATGATACCAGCAATAAACTTAAGGAACTGAACGGCAAAAAAGTAAGATGGTATAATCTCATTATAAATCCTATTCCTGTATTCATAAAAATGTTTATACTCAAGGGAGGCTTCAGGGACGGTATACAGGGGCTTATTCTGGCATTATTCTCAGCGTTTTACCGTTCTGCACTTTATGCTAAGACCTGGGCTTACCAAAACAGTGGGAAATATTGCTATGAAAAACCGCCAATTACTAACACAGATCTCATAAAATTTAGAAAAAGGGGCGATAATGACTAATCCGTTTTCTGTTACAATTATTGGGTTCATTTAGTAAATTATTGAATCATAATTACTAAGATGAAGATTTCTGCTGTTATTATATGTACAAATGAAGAAAAGAACATTGAGGACTGCCTCAAAAGCGTCTCGTGGGCTGATGAAATAGTTGTCATCGACGGCGGAAGCACTGACAATACGCGAGAATTAGCTTTAAAGTATACCGATAAGGTCTATGAAAATAAGTGGGAAGGATATGCTAAGCAGAGGACTTTCTCTTTGGGCAAAGTGAGCAATGAATGGATGTTTTCACTCGATGCCGATGAAAGATGTACGGAAGAACTGACGAAAGAAATGCTGGAGAGGTTAAATGCCGATGGCGAGAAATATTCCGGTTACGAAATGCCGCGTAAAAGCTTCTTCCTCGGAAAATGGGTGAAGCACTGCGGATGGTACCCTGACTATAAATTAAGGCTATTCAGAAAAGATAAAGTTAAACTAAGTGACAACCTGGTCCATGAGAGATATCTTATCGACGGTGAAACCGGCAGATTAAAAAATGACATACTTCATTACACCGTTACCTCAATATCGGAGTTCATGGATAAAGTTAATGTATACTCTACCCTATCGGCTCAGGAAAAAGCAGGAACAAAATCAGCCGGGTTTTTTGTGCTGATGGTCCGGCCATTCTTCGGATTTTACAGAGAGTATATTTTCCGCGGAGGATTTCTCGACGGAGTACACGGGCTTATGGTCTCGTTTTTTAATATGATCACATCTATGCTGACATATATGAAGATATGGGAAATACAAAATAAGGACAAACGATGAAAACTTACCGACGTCTGCTGACATACGTAAGGAATTACAGGAAATTTATCATACTATCGGCAATATTATCTATTTTATTTTCTATATTAAGCGGTATTGCGGTATATCTGACCATCCCTTTGATGAAAACACTCTTCCTCGACGAAGTACAATCTACAGGAAACGACTCCACCGGCATTTTCTCATTTTTGAGGTCATTTCTTACGTGGATAGAACAGTTCATTTTCGAAGGTGGTAAACTCAGTGCGCTCGGAAAAGCGTGCATACTTATATTTGTCGCCTTCTTCCTGAAAAACCTCACCGGATTTCTGCAATCGATCACGATCCAGCAGGTAGAGAAAGGCGTGGTACGCGACATACGTATTCAAATGTACGAGAAAATAAACGCGCTGTCGCTGAGATTTTTCACTAACGAAAGATCGGGTAACCTTGTTTCCATTATGTCAAATGATGTGAATGCGATACAGATAGCAATATCATCTACTTTCCTTAACCTGATGCGCGAGCCGATAATGGTTATGATATTTCTTGCAATCGCGTTATCCATCAGCTGGGAACTTACTTTAATAGCATTCCTTGTATTCCCTGTTACGATCTTAATTGTTTCTAAAATAGGTTCATCACTTCGTCGCAGGAGTATGCGCATGCAGCAAAAGTCTGCGGACATTATCTCCGTAATATCGGAGACGATATACGGTGCAAAGATCATCCGCGCGTTAAGGGGCGAAGCATTCAAGAATAAAGAGTTCAGGGGTGAAGCGAATGAGCTGAAGAACCTTACAATGAAGAATGTATATGCAAGCGAGATGGCATCCCCCATTTCGGAGCTGTTAACAATCACAGCGGGGATCATTATTATCTGGTTCGGAGGGAGACAGATTCTCGTGGATCATACACTCGACCCCGCGGAATTCCTCGGCTTCATTTTTGTCATATTCCAGCTTGTAACACCAATAAAAAATCTCGGCTCGATAAACAACAGGATACAGGAAGCCTCGGCTTCAGCAGACAGGATCTTTGGAGTTCTGGATCAGCCTGTAGAAATCAGCGAATCTCCGGCAGCAATTGACAAGCAAGGGTTCGAGAATAGTTTAAAACTTAATAATGTTTCATTCAGTTATAATGACGGTACACCGGTATTACAGAATATCGATCTGGAAATAAAGAAATCGGAAGTTGTCGCGGTAGTCGGTCCGTCCGGAGCCGGGAAATCCACTCTGGTCGATCTTATATTCAGATTCTATGACCCGACTAATGGCGAAATTCTTATTGATGGAACAAACCTGAAGGAAGTAAAACTTTCCTCACTGAGGAACCTGATGGGAATGGTACAGCAGGAGACGATTCTATTCAATGACACAATAAGGAATAATATTCTTTTTGGATTGGAAAATATCTCCGATGAGGAATTAATAACCGTATGTAGATCAGCAAATGCCTATGATTTCATCGAGCAGACAGAAAATGGTTTCGATACAGTAATTGGAGACAGGGGTATCAAACTCTCCGGCGGTCAAAAACAGAGGATTTCGATAGCAAGGACACTATTACGCAATCCTCCGATTTTGATACTGGATGAAGCAACATCATCCCTCGACATGGAGTCGGAAAAGCTCGTACAGAATGCTCTCGAAACATTGATGACGAACAGAACTTCTATAGTTATCGCGCACAGGCTTTCCACGGTGAAAAATGCGGATAGGATTATTGTTATAGAGAATGGAATAATAGTTCAGTCCGGTACGCACGATGAATTAATTGCTTCGCCGGACGGTGTTTATAAAAAATTATATGAATTACAGTTCAGCTGATAAAGTTGCCCGACACAAACGATAAAATATATTCGAAACTCAACGGAATAATTGTTTCGCTTCTGGTAGTCCAGGTTATTACTGTTAGTGTTTCCGTGGCTGCTTCCTCGATAGCATTTGGGACCTGGGGAGGTCTATGGATTATACAGCTTCTGGTATACCGAAAAGAACCACATGGAAAGGTCATCTGGCAGGAGCTGAAATATATTGTCCTTTTCATGCTATTATTTTCCGTAGCTGAGATACTTTCGCGAATTTATGCCGTCTATCCGGAAGGAGCAATGATCGGGTTGAAAAGATTGTTACTGTTCCTTGTTTTCTTTGGTACGGTATACAAGATTCCGGACAGAAAAGCATTACACTTCGTATTATTTGTTGTACTTTGTTCGGTAATGCTTGTTTCAATATATGAACTTGTAAACTACTTTATATTAGCACCTACACTGATCCCGGAAAGAGGCTTTGCTGAGACACGTATAGATTATTTACTCTACCCTATCAGCAGTGCAGAGATCAAGATCATGGTGCTGATGACTATATTCCCACTTATGTTTATTAAGGAAAGATTTTTTGTGGATAGAAAGTATCTAATAATAATATCCATACCGATCTTGCTCTCAATGCTTCTGACGCAATCGAGAAACGTACTACTCGCATTCATAGTTTGTCTTGCAATCTTTGGATTTATCAAAAACTGGAAGGCTGTGATAGTAGGGGCGGTAGTGATCATTATTTTACTTTTTGTCTTACCGCCGGAGTTCACTTCCAGATTCACAAGCATATTCGACCCTGAGCATGGCAGTAATGCAGCGCGCCTCACTATGTGGAAGACAGGCTGGCAGATATTTCTGGCAAATCCATTTACCGGCGTAGGCGATAATAAAATAATGGATGTCTATATCATGTATAAACCCCACCTTACCGAGTGGGAGCATTCCCACCTGCATAGCAATATATTCATGATACTGGCTACAACAGGCATATTAGGTTTTGTTTCATTTGTAGGATTGTTTCTAACAGTATTCCTTAAACAGCTGAAATACTACCGGGAAATAACCAACGAAAGCGACCATGCACTGATACTGGGAAGCATTCTTATGTTTATATCGTTTCAAATATCCGGTATCTTTGAATGGAACTTCGGTGACCACGAAGTACTGACGGTATTCCTTTTCCTTTTATCCGTGCCATTTATTATATTTAAATTAACACCAAAAAAACAAAATAAAACGTAAACATGGAAATCACAAGAAGTACACAATTATTCCTGTCACTTATTAACAGTTTCCAAATGCAGACGATGATGCAATTAGGCAAGCTAAAAAATCCTTTTACCGATGAAAGCGAGAGAGACCTTAATGCGGCGCAAGTGAGCATAGATATTCTCGACATGCTAAAGGAAAAAACGGCTAACAATCTAAATGACGATGAAGGCAGATTCCTTAACCAGGTTATCTCAGACCTTAAGCTTAATTATGTCGAAGAAAAGAATAAGGATTCAAAAGCCGAATCTAACGGCAGTCCGGAAAAACCGGAAGAAGATACCAATCCAGAAGAACAAACCAATGATGATAAACCTGAAGGTGAATGAGATTTGGAATAATCGGAAATATTAATAAACCTGACATCGAGAGCACCCTTTTTGATCTGCTCTCATTTATGACAAAGGAAAAACTGGAATTTTTTCTTGATAAGGACCTCATATCTAAAATTACAAAGCCGGAATTTAAGAAAAGATGTTTCACTTCTTCAGAAGTAGTACGTAATTCAGACGTTATTATTTCTCTTGGTGGTGACGGTACATTCCTCCATACTGCTAGGCTTGTCGGAAATAAGCAGATCCCTATCTTTGGAGTAAATATGGGTACACTCGGATTTATGTCTGAGATCAATCCATCTGAGATGAAGAAATTCATCAAACAGCTGACAAAAAAACATTTTAAAGTTAAAGATAGAGTTGTTTTATCGTGCAAACTGCCAAATGGTAAAAAACTCCATGGCATAAATGAGATAGTTGTAGATAGATCCCACTCTATCCGCATGATGGAGATCGAGATACTCTATAATAATGAAAAAATAGTACAGTTCCTTGGTGACGGAGTTATAATCTCAACGCCGACCGGATGCACGGGATATTCTCTCTCCGCCGGAGGACCAATCGTTTCATTGGAAAGCAGTGATTTTATAATTACTCCGGTATGCCCGCATACGCTCAATGTGCGCCCAATCATTGTTCCCGATAAGGGTATCATAACCGTTAAGGTTCACCGGGAAATTGAAGCACGGGTGACAGCTGATGGGCAGAAATTCAGGAATTTTAATTCTCCTGTCGAGTTCACATTTGAGAAGGCAGATTATACTATGAAGGTCATAAACCGTCCGAGATCGAGCTATTTTAAGACCTTAAATAAGAAACTTCTCTGGGGTAAGGATCTAAGGAAGTACTAATCAAGAAACTCTACAGCACCTGAGGCAATATCATACCAGGCACCTTTTATTAATATTTCACCTTTTTCTTCCATTTCTCTTAAAATATCGCTTTCACTTCTGAGCTTTTGTATCATTAGTAAAACATTCATTTCGCATACTCTATGGACATAATCAGGATTATCGGCAGATATATCACCTTCGTATGATTGGAGAGCATCAACAGCAGGTTTAATTTTATCCAAAAGCCCGGTCAATTTTCCTAACTTAACATCATTTATTGTACCCAATATTGCGCCGCAATTTGAATGACCGAGGATAAGTATGAGCTTAGCACCGACAGCTTTGCAGGAAAATTCAAGGCTTCCGATTATGTCATCATTTACAATATTTCCGGCTATCCTCGTTACAAATATATCCCCAAATCCCTGGTCGAATACGACTTCAACCGGCACCCTGGAATCAATGCATCCAAGAATAGCCGCAAATGGATATTGCGAAGTGGAAGTCTCACCCGCTTCATAATGATAATCCCTCTCCAGCTGATTTTTTTCAACAAATCTTTTGTTGCCATCCTTCAGCATCTGGAGAGCTGCCTGTGGTGTAACTAAGCTCTGTGATTCTTTTGATTGCATAATAAAAAAGGGCGGCATATCTGCCGCCCGGATATAATTATTTTATAAGAAGCATTTTATTAACTCCAACAGTTTCACCGTTCGCAAATAGCCTGTAGAAATAAACTCCCGAAGTCAGTCCTTCAGCATTAAAATTATATTCATAACTTCCTGCATTCAGATCGCCCGCAAATAAAGTTTTTACTTCCTTGCCAAGCATATCATATACAGTAAGCCTTACATTAGATGATTTAGTAATATCAAATTTAATATTAGTCGAAGGATTAAACGGATTTGGATAGTTCTGATATAATTTAAATGTTTCCGGTGTTTGATTTGAGACCGTGTTAATGTTTACCAGGGTCCTATTATTATACTCGCCGGTATGTTGTACATTATATTGCCACACCGGATTATACATACGTGAAGTATTATATGGCATTCCTGTATTCCATAGATAGATATGAACTATCTGGCTTACTATTTCATTTCCCGTTCCTGCAATGTCCAGAATACCATCCCTGTTTACATCGGTCAATACAGGTGTACTGAAAAACGAACTGCCCGTAAATTCGATAGGCCATCCACTGACGGGTGTTGCATCATGATTATATGCCAGATACCTGCCCGGTGGTGATGTATTGTCATCAAAGATAAGCTCCGTCATATTATCATTGTCTATATCTGCAAGAATCACCTGTGCATTAACAGCCCATACCGGTCCTATCGGAAATCCACTGAGCGCGGTGCCATTTATATTCCAGGCATATACAAAATCAGCCGGAGAACCGCTTCCCACCTGATCACCTACTGCAACGTCGAGAATATTATCATTATCTATATATCCTACGGCTGGAGGTCCATATACCCATTGCGAAGTAGTTTTTGGCCAGCCCGGCATTACTGTACCGTCATTCTTTAAAATGTAAACAAAACCGCCTGATGATCCATGTGTCCCGAATACAATCTCTTTTTGATTGTCTCCGTTCACATCTACAAGAACAGGTGAGGAATAGGAAGTGTTATCACCATTGGTTAACATATATGGAAATCCCGGGAGTGAATCTCCGTTCGCATGCCACGCGAAAATACCATCGTACGCTTCCATTATGATCTCAGGACCGCCTGTATTATCGATATTTCCTACAGCCGCGCTTGAGCCGGGGACGTGGCTTAAAGATCTTGGCCAGCCGGGATATACAGTACCGTCACCTTTGTAAACCCATAGTTCATTTACACCGGTTGCTCTCTTATTAACTATTATTTCCATTGAACCGTTATTATCAAGGTCAGCAAGAACAGGGGTTCTGGAGCAATAGCCGTGGTTTATTGGGAAACCTGTAACATTAGAACCATCCAACTCATATGCACGAATTGTGCCACCGGATGAGACCGTAGCTCCGTGAGAAACAACAACGATCTCTCCTTGGCCGTCACCATCGATATCACCGAATGAAGGAGCGCCGTCCGCTGATTGTGTTAAAGTTTTTGGCCAGCCCGGTACACTCGATCCGTCGAGATTTCTTGCCTGAACAGATAAACCGGTATTATACACTATCTCAAGCTCAGGATCCCCGTCCATATTACAAAATATTCCACCCTCTGCGGTAGTAGCACTTGTTATATTAACAGGGAAACCCGAATACATAGGAAACGAATCGGGATTATCCGTATGAACAACTAACATATTCCCCTCGTTATCAAGCAGATTAACATTACCCATTACATCAGGGATGTATTTGATGGAATTATTAGAATTAGAAATAATCCTATCTCCAAAATCAAATCCAGTTGACAAAAATATAGATACAACGAATAAAGTAAAAATTAAGCGTCTCATTTTCTTAGCATTTTATTTTATTATTTTTCGCACATTTATTCCACTCTTCAAAATATTATAAGAATCTTTGAAAAATAAAATGGATTTATAATAATCAGGCTCTTGGGTGAAATGTCTTATGAACCTCGATGAGATACTCCTTATCAATATGAGTGTATATCTGGGTGGTGGAAATATCAGAATGCCCCAGCATCTCCTGTATGATCCTTATATCCGCTCCACCCTCCAATAGATGTGTTGCGAATGAATGCCTGAGTGTATGCGGATGGACATCCTTCTTTATACCCGCTTGAGTACAATATTTTCTAACAATGTCCCATATTGCCATTCTGGATAACTTCTTCCCTCTAAAATTAAGGAATAAATAATTCTCAGATTTGTCATTCCTCAAAATACTACGGGAGCCCTCTACGTATTTCTTTACCCAATCGAGAGCCGAGCTCCCTATCGGAACAATTCTTTCCTTCGATCCCTTGCCCATTACTCTTAGAAACTCTTCATCCGTGATGATATCCGATAATTGTAAATTAATAACTTCGCTCACGCGTAATCCGCTTGCATACATTGTCTCAAGTATCGCCCTGTCTCTTAAGCCAAGTTTGTCACTCACATCCGGTTTTGAGAGGATAGAGTCTATCTCACTTACGGAGAGCACTTCAGGAAGTTCTCTTTTTTGCCTGGGGGAATCAATATTTTCCATTGGGTTCGCTGAAATCACACCTTCTGATTCAAGAAATCTGTAATATGATCTCAATGTAGAAAGCATACGCGCCATTGATTTTTCGGAGATTGGTTTTTCATCTTTAACTGAGCGGAGGCTTCGCAAAAAGTCTATGACGTTCTTTTCAGACGCTTCGTCTATTCCCGATACCTTTTTAGTATCTAGAAAGTCGGAAAATTTTTTTAGATCGAATGAATAGGATTGCACAGTATTTTCGGAGAGTGACTTTTCTGTCCTGAGAAAATTTATGAACTGTTTACGATAATCCATTTAGATGGCTATATCTTCCTGCTGAGTTTGTTTCTTTTGCTCTTCAGGATATTTTATTCTGTGATGATGAATACCAACAAGAATTGCAAGGAAGCTTTGTTTTATCCTCGTAAGATCCTTTAATGTAAGATCACACTCATCAAGTTGTCCGTCGTTAAGGCGCTCATTTATTATCCTGTCGATCTGCTTTTCGAGCTTACCGGGAGTAGGATCATCCATAGCCCGTGTCGAGGCTTCCACTGCATCTGCCAGCATCACTATACCGGCTTCCTTCGTAGAGGGTTTAGGTCCGGGATAGCGGTATATTTCATCCGACTGCCCTTCCGCTTCGAGAGCCTCTTTATCTTTATTGTGAAAATATGACACAAGTATGGTACCATGGTGCATCGGTATAAAGTTAATTATTTCCTGCGGAAGTCTATATTTCTCGGCAAGCTTTACGCCATCTTTTACGTGTGAGATAATTATCTTTGCACTCATTTTTGGATTAAGCCTGTCATGTAGATTATTATCCATCTGGTTTTCCACGTAGTATTCCGGTCTTGCTATCTTTCCGATATCATGGTAATAGCATCCGACCCTGGCAAGAACACCATTCGCGCCTATCGCATCCGCGGCTTTTTCACTGAGATTACCCATTATAATACTATGATGGAACGTACCCGGAGCCTTCGATGAAAGCTCTTTCAAAAGCGGGTGATTAAAATCCGACAGCTCTACTAAAGTTAAGTCTGTTGTAATTCTGAATGCCTTTTCATAAAAGATCAGCAGACCGTATGCTATTACAGGCGACATTATAGCATTTATCGCTCCAAATAACAAATGGCTCAAGATCTGACTGGTATCCTGTACCCTGTCGAGTGATATAGCAAGTATAGAAATGGAATTACCAATAAGAATGAAGAAAAACGAGCGGAATATCTGGTTCCGATTCTTCATATCCCTTACACTGAATATCGCGAGAACAGCTCCACAGAAGGAAATGAACGCAATTGTAAAATCTCCTCCCCTTACGGCGGCAATCAGGAAGCATGTTATTGCCGAACTGTAAAATGAAAGTCTGGAGTCAAAAATGATCGTAAGTAAGATAGAAGTAACAGGCACAAATATTAATAGTTCTACCGGGGCATTGACCACTACTTGCAAGCTCAGGTAAGCAAAGAAACATTGAAGTATGATCAATGAGGAGATCAGAATAAGCATGAGGTTGTCGGCAAAAACCTCCGGCCTGATATACCTTAAAAAGAATACGAATGAAAGCAAAAGTATAAGCACCATTAAGGCTTTCCCAATATACTGCACGAAGTAATCCTGCACTCCTACTCTTTCGAGTCTGACCTTCTTATAAGAATCGAGCTTAAGTTTTGTCTGTCTGGTAATGGGGTCATGTTTACTTATTATTCTTTCGTTCTCGCGAACTATTCCGATGGTTTTGGGGATTGCATCGATACGTGTCTGTATCTCAAGATTAGTAAGGTTTTCATCGTAGACAAGACTAGGTTTTAAGAATACATTACTTATTTTTCGTACAACTTCGCTTAGTTCATTATTGGAAAGCAGGGGCGTAAATTTTGAGTTAACCATTTCGACCACCTGCTCTTTATCGAATATATCGCTAACATTCTCCGAAGACAGTACTTTGTTATTACCTATAATAACAGAGACTGTCTCTGATTTAATATCAGACTTACTCTTATCGGTGATTTTGTTCTTGGATAGTTCCTGAAGATATAACGACAGATCTTCCTTTAGCCTGCCGTAGGAAATGCGTTCACCGCTTAGATCTCCTTTGTAATATGAAAACAAAGCCCGCCATTCCTCCGGGGAAAACTCAACAAAAAGCTTATCCTTCTGTTCGTCGAGAAGCTCAGAATTAATATCGCCCTTATTATCTTTTTGGAGAACTTCTGCTTTATTAAGAATATTATCCAGCTTATCAAAGAAATTACTCAATTGAGACTTAACGCTGGCTTCCTGCAGTCCGCTTTCTTTGAATATCGGTGATACACTATTTATGACCTCCTGCTTTTCATTTTCATAATCCTGGTCGTCCTTATATACAGGAAAGGAAAACGGCGCAATAAGGTCCTCATTTGACCATATAGTCCCAATCTCGTACTGCGTTTCGATTGATTTATAGCTGGGCAGGAAAAGGATAATAATTATCCACGTAACAATACCAATCCCGATCTTGACTCCGATATTCGTCCTGAAATCAAAGCCCGGCGGAACAGTGAAAAAGTCCTTTATTTTCCTAACAGCAGTAGCCATATCTTACTCGTATACTACTTCAATAATTTGTTTTTAAAATATTTAGCTAAAATTGTTATTAAAATGTAATTAGAAATATAATTATAATTAAGGTTAAATAATTTCCTATACTGAGTGTCTAACCTAATTTTTGAATTAAGATTATCAACCAATAATGGTAAATTATTATTTGCACATACAATAAAATTTAACACATCATGGATAAAAATGATCTAAAACCGGAAAGCCTGATGATGTCATACGGATATGATCCGGAACTCTCTGAGGGCGCAGTAAAATGTCCTATATTCCAGACTTCAACATTTGCATTTAAAACGGCCGAAGAAGGTAAAGCTTTTTTTGAGGTGGCTTATGGACACAGAAAAAAGAAACCGAATGAACATATGGGGCTTATATACAGCCGTATCAATAATCCTGATCTGGAAATACTCGAAAACAGGTTAACACTTTGGGATAAAGCAGAGGATTGTGCTGTTTTTGAAAGCGGAATGTCGGCAATTTCGACCATTTTTCTCGAATTTCTAAAACCGGGTGATCTGCTTGTCTTCTCATCACCACTATATGGAGGCACCGATCACTTTATCAAACATGTTCTGACAAAATTCAATATCAATATTCTCGGAGTAAAAGCGGGGATGCTAAAAGATGAAGTGATAGGCTTGATCGAAAAATCCGGTTATGCTCAAAATCTCGCAATGATATATATTGAAACGCCCGCAAACCCCACAAATGCTCTCATTGATATCCAATGCTGTAAGGAAATTGCGAATAAATATTCAAAAGATGATAAAGAAGTTATTCTTGCGGTTGACAATACATATATGGGTCCCCTATGGCAGCATCCTTTACAGCTCGGAGCCGACCTTGTTGTGTATTCGGCAACAAAATATATAGGAGGGCATAGTGATGTTATAGCAGGTGCATGTCTCGGATCAAGGGAATTGATTTCAAGGATAAAGACTCTGCGTACCTTTTTGGGAAATATGTGCGGACCATGGACAGGATGGCTTCTCATGCGAAGTCTCGAGACACTTAAGATCAGGATGGAACTTCAAGCGCAGAATGCTGCAAAGGTAGCAAAATTCCTTAAAGAACATCCAAAGGTCGAGAAAGTTTACTACCTGGGATTTATTACGCCGGACGATGAGCCTGCCTATTCGATATACAAGAAGCAATATGATTGTGACGGAGCAATGATCTCGTTCGATATCAATGGCGGGGAAAAAGAAGCTTTTACATTCCTTAATAATCTTAAACTGATAAAGCTGGCAGTTAGCCTGGGGGGAACAGAAAGCCTCGCAGAACATCCTTGCACAATGACGCATGTTGACGTAGACGAGAATGAACGAAAAGATATGTTTATTACAGAAAAGCTTATACGGTTGTCTATCGGGATAGAGAATGCAGACGATCTGATATGGGATATAGAGCAGGCGTTACAAAAGGTATAAAATAAAAAAGACGATCTCGAGGAAACCGTCTTTAATAGCTAATATATTAGAGTAATATTAAATTCCGTATTTGGTACTGTATGTAGCTTTACCGTCAGTAATTATATCCTTATATAATTTTTCGGTAATTTCCATTACTGTATCGTCATTGTTATCCTCGATATTTTCATATTCTTCCTCATCTTTGCATATATATATTTCCGAAAAATTGTTTGAGCCCTTCTTATTCTCGTAAATTCCATAATCTTTACCTAGCTCATTATTTATATGATTCGTAAGCTTTTCAGCAAGTGAAAGAAACTCACTTCTCTTTTCCGGGTTAATATTATAGTTGATCTCAAATATAATTTTTGACATTAAACAGAAATTTGGTTTTAAAAAGCATTAATATAGCTATGTCCTTTTGGAAAATAAAGATAATAAATTTTTACATTTCCTGAGGCGATAATGACATTCTGTAATAAAATAAGTCAATAACAGGAACAACCCCTCGTTTGTTCAAAATAAATTTGAATCTTAAAATCGAATATGCAAAAAAAAAGAGCGTTTATGGAAAACGCTCTTTTTTTATATATTATATATACTTTATTTCAGTAGTACCATTTTCTTAACTTCTACGAAATCTCCAACTTGGAGTCTGTAGAAATAAGTACCACTTGACAAGTTCGATCCGTCAAAGTCCACTGCAAACTCACCCGCACTTAGCTGGTCAGCTACTAATGTTTTGACTTCTCTTCCGAGCATATCATAAACCCTCAGGCTTACGAGACCTGCTTTTGGAATTGAGAAGTTGATCTTTGTCGATGGGTTGAATGGATTAGGATAGTTTTGTCCTAATACATATCTATCTGGTGTCTGATTGTTATTAGAGATAATTTGGGTAATGGTTCCGCTATAGAAACAAATATGCCATGCTCTAAGTGAACCTGTGTCACCACTGGCTCTGTCATGCATTGTAAGTACCCAGTTACCCTGAATGTCTGAAGCCGGACCAACTGCTCTTACAAAGTGCTTCTTCAGAGAGTCAACACCTGATCTACCACCGGCTAAGTATTGTCCGGCCGGAGGAGGAACTGTATTGCTACCGTTAGTATTAACAATTGGATTGTTTGAAGAGTCTGTTAAAGCAATACCAAATAGATTATCTCCACTATTACCGAAAGAACCGGTTCCCATCCATGCAAACAGTGTATCAACCTGACCACCGTGTGAGAGATCGAATATGAGGTCACCGACCCATGTATGGATAACGGTATCCATTACAACTGTGATATCATCAAGAGCCCCCATGTTATTAGGTACCTTTATGGTGTCTCTTGCTGTTCCTGTCATATTGTCGGGAATCGATACCCAGATGCCGCCCCTGCTAAAGCACAGGCTATTACCTGGAGGAGGAGGAGCATCAACAACATATCTTATCACACCTGTAAGAGCCCGTGATGAGAAGAAACTTCCTGTTGTAGTAAAAGGAGCTGTACGTGAATCACCGGTTATTAATGTAATATTGGTATCTGAGTATGTACTGTAAGGTGGCGTACCTGTACCGAAATATCTTGGACCTGCACCTGTAAATAGGAATGCAACACCTACAGTATCACCAGCCGGTACCATTATCGGAGGTATATTAAAGAGTTCCGAAATTCCCTGGGACGTTGCACCTTGGGTAGCAGGGACAGTACCTAGAGATGTCCATCCAGCAGAAGAACTTCCCGGTCCTGAACCTACGGGACCGCCTAATGCATTCCCTGTACGTGTAAATACTTCAACTGTAAAACTTGCACCTGCAGTTGCGGTGTTACCTGAACTCATCTGGGTAACAATAATATTATTGGATCCCGCAACAAGATTTGCGAAAATTGCATATCCGGTCGCACCACCATTATTGGATGGACCTGGATTCGCATTAAGAGTAATTGTGTCAGCAGCGTCAGTTTGCAATGTGTAAACAGGACGCTCATAAGGAATATTAAAAAGTGTATTTCCTTCCGTCGATAGATTTAGATTCTCCTGTGACGCAAGATAATCAGGATCATCACTAAACCCAAAGAAACTACCGTAGAAGAAAACAACAGAAACTACTAACAACAAAGAAAGAACAACGTTAAATCGGTTGAATTTTCCGAACATATTTATTCCTCCCATTTGATTTTATAGTAATATAGCTATTAAAAACAATGCCTGCAAAGATTTTTTTAGTCCACACTATCCAAAAAAATTTTTTAGAACCCCCTTTTTGACTATTTTTATCAGGATTTTATAACCTAAATTGATAAATAATAATCATCTATGAGATATCTTTTGTCCGTATTTTTCACATTAGTATTTATTATTCCCTTACAGGCAAATAACCCTATTTTTGAGCATAGAAGTAAACTTGCTATTGATATGCGCATAGATGAGCTTATTTTCGCGGGGCTGGAAGATATGTACTACCTCAAATTCGATGACGCAACTAGCTACTTCCGGAAAGCACAAACAGAATATCCAAATGACCCGAAAGGTTTCTTTTATGAATCTTTGATATTGTTTCATACTGCCATGGCTTCGCGTGATGAAAAGATATATGAGCAATATATTCTAAGTTCAGAAAAGGTTATCGAGAAGTGCGATGACTTACTCGATAAAAATGACAACAACATCGAAGCACTATTTTACAAAGGACAGACATACAGCTACCGCTCTCTTTTACTCCTTAGTTTGAATAAGAGTCTACTCTCCGCGGCTTCAGACGGAAACTCAGGCTATAGAATATTAAGTGAGATCACAGAAAGAGATCCTGCTTTCAATGATGCATATATGGGATTGGGACTTTACAAAATTGCAATTTCATTCGTTCCGGAAAAATTTCAATGGCTGATGTCGATTATAGGGTTTGATGGAGATCTAAAAGAAGGAAGAGGTATGCTCTCACGTTCCCGAAACAATGGCAAATTTACAAAAGTCGAATCACAAGTTTACCTCGCTATTTTCTCATTAAGGGAAAGAGAGGAAGACAATGGTGAAACCGAGCGCATGCTTAAGGAACTCACCGAGAAGTATCCCGAAAGTCCCCTTTTCCGGCTTTTTTATGCTAATATTTTACAGCAAATGGGTAAAAACGATGATGCAATCGCACAGGCTAATTTGTCACTTGAACTAAATACCCACTCCCTTCAAAATGAAATAATGAAAGGCGCTAACTTCGTCCTGGGTATGTCTTATTTTAGAAAAAATGATTTTGACAATGCGGCTAAATACTTCGAGGAACATCTAAAGCATGTCAACTACGAAGACAGGTATAATATCAGTCTATTCCATCTTGGTATCGCATATGAAATGACAGGACAAAGAGACCGTGCGCTTAATTACTACCGCGAGACTCGTGAAGATTTTATCGATGAGAGAGATGGTGAAGCTGAAAAGATTTTCCTTAAGTATTCAAAAAAGTTGATAGATAAACCTATGAATGAGTTCGATATGTCATTACTAAAAGCAATGAATCTGAGATATGATTCTAAATACACTGAAGCCCTGCAAATTCTTAACAATATCCTTGCTTCCGATAAGGTTACGACATTAAATGATGATGACAAAATTAGACTGTATTCTGAAACGGGTCATACTCATGTTTATTCCGGTAATGATGATCTTGCAATAGATTACTTCACACGCTGTACAAAACTCGATCCGGACCTCGAAAAATGGATGATACCGCACGCGTATTTTGAGCTAGGTAAGATATATACAAGGAAAGGAAATAAAGGAAAGGCAAATGAAATGTTTGATAAAATATACGATTATGGTGATTACGACCTGAGGTCACTGCTCGAGATCAGGTTGAAAAGCTATATTAACAGTTGATTATCATTTTCGCTTTATAGGGATATGATGCGCTATTGCATTTATTAATACCTGAAAAATCGTTATCTTAGGGATTATGGTTACGAACAATGCCAAGCCTAATCCACTGATAAACGAAAAAAGCCCCTACCTATTACAGCACGCATACAATCCCGTCGAATGGCATCCCTGGAATGAAGAAACATTCAAGTTAGCTAAAAAAGAAGACAAACCAATATTTTTATCCATTGGATATTCTACTTGCTATTGGTGTCATGTAATGGAGCGTGAGGTCTTTGAAGATCCCGAGATTGCCGAGTTAATGAACAAGTATTTTGTCAATATCAAGGTCGACCGTGAGGAGAGGCCGGACGTCGACAGAATATATATGATCGCATTGCAGGCAATGACCGGAGCAGGTGGATGGCCAATGAGCATGTTCCTGACACCTGATCTGAAACCCTTCTACGGAGCGACATACATTCCGCCAAAAGCTAAATACGGACGAACCGGGTTTGAAGATGTGATCGAAGAAATTCATAAGGTCTGGACTAATAAAAAGGAAGAAGTAATACAAAGCAGTGACAAGATAGTTGACCTGCTAGAAAAAAACATAAACGAGAAAGCTCCTGTCACCGAAAAGTTTTCTGAAACTGTTTTCGATAAATGCTTCGAGACATCCGAGCGCATATTTGATTTTGATGAGGGTGGCTTTGGTACGGGAAATAAATTCCCTCGCCCGGTCGTCTTTGACTTCCTGCTTGCTTATTGCTTCTCTACCGGGAATAAAGAAGCTTTGGACATCGTAACATTTTCTCTTCACAAAATGTACCGTGGAGGGATGTTCGATCACCTTGCCGGAGGTTTTCACAGATATTCCGTTGACCCGGTGTGGCGTGTTCCGCATTTCGAAAAGATGCTTTACGACCAGGCACAATTGGTTAATACATATCTGGATACATACCTTATTACAAAAAAAGAATTGTTTCTCGGCGTTGCTGAAAAAACGCTGGAATATGTTTCGAAATATCTAACTTCACCCGATGGCGGATTCTATTCAGCTGAGGATGCCGAGAGCGCTCTGCATGAGGATAAACCGGATGACAAAGAAGAAGGCGCATTTTATCTCTGGACACAGGACGAGATAAACGAAGCTCTCTGGAACCAGAACGGGGTGATACTCAACAACTACTTCGGCACACAGCCTAACGGTAATACACTGAACGACCCGCATGAAGTATTCGGGAACAAGAATGTACTATTCATTTCAAAAGATATTTACGACCTCGCGAAACTATTTAACAAACCTGCGAATGAAGTGCTGGATATTTTAAAAGAATCCAAGACTAAACTTCTCGAAGAAAGAGAAAAAAGACCGCGCCCGCATCTGGACGACAAGATACTTACTTCATGGAATGCTCTTATGATATCTTCTTTTACTAAAGCTTTCACAGTAACAGGTGATGAAAAATACCTTACTTCAGCAGAAAACTCTGCCCGGTTTATTTTGACTAATCTTTATACAGACGGTGCCCTTCTTCACCGATACCGTGATGGAGACGCCCGCTTCGAGGGTTCACTCGAAGATTATGCTTACATGATACAGGCTTTGATTAACTTATATGAAGCTACATTTAATATTGACTATTTAAACAAAGCCATCGAACTCAACAATACAGCTGTCGGGAAATTCTATGATAATGAAAACGGAGGATTCTTCGATGTAGCCGGCTCTCCGGAAGATATTATACTCAAAACAAAGGAATCCTATGATGGAGCCGAACCGGCAGGGAATTCTATCCAGATCTTAAATATGCTCAAACTCGGCATAATCACTGAAGACAATTCTCTCACGGACAAAGCAGTAAAAAGTCTTGAATTTTTCTATGAAGACCTTGATAGAGCACCCTTCTCCAGCCCGCAGATGCTCTTCGCACTGTATTTTTATATGAAGGGTTCCGTCGAGATAATTCTCTCCGGGGATAGGAATGAAAAGTTTGAAAAATTCCTGAAAAGAATTAATAACACATTTATACCAGCAAAGTTGCTTTTATATGCAGAAGATTCTATTAAAAACATTTCGCCGTTTATTGAAAACATAGTAAGGTCTGACAAAGAAAACAAAGTTTACATTTGTAAAAATTATAAGTGCGACCTCCCTATCGATGAGGTAGAAAAGCTGGAGGAAGCGTTAAACAGTTTAGAAACAAACACTATATCAACATAAAGTTTCGGAGGATATATGATATTCGATATTGATCTGATAAGATCATTTTACAAAGATTATAAATTCAAAGTTGACGATGCTAAGGCAAAGCTTGGACGTCCTATGACCTACGCTGAAAAGATATTATACGCACATTTAACCGATGATTTTGAGAAACCCTGTGAAAGGGCTAAAGACTTCGTTTACTTCTCACCGGACAGGGTTGCTATGCAGGATGCAACGGCGCAGATGGCTCTTCTCCAGTTCATGTCAGCCGATATTCCTAAAGTCGCTGTCCCGACAACTGTCCACTGTGATCACTTGATACAGGCAGAGGTCGGTTCACATGATGATCTGTTGAGAGCAAAGGACACTAACAAAGAAGTTTACGATTTTCTCGGAAGTGTCTCGAAAAAATACGGCATTGGTTTCTGGAAACCCGGCGCAGGCATCATTCACCAGGTAGTTCTTGAAAATTACGCCTTCCCAGGTGGGATGATGATAGGAACGGATTCCCACACGCCAAACGCCGGCGGTCTCGGCATGGTAGCAATAGGTGTTGGCGGTGCGGATGCTGTGGACGTTATGGCAGGATTACCGTGGGAGCTGAAATTCCCGAAATTGATTGGTGTCAAACTCACCGGGAAAATGAACGGCTGGACCTCTCCAAAGGACGTCATCCTCAAAGTCGCAGGTATCCTAACCGTTAAAGGTGGTACAGGGGCAATCGTTGAATATTTCGGCGAAGGAGCAGATAGTATATCCTGTACGGGAAAAGGCACAATCTGTAATATGGGTGCGGAGATAGGCGCTACGACTTCCCTATTCGCCTACGGTGATAAAATGTCGGAATACCTTAAAGCTACCGGCAGAGAAGAAGTTGCTCAGATGGCTGACGAATTAAAAGATTACTTGAGACCCGATCCAGGTAGTGATGAGTATTACGATGAGATAGTCGAGATAGACCTCTCGACACTCGAACCGCACATTAACGGACCATATACTCCCGACCTTGCTTGGTCGATTTCGGAATTTAAAGATGCCGTTAAAGAAAAAGGCTACCCCGAGGAACTAAAGGTTGCTCTGATCGGAAGCTGTACTAACTCATCTTATGAAGATATGGAGCGCGCTTCATCTATTGCTGAACAGGCAATCGAAAAAGGTCTGAAAGCAAAATCTGAATTCGTTGTTACACCTGGTTCTGAACAGATACGCGCAACGATCGAACGTGATGGACAGATAGAGAAATTCGAAAAAATCGGCGGGATGGTTCTTGCTAACGCCTGCGGACCTTGCATCGGTCAATGGAAACGTCATGACGTAAAAGAAGGTGAAAAGAACTCTATCTTAACTTCATACAATAGAAACTTCTCTAAGAGAAACGACGGGAATTACGCCACGCACTCCTTTGTAGCTTCACCTGAGATAGTAACGGCGTTTGCTCTTGCGGGCACGCTGACATTTAACCCATTAACGGATACACTGGTTAATGACAAGGGTGAAATGATCAAGCTGGATGAACCTGTTGGAAAGGAACTTCCCGACAAAGGCTTTGAGAAAGGTGAAGAAGGATATATTCCCCCGGCTGAAAACGGCTCCGGAATCGAAGTAATAATCGACCCCGATAGCCAGCGTCTCCAAAAGCTCAGTCCATTCCCTGCTCCCGATCTGGATAAGGATTTTAAGGATTTACGGGTGCTTATAAAAACAAAGGGTAAATGTACTACAGACCATATTTCAATGGCGGGTCCATGGCTGAAATACCGCGGGCATCTGGATAATATTTCCAACAATATGTTCATCGGTGCCATAAACTATTTCAATGACAAGATGAACAGCGTAAAGAACCTTCTCACTGGTGAATACGGAGAAGTTCCGGCAGTGGCACGCGATTACAAAGCCAATGGTATCGGCTGGGTAGCACTTGGCGAAGAAAACTATGGTGAGGGTTCCTCCCGAGAACACGCGGCGATGGAGCCGAGATTCCTTGGAGCAAGAGCAGTGATCGTGAAATCATTCGCCCGTATCCACGAGACAAATCTCAAAAAACAAGGCATCCTCCCGCTAACATTCTTGAAACCTGAAGATTATGATCTGATAAGAGAAGACGACATGCTGGATATCGACATAAGCGAATTAAAACCAAATGAATCTGTCATGATGTCTGTAAAGCACTCTGACGGAACAAGTGACAACATAGAACTGATGCACACAATGAATCGTACACAGATCGATTGGTTTAAAGCCGGATCCGCGCTTAATCTGATCGCAAAACAAACGACCTAATATGTTGAAACATCTTAGTCATGGGATATATTTACTATGTTGCTTTATCGCGCTCTCATTGGCTTCATGCGAGGAGAGTGATGAAGATTTGGAATCGGAATTTACAGATATGGATTCCATATCTAGTAATTTGACCCCGGATACGATTTCTGTCACAGAGCTTGAAGATATGATGAAATTACCGGGCTATATTGTCCTGGATGTCCGGACCGTTGCCGAATATGATTCAATAAGCATTCCAAATTCTCTGAATCTCGATGTAAACTCCGGGCAATTTGAGGAAAATCTAAAGATCCTTTATGATGACCATACATATCTTGTCCATTCAAACAATGATGTACGAGCAGGGAAAGCTGTTGAGATCTTGAAGAAAAACGGCTTCAAAGCCATACTTGTCAAAGGTGGTATTAAGCAATGGCAAGCAGAAGGTAAACGTGTAATAAATAACATTGAATAATGCGTTTTTGTTTTTATATTTTATTTCTGTTCCTGTGCTTGGGAAATGCATTCCCGCAATCTGATTCCGTCGATTATGATATCTGCAATAAATGGGACGCCCTCGATAAAAATATTATCTTTGTACAGATAGATAAAGAAGAAGGCGCTAAACTCCTCGAGCTATACGAAAGAGCTCTCGTAAAATACTTCATCGCAAAAGGTGGCAGGTATGCTAACCGATCTGATTGGGTTTTCCCGCTAAAAAACTTCACATCCGTCTCGCACAGAGACAATGGAAATGATTACAGGTTGAGCACATACGATTATTTTCAGGGATCGGATACAAAGGGACACCCTGCGCATGATATTTTTATCTTAGACAGCAATAAAGACCTCCTGGATGACTCGACGGGAAAGCCGGTCGATGTTGTTAGCATGTCCGGCGGGATAGTGGTTGCAATCGATACAACATGGAGACCCGGTTCGTTTCTACGCGGAGGGCAGTATGTCAAGATATTCGACCCGGCAACATATAAATATTTTTATTATTCGCATCTTTCGGTTGTAAGTGTACTCCCCGGAGACCTGGTAAACCCGGGAGACAAGATAGGCGAAGTTGGCAGAACCGGGCGTAAGACCATACTCCCCGGCGGAAAAACACACGTCCACGTGGCGTTGCTGAAATCTGTAAAAGGTTATCCGTACCCCGAACCCATTATCGATGACATATGGAGAACAAAAGAAAAATATTATTCGACACATGAAGAAAGATAAAGGCGCGATAAGAATATACTCCTGGAATGTGAACGGCATACGGGCTGTTCATAAAAAAGGCTTCCTGGATTGGTTAAAGGAATGTAATGGTGATATCTTTTGCCTGCAGGAAACTAAGATCCAGCCGGACCAGATCCCTGCTGAACTCAAGGATGTCAACGGTTATAAATCCTACTGGTTCTCTGCTGAACGAAAAGGTTATTCCAGCGTTGCTACATATTCATCCATTGAGCCAATTAAGGTTGTTAAAGGACTAAACAATCCCCGTTTCGATAGCGAGGGAAGAATAATATTCACTGAGTACGAAGATTTCGTACTGGCTAATGTGTATTTTCCGAATGGAGGACGCGGACCTGACAGGGTTGTTTATAAACTGGACTTTTATGATGAACTTTTCTTCCTTCTCAATAAAAAATACAAAGACAGAAAAGGCGTCATAGTTGCAGGTGATTATAATACCGCGCATAAAGAGATAGATGTTGCAAAACCCGATCAGTGGAGTAAACATAGCGGGTTTCTTACTGAAGAAAGAGAATGGCTGGACAAGATAATCAACCTCGGGTACACCGACGTTTTCAGAAAGTTCAATGATAAGCCCGGCATGTACACGTACTGGGATAATTACACTTTCGCACGCGATACTAATACCGGCTGGCGAATAGATTTCTTCATGGTGTCCAATGACATAGCGGATAAAGTAACCGACGCCCGCATACATCCCGAGGTCATGGGAAGCGACCACTGCCCCGTAAGCATCGACATTAAACTATAACATATGAAATCCGCTGTACTTCATAATACCGGAGATATTTCACAATTAGATAAGAACCTCCTTGTCGAGGATTTCCCTACACCGGAACCAAACAAAGACGAAGTATTGGTTAATATCCGGTCTGCTTCATTAAATCATCGTGACCTCTGGATAACTAAAGGGCTTTACTCCAAAATAAAGCTCCCTGTCATACTAGGCTCAGATGGTGCAGGAATTCTGGAAAATGGCGACGAGGTGGTAATCAATCCCTCAATCAACTGGGGTGATAGCGAAGCCCATCAATCACCAACTTCATACGAGATTCTCGGTCTTCCACAAAACGGCACGCTCGCTGAGTACACTAAGGTAGATAAGTCGAAAGTTTATCCCAAACCCGCTCACCTTGATTTTGATCAGGCATCGGCATTACCGCTCGTTGGATTAACTGCTTACAGAGCAGTGATACTAAAAGCAAATGTACAGCCTTCCGATAAAGTACTCATCACGGGCGCGGGAGGAGGTGTATCTACGATGGCTCTGCTTTATTGTATCGCTATAGGCGCAGAAACCTACCTCACTTCCGGCTCTGAAGCAAAGATAGCACAGGCTATAAAACTAGGTGCAAAAGGTGGTGTGAATTACAAAGAAGAGATATGGGGCGAAGCGATCAAAGAAATGACCGGTGGTGTTACAGTTGTAATAGACAGTTCATCAGGCGACACTATTGCAAAAGCGCTGGATTTCACGACTTACGGTGCGAGGATCGTTTCTTATGGAGCTACTAACGGCACAGTTAAAGACTTCGATATGCGAAGGGTTTACTGGAAACAATTGCAGATACTCGGCTCGACAATGGGCTCTGACAAGGATTTTGCTGATATGCTCGCCTTTGTTAACGAATACAAGATCATACCAATTGTAGATAAGGTCTATCCCCTGGATGATGTCCATTCCGCTTTCAGAAGAATGAATGACGGAGAACAATTCGGAAAGATCGTTGTAAAAATGGCATAAAAAAAATCCGGCGTATAACCGGATTTTGTAAACTGCTTATGTAAGCCTGCTTAATGCTTTTTCATTTCATCTAACTTCTTCCTGACCTCGTTTAGCTCCTTATCTATTTCATCATACTCTTCTTGCAAATCATCACTATAAACGTTAATGTTAGCATCTGCATCTGCTCTGAATTCGACCAGAGGATGGTGTCCGTTCTTTCGTTCCTTTATCTTTTCGAAAAATACCTTTACACCTTTGACTATCGCCACGTAGGTATTTACGGTATCCATAATAGAGGGCTCGATACTTCCCTTTATCTTCCGCTCGAAATTAACAACATCATCGGCAATATCGACACCTTTCTCTACTATCGAGTTGGCGTTATCGACTATTTTGCCGGCACCTTCCACAACATTATCTATCTTATCGGAGATCTTATTGACACTGTCAACAAAATCCTTAAGGCTGTGGATCAAAGGAATTGTTTCTTCCTTAAGTTCCGATAACTCACCGGTAAGTTTATCTACCTTTGAGTCGAGATCCTGCGCCCATTTTATCAGCTTTAATACAAATATTATCAAAGTGACAAAACTGATCGCAATGATCACGTTCGTAATAATGGTCGTTATTTGAAGTGCTTCGTTCAATTTAACCCGGGATTAAATTATGATTTCTTTTTTTCGTCTTTATAAGCGTCGACACCTGCCTTTAGAGCATCTTTGATTCTATCGGATTCATGAGAGATCCTGTCTTTAGCTTCACCATACTTGTTTGATGCTTTCTCTTTTGCGTCATTGAGCAATGAATTAGCATCGTCGATCAAAGTACCTGCTTTCTTTTTTGCGTCCTGGATCAGAAGTTCCGATTTTCTCTTTCCTTCGTTGATCAGGTTTTCAGCTTTCTCTCTAGCTATTTGCATGTATTCCGATGTATCATCAATGAATTCATCGGTCTTGTGCCTGATGTCAGCTCTTAATTCCCGTCCGCTTTTTGGTGCATAAAGTAATGCGATCGTGGCTCCGATAGCTCCTCCTGCTAAAAAGCCAAGCATTAAGCCTTTTGCCATTTTATTGTCATCATCCATTTTAAAAGTTCTCCTTTTCTTTTCTTAATACGGCAATTACAATGATTTAGTTATAATTACCCTATCAAGAATTATTTTAGTTTATATTATAAAATAACGAATTTATTGAATAAAAATCAAATTATAAATTAGATATTAATCGCTTCATCATGCGCAACACCTGCCGCTTCCATTATCGCCTCGCTCAGGGTCGGGTGAGCGTGAACTGTCGATAATATCGTCTTTCCCGTACCTTCGAGCGTTTTTGTCATCACAAGCTCGCCTATCAGTTCGGTTGCCTCAGGTCCAACTATATGCGCGCCAAGCAACTCATCATATTTCTTATCGAATACTAGTTTCACCATACCTGCTGTGTCCGCTATTGCTCTTGCTTTTCCATTTGCCGAGAACGGAAACTTACCAACTCGTACCTCATATCCCTCTTCTTTCGCTTTATCTTCTGTCAGTCCGACCGATGCAACCTGAGGATGACAGTATGTATTCGCCGGGATCGTCAGGTAATCTATGTCGCCTGCATCTATACCTTTTATCTTCTCTACACAATTAACTCCTTCTATCACCGCTACGTGCGCCAGCCATAACTTCCCTCTTTCATCTATCAGCGCGCTGTCACCTATCGAATAAATTCCGTCCACGTTCGTTTTGTAATCCACATCAACTGCGATTCCCTTCTTATAAGTCTTAACACCTGCTTCCTCCAGTCCAACATCCTCTATATTTCCTGTAACACCTATCGCTATCAATACAACATCCGATTCTAATTCCTCGTCCGTTTTTCCCGATACTTTTGTGATAACCTTGTCGCCTTTCACTTCAACTTTCTCAACCTTCGTATCGGTAAGTATTTTAATTCCGCTCTTCTTGAATTCCTTTGCCACCACATTCGATATCTCCTTATCTTCGTGAGGCAGTATCGTCGGAAGCATCTCTACTATAGTAACTTCAGTACCGAATGCATTATAGAAGTACGCAAATTCCGCGCCAATCGCTCCACTGCCTACTATCGACATCTTCTTTGGTATCTCTTGTAAGAGCATCGCGCCTGTCGATGATAATATCTTCTTCTCATCGAAATCCAGTCCCGGAAGCTTTATCGGTCTTGCACCTGTCGCAATAATTGTATGTTTTGACTTAATTTTATCAAGCTCTTTTCCCTCATTGTCATAAATTGAGATTGTCTTATCTTTGTTCAATTTCCCTGTTCCCATGAAGACCGCGATCTTATTTTTCTTCATCAAATACTGCACGCCTTTCTCTGAAGCATCCGCCACTCCTCTCGATCTCTCGATGACTTTGGGAAAATCTACCTCAAACTTGCCCGCTTTTACCCCAAATTTATCCAGCTCATTAAGTGTATGCATTATTTCCGCGTTTTTCAGCAGAGCTTTTGTGGGAATACAGCCCCAGTTAAGACATACTCCGCCTAATCTGTCCCTCTCCACAATTGCCGTTTTAAATCCCAATTGCGAGGCCCTGATAGCTGCTGAGTACCCACCCGGTCCGCTTCCTATTACGGTTACATCGAATTCTTGCATAAAATTAAGTGTATAATTTGAATTAATTTGTTGAAATATTTTTGGTGAAACTGTAATTTACTAATATAATACCTCTAACTCAATGTAATTAGGAGAGTATCACTACAGTATGAACCAGTCACTTGGCAAATATCTTATTATTTTCGGCATAATTATCATTGGTATAGGACTTCTTGTCAATTTTTGGGGTAAGATCCCCTTTCTCGGCAAGCTCCCCGGAGACATCCGGATAGCAAGGGAAGACTTCACGTTTTACTTCCCGGTAACTACTTGTATAATTATAAGCGTTCTGCTTTCTCTGATCTTCTGGCTGATCAATTACTTCCGTAAATAAAAAAAGGCGCTCCGAAAAGCGCCTTTCTAACCTATTTTTTAAAATTTATTTTAAGAGTATCATCTTCTTTGTTTCTTTAAATGAACCCACTTCAATTTTATAGAAATATACTCCGCTCGAAAGAGCATTGCCGTTAAACACTATTTCGTAACTTCCTGCTTCTTTAATCTCATTCACCAACGATATTATTTCTCTACCTGCCATGTCATAAATCTTAAGTTTTACTAGTCCTTCTTGTGGTATAGAATACTTTATCTTAGTCATTGGGTTGAACGGGTTTGGATAATTTTGATAAAGCCTGTAATCAGAAGGCAACTCATTCCATATCTGGCTGATACCTACAGTGCTGTCGGGATTTGTGAATGAGCGAACATTGCAAAATACATCCGAATTACCGTTTCTACTATCATCCCAAACACTTATGATCTTATCTCCATATACGGCTACATCTGTATAATTCTTATTAAAATTCTGTGCTTCAATACTAACCGCATACTCTCCGCCTATTTCATTCCCGGATGAATCAAGCCTTTGAAAATATGGCACGTTGTTCATAAAGCCCTTATCGAAGGCTACCACCATCTTTCCATCACTTCTTTTTTCTATTGCCCTTAAATACTGATCCAAAGAAAAAGGAGCTACAACGAAATCCGTTCCGTCACGGCTGCCGTCACTATTAAAAGGCTGACCTCTTATCCGGAATACGGGACCTGACAGGTCGAATTCGGTAAAGCATATACAAAATCTATTTAGCGAATCCGATGATGCTAATGGAAAGGTTTGGGCATTAGATAATGTATCATCATAAACCCTGGTATTACCTCCGATCTTATTACCATCTCCATCGAACATCTGGTAATAAATGTCTTCCACATTTGTCACACGCCGATCCTGCCATGTAATTACAAAACGGTTATCCGGAAAAACATTAATGGATGGATTATCTTTCCTAACGGGAGTCTGGTCATCGGCAATACGGTTTGTACCGATCTTATTACCATTAGAATCAACTACCTGGTAATATATTGTTTGGAAAGTAGATGTATTAGGTCTGTAATCCCACGTTATTATATATTCTCCTAAAGAGTTGATATCGATTCGCGGGTCTCCATGTATACCATTTGTACTATCATTTAATATGATTTCATTTGTAATAGGATCACCTTGTTTGTCATATAGTTTTAAATTTAAATGTGTCTGGAAGTTCGTACTTTGATACCAGCAAATACCAAATTTCCCATTTTTATTCACCGCTATGTCAGGACTTGAAGAAGAATCGGGAATATTGTTAACTCTGAAATTATTTCCTATCCTGACACTATTGCTATTATACATCTGACAGAATACATTTGGTCTTCCTGTCCTTCTATCGGTCCATGCTATTACATAATTACCTTCTCCATCGACATCAATTCTTCCCTCAAAGTCATCCCTTGCAGCAGTATCCGGATCATTTACCTGGAAATCAGAAACCAGTTGAGCGAAAAGAAGATTGGGAATAAATGCGATCAATAATAACAGCAAGTTCTTCATCACATTCAATTGTTTTTACATATTATTTTTATGGTAGTTTGACATGGTAATAAAATGTTTTAAATTACACTTTAAAAAACAAGATTAAAATCTTCCCTTTAACCGACTTACCAATGTTAAGTTTTCAAATTTGATTATTAATTATTGCTTATAAGAGCTATATTTATATATACACTGCATTTAAATAATTAAACCATTTTCGTCATCAAAACCTTACTCGTAGTCAGGCACGCTAAGTCCAGCTGGAAGCATCCGGATCTATCCGATCACGACCGTCCCCTAAATAAGCGGGGAAAACGGGATGCCCCCTTTATGGCTGAATTTGTCGCTAAACGTACCGATTCCAAAAAAATCGGGTTGATATCCAGCTCCGCGGTCCGCGCCTTTACTACGGCTAAGTTCTTCGCCAAAGCCCTCGGTATGACGGAAGATGACGTTTATTACGAGGAGTCGCTTTATCTCGCGGGCGAGTACGAGGCGCTAAAAGTGATCCAAACCGCTCCCGATGATTACGATACGTTGTTCATTTTCGGACATAATCCTGGCTTCACTTATCTTGCAAACAGGTTATGTGATGCTAACATCGAAAACGTTCCCACGTGCGGAGTCGTTTGCATTACGTTCGATGTAGATTCATGGAAAGATGTTAATTTCGGCAAAGGCGAACTGAAGTTTTTCGAATACCCAAAGAAATATTATAAGGAGCCGCTCTCGGAGTAATGGAAGATTTTGAACTTTTCGACAGGGAATTAAGTTGGCTCTCATTTAATTACAGGGTTTTGCAGGAAGCAAAAGACCCCACTGTCCCGCTTTACGAAAGAATAAAATTTATCGCGATATTCTCTTCCAATCTTGAAGAGTTCTTCCGTATACGTGTAGCCGGTATCCGCACACTCCTCGATCTAAGTAAAAAAACACAACGTGCACTCGACTTCGATCCTGCTAAGTTACTAAATAAAATAACAAAGACCGTCACCGCGCACCAGGAGGAGTACGGACAGATATTCCGCGAGCAGATAATGCCCGATCTTAATAAGAACAACATCCTGCTTGTAAATGAAACACAGCTTAATAAAGAGCAATCTAATTTCGTCACGGATTATTTCTATGACAATATCCTACTTCATATTTCCCCGATGATGATCGTCAAACGCAAGGTCAGCCCCTTTATGAAAAGCGGGCTCCTCTACCTTGCAATAAAATTATCACCCAAACACGAGACAGATGAACCTCCAAAACGCATCCGCCATAATTACGCAATAATAGAAATTCCATCGGATAAACTTCCGCGCTTTATACAGCTCCCAAAACACGGGAATAAAGACCACGTTATCTTTCTCGATGATATAATAAAATTCTGTCTCCCGAACATATTTCCGGGTTATGACATAGTAGATACATATTCAATAAAACTCACACGTGATGCGCACCTTCACATAGATGACGAGTTCACCGGTAACCTGCGCGAGAAAATATCCAAAAGCCTCCGCCAGAGAAGCCGTGCTGTCCCGTGCCGTTTCCTTTACGATAAGAACATCCCAAAGCCCTTCCTTAAACTGCTTAAGGATGCGCTGGAACTGACAAAAGAAGACCTAGTACCCGGAGGCCGTTATCATAATTTCAGCGACTTCTTCACTTTCCCAAATCCCGGGCGTAAAGAGTTGGAATATAAAGCACTTCCACCGTTGAAAAGTAAAGCCCTCGAAGAAAATAAGAACATTTTCGCCGGCTGGGCAAAGCGCGACTTTATCCTGCATTTCCCGTATCAAAAATACGACTACATTATTAACATACTCAATACTTCCGCGGAAGATCCGAAAGTCAAGGAGATTAAGATCTCTCAATACAGGCTTGCAAAGGATTCCGAGGTGGTTAAAGCGCTCGTTAATGCCCTCAAACATGGCAAAAAGGTCACCGTCTTCATGGAACTCAAAGCACGTTTCGATGAAGAATCTAATATGGAATATTCTAAACTGCTGGAAAGCGCCGGCGCGAGAGTGCTATATAGCCTGCCCGGGTTGAAAGTTCACAGCAAGACCGCCCTCATACTGCGCGAAGAGAAGGGCGAGTTAAAAAAATATGGCTACTTTGCAACCGGCAATTTCAATGAGAAGACAGCAAAACTCTATACCGATCTTGGACTACTTACATCCGACTCCCGCCTCGTAGATGAACTGGAAAAGGTGTTTGATCACCTCGAAGGAAATTCCGGTAAACCCGAATTCAAACATCTTCTTGTCGGCAAGTTCAACATGAGACATTCTTTTTACAATCTCATCGACCGCGAAACCGCAAACGCAAAAAAAGGTAAAGAAGCATACATCATTGCAAAAATGAACGGGCTCGAAGAACCAAACATTATCAAGCGCCTTTACGAAGCCAGTAATGCCGGGGTTACCATTAAACTTATCGTGCGGGGTATCTGCTGTCTAGTGCCCGGAGTAAAAGGCATGAGCGAAAATATCGAAGTTATCAGCATACTCGACCGCTTCCTCGAACACTCTCGCATGTATTACTTTTATAATGACGGTAAGGATGAAATGTACCTGGCTTCTGCCGACTGGATGAAACGCAACCTGAGAAAACGGATCGAAGTCGGATTTCCCGTTTACGATGAGAATATTAAAGAGATGTTAAAGGATTTGCTGGACATTCAATTGAGAGATAATACAAAAGCGCGGATCATCGATAAAAAACAGACAAACAAATACAAACAGGATGACAACATTATGAAAGTACGTACCCAGTACGCTACTTATGATTATATGAAGAAGAATTATTCGTAGTGCCCTCGCATCTCCTCTTTATCACATGCAGTATATTATCCTGAATATCCTTCATTATAGCCTTACACCATATCCTTGAGTAAAAATTAAACGACGTCGACATTACGAACTTGCTCGTCAGGTGTAATACCACACCACCTTCTACCGGCTCCAGCTCGTACTTACCTTCCAGCACGTCGAAGTACTTACTCCCCACCGTAACATGCTCATCCAGTGCCGTCAACGGGATAGAGTTCGGATCGGCATCTATTGTAAATGTAAATGACTTCTTCGGATCCCACTCCGTTACCGTCTCGGTAAAGTATAATCCCCTGTCGAACTCCGCTATTCTCACGCCCCCAATACCCTCTTTGTCCAGTTCAGCCTTTATTGGTCTGGGGAATCCCATAAAAAGAAAAAGTGTGCTTTCGTTCTCTTTCTCGTCTATCTCATATACCCTTACTATATTCTCCCATACCTTATCCTCTGTGGAATTTATCATTATCGAAGTCTGCTCAGTAACGAATTCCTTCCCAGGTTCCACTTTATTCTCAATGGGGATCGTTAAAAAAGGAAGCAATACTACGGAACATAATACAATCGTATTGATCTTCTTCCCCGCTCGTGAGACAAAGTATGCAGTCAGTCCTCCAAGTGAACCCATAATAAGAAATACAGGTAACGCCATTATTATGCATATTAATCCTTCCAGTGCGAATATAAATGAAAAGAAAAGGAGCAAAACAACCGTTATCCATGGGGCAAGCAGGCAATATACCAGTGAAGTACCGGGTTTTGCCACGTAGGCGGTTATATATCCCGCGGCAAACGGCATTACAAAAATAAACGCAAATGACATTAACGTAGTGCCCTGAAAAGCAAAGTCCGTCCAGTCGATCTGCAATCCGAATATTAATCTTGCAAACAGTGCATACAATACACCCGTTACAACTGCCAGCAGAAATACTAAATAACTTTTCATGCTGACTGGAATTGTTTTGTTGATTCCTCCACGCTGTAGATTTCCACTTCGTGTTCCTTTCCCTTGAGTAAAAATCTTCCCATAAGTTCCTTTCGGTACGCTTCAGGAAATTCCACTATGTCTAATACTTCCCTCGATATCAAAAAGTTGCTTCCGAGTGTGTTACACTCTTCCTGTATCCTTGAAGCTGTATTGATAACATCGCCGTGGTACACGATCTCTTTTTTTGAATCCCCTATTTCCCCTACTATAACCTTACCGAAATGCAATCCGGCTTTTATCTTTGGAAACATGCCGAACCGTTTTACGTAATCTTCCTGCAATGTGTCGAGCTTATGCTTTATTTTAAAGAAACACCTTATGCAATTCGCTTTTCGTAAACCGTTCTTCTTCGTCCATGTAATGACAACCTGATCTCCCGCGTATTGGAATATCTCACCCCTCGTGCTTACTATTGGATCGTTCACGTCAAAGAAATAATTGTTCAGAAATTTGTGATATTCTAATGGGCGTGTTCTTTCGGCAAGTGTTGTTGATGATGTCAGATCGAGAAACATAAAGAACCTTTCCTCCTCGATCGGCTTGTAGTATTTACCCGACATATACCTCATCAATACGTTCTGTCCAAGCAGGTAATTCATCTGGCTTATGTAAATTACCAGTATGCTCACCACTATTGCGAATATAAGTATCCTTAAAAATTCATCACGCAATATAAAATCCTTTACCTGCCCGCTTGTGATCACCTGCATGAATCCGGTATTCTCCAGTCTCGCTTCATTCAGTACCCATACTAATAGTACTGAGAATGACACAGCCGCGACATAAAATATCAGCCTGAACAACAGAATATAAGAAAACTTTAGCTTCCTGTATCTCGGACGAAAAAGATATATCTCGAACGCTGAGCTTAATGCAAAAATAAGGAATCCCATAAGCATTCCCTCGATAATGGAGTTCAGGCTTATCTTAAAAAAGATAAGAGAAAACACCATCCCAACAACTATTCCAATAAGCGCGGAATATAGTATCTGCAATAACTTTTCTCTGTTATTTTCTTTTCCGTTCTCCACTACTTCTTGAATTGGATCTCCTTATAATCTTTGAATAGGTCTTTTACCTTATTCCTCTGATATTTTCCGGTTGATGTTACCGGTATTGTATCCGAGAATATCACGACCTTCGGAGCTTTATGGAAAGGCAGTTTTGATTTGCATTCAGCAATTATTTTCTCTTTTAATTTTTCACTCTCCTCATCGGATGCAGGTGCTTCTTTCAGCATCACCAGCGCTCCAACCTCCTCACCATACCAGTCGTTATCGAATCCTACTGCTATCCCTGCTTTTACTTCGTCCAGTGAAGAAAGCACCTCGTCTATTTCCAGTGGCGATAAGTTTACCCCGCCTCGTATAATTAATTCCTTCAACCGTCCCGTAATAAAAAAATACGGTCTTCGGTTTTCATCGTATTTGAAAAATCCCTCGTCACCGCTCCTGAACCACCCGAACTCGAATGTCTTCCTGTTCACTTCATCATTATTAAAATAATACTTCATAACATTATGCCCTCTAATTACTATCTCACCTTTCTCATCTTCGTCCATTGAATTCCCCTTTTCGTCGTGGATCTGCATATCATTACAGTCTATCGGGATTCCTATAGCAGGAAATCCAAAATCGTTCTGCCACTTGTAATGTTCTTCTTTGGAAAGGTCAATTGGAATAAAACATGAATAACACGTCGTCTCCGAAAGCCCGTACCCGTGCACTATCCTGAGCCCGAACCTCTCTTCGAAATTCCTAGCGATCTCGCATGTAAGCGGTCCCGCTCCGCAAATAATATGTGAAAATCCGGACAGGTCATGCTTCGATGCATCTTCATCGGAGTGTAGAAGGAATTGCAATAACGTTGGAACAACACTCACCACTTTAACCTTCTCATCAGCGAGTCTTTTGAGAAATTTGTCTGTCTGAAATTTCTGATTAAGAACCATCCTCCCGCCATAAAACATCGTTGTCATTATCGTTACCACCGTCCCGTTAACGTGGTGTATCGGCAGTACGCACATCATCGTATCCCCGCGGTGTAGTCCATGCCACCCGGATATACTGTACGCATCTACCATTAAATTATACTGGGTTAAAACAACTCCTTTTGGATTACCTGTCGTCCCGGAAGTGTAAACGATCATCGCTTCCATTTCCTTATTTTCATATGGCGCTATCTTATTGTGAAGCTCCTCGTCACTCCAGCCATATTCATCGAAATTGAACACCTCAAATGCATCATTCTTGACCCCGGATAGCTTTTCAAGATACTCATTCCGGGTAAATACAATCTTTGTCTGTGAGTTTTCCAGAATGTATTTTACTCTATCTATCTCTTCACTTACATTTATGGGAACGATCACAGCACCTATATACCAGCAAGCAAAATACAATATTACTGTATCAGCGTGATTGTGTGAAAATGTTGCTATCCTGTCCTCTTTATTTATACCCTGATTCAGCAGATATTTCGCTAATATCCGTACTTTTTTGATAAATTCCCCGTAAGTATATGATTTCTTATCTCCTGCTTCATTATAGAAGACTAAGTACTCTTTATCTCTGTCCTTTTCTGCTCTCTCATCAAGCAGTTCTTTAATGTTTTGATATTTTACAAGGTAGTCCGTTGCGGACTTATCACTGAAATTATGCGCTTGTAAAATTGTATGCCTCGTAATTTCGTCCACTTAATTACTGTTAAATATATTCAAATTGTGGTGATTAATGTTTATTTTTTGAGCAAACGCTTTAAAAAAGTATCCTAAATATACTAAATTTATTGGTAATCTATAAATGAAAAAACAGTTAATCTTCCTCGCTTTAGCAATATTCGCCTTTGTTACATCTTGCTCTAACAATGACACTAAAACAGATAATATATTTTATCTAAACCAGCCTCTTGGTCTGGAAACCATGGAGCCGGTAATGTCAAACTCCAACCAGGTCATATGGGCGCTCTCGATTATGATGGAGGGACTTGTAGAATACAATCGCGAAAATGAGATCGTACCCGCTATCGCTAAAAAATGGGAGATATCTGAGGACGGTACTGTTTATACTTTCACTTTACGCGATGATGTCTTTTTCCATGACGATGCCTGTTTCCCGGACGGCAAAGGAAGGAAAGTTACCGCCGCCGATTTTAAATACTGCCTCGAACGTGTCAATGATCCGAAAACCAAAACCCGTGGCTCATGGGTATTCCGCGACAAAATAAAGGGCGTCCAGGAATACATAGACTCCCGTTCGGGTAAGTCCGCCGGAGCAAGCGAAGTAAAAGAGATAACTGGCATTAAAGCGTTAAATGATTCCACACTTCAGATAGAGCTTACACAGCCTTTTGCTCCTTTCCTGAGCATTCTCACTATGACATATGGCTTTGTTTATCCGCATGAGGCGGTCGAACACTATGGAGACAGTTTTAGCCAACATCCTGTCGGCACCGGTCCGTTTAAATTTAAACACTGGGACTTCGATAAAGAGCTTGTTTACGAAAAGAATCCTAACTACTGGGGAAAAGACTCAGCCGGGAATCAATATCCGTATCTCGACGGCATTCAAATGACATTTACACAGTCATCCGAGACCGAGTATCTCGATTTTGTAAATGGACGCTATGATTTCCACCTCCCCTCATCCGAAACTATCGACCAGCTTATCGACGAGAACGGCAACCTGACCGACCCCGGCTCTCGTGACTTCGACCTCGTCCGCAAACCGTGGCTCCAGACGGTCTTCTTTGGCATGATGCAGGATAAGAACCTCCCCGGTGGTATGACCGGTCCATTCGCAGGAAATAAAAAACTCCGCCAGGCGCTCAATTACGCCATCGATCGCGAAAAAATTATAAAATACGTACTAAAAAACCGTGGCACTCCCGCTCATAATGGTCCAATACCCGTCGGAATGCCCGGATACAATCCTGACATAAAAGGATATACTTACGATAAACAAAAAGCATTACAACTCCTGGATGAAGCAGGCTACCCAAACGGAAAAGGTCTCTCCCTCACGCTCTACATGGGTAACGATGAAATTCAAAAGACCATCGCTATCGCTGTACAGGATCAGCTGAAAGAACTTGGCATCGACCTCAAGCTCGAACAGATGTTGCAGGCTACTCTCATTTCTCAGCAGGAAGAAGGAAAATTCCCTTTCTGGCGGGCAAGCTGGGGTGCTGACTACTTCGACCCGGAAAATTTTATGGCGCTGTTTTACAGCAAAAACATCACACCAAATGGACCTAATCGTGTCGGCTACAGCAATCCCGAAGTGGATAAGCTTTATGAGGAAGGCTTAAAAGAAACTGATTTCGAAAAGCGCAAACAGATATATGATAAACTCCAGCAGATAGTAGTTGATGACGCCGCCTGGCTTTACATGTATTATAACCAGCAGGTATATCTTGTTAAGAAAAACATCGAAGGGTTTTATTTGAATGGACTTAATATTATCAATCTGAAGTATACAAAGAAACAATAAAAAAGCCCCATTGTCATAGGGGCTTCGGGGGAAAGATTTTGTAAATTTATTTTTCCGGTTTATTTAACCAACACCATTCTTTTTGTTTGTATGAAGCCGTCCGCTTCCAGTCTATAGAAATACACTCCGCTCGAATATCTCGATGCATTCCATGTCGCCTCATAGCTTCCGGCAGACATAAATCCATCATATAACGAAATTACTTCCCTGCCAAGCATATCGTATATCTTAAGCTTTACATTAGAATTTTCGGGTATGTCAAATCTTATCGTCGATGACGGGTTGAACGGATTTGGATAGTTCTGGTATAGTGTATATTTGGATGGAACTTCCGTACCATTTCCCACATTCGTGAGAACACTCAGAGTATCCAGTGTGAACGATACATTCGTATTTTGTGATACCATAAATAGCATTGTTATCGTCGAGTAACCCATCCTGTCCGCTATTAATGTATATTGCCCGGTCTCTATCGAATCGAAATAGAACTTTTGATCTTCCCCGCTGACATCATATGAATAAAAACTACCGCTTCTCTTTAAAAATACTATCGTACCCGCTTTGTAATCGAATGAACCGGTAGACGGATAACCCTCTGGTATATAGTTTAGATTTGCTGTTCCGTTTACTGAACCTATTGCCGACGATAGATCATCACTGCTTATTATCCTCTGTACATGAATATCTATGTTAGATAAACTCTGGAATAATGGTAATCTTGTCGCCGTTATCCATGAATTTGATTCTGGATAATATGTTGGTACATATATAAAATCAGAGGTTCCGGAAGGATAGCTGTCATCTTCATCGTCCGGAAACGTTAAGATAATGTCGCATTCTCCTTCCGGTACTCTGTCCAGGATGTATTCACCCGATTGATGGCCGACGCTTCCCACATCAGCCGTATCGAGATACACAATCTTTTTTGAATATATATCCAGCTTACACGCGTATACCACACCATGTGGAACTGGCTCGTTGTTGTCACTATATAAAATTCTTCCTTGGATCGTCCTGTAAGGTACAGGCTTCCATATTGCTATATTATATGCTGTATCTCCCCCTGCTGACCAGAAATTACCTGCCGCAACTATATTTGAATTATATGTCTTTATCGCGCTGACACTTCCGCTCATGCCACTTGCGAATTTCCCCCAGCTATTCCCATCCCAGCTTGCGATCCTGTTCACAAAAAATTGATCCTGAGAACTGCCGGCATACCTGAATTTACCTCCGGCTACTAACTTACCGCTTATTGTTTGAAGAGCATTTACATCATCTTCTACACCGGAACCGAGCGTCCACCATATACCGATCGAAAGCTGCGCGATGTGCTTACTAAACTTTCCGCCTGCAACTAGCTTACCATCTAAAACCGTGAGTGCATTCACTTCATCCGTTAATCCGATTCCGGCATTCTTCCAATCCGAACCGTGAAGCTCTGCGACTTTGCCTGTGAAATTTCCTCCGGCTGTCAGCATCCCGTCATTTACTATCAGTACGTTTACATCTGCATTCAAGCCGTCTCCTGTTTCAGACCATGACGATCCGCTCCATGTACCAACTCTCTTTACCTGTGTCGAACCAGAGCTTGTAAACTTACCGCCCGCTATGAGTTTGCTATTATATACAGTTAACGCGTTTACATTATTATTAAGACCGTTTCCGAGCGCTGACCAGCTTGTACCGTTCCATTTTGCTATGTTCTTCGCCGTAACTGCATCGATTACATTAAATTTTCCGCCGACCACTAATGATCCGTTCCATACAGCAAGCGAATATATCTCTGTATTCTTAACTGCGCCCATTGATTCCCAATGATCGCCCGTCCACCTTGCAAGTCCATAAACCGGCACACCGTTTATTGAGGAAAATGTTCCGCCCGCTATCAGGTCGCCGTTATAAACTTCTAAGGCTTTTATCTCTCCGTTAAATTTACTGTTCTGAAATTTTCTCCATCCATAATAATCATCAGCATAAATATACCCGCTGGAGAAAAATCCCGTCAGGATAGTAAGTAATAATATTTTAGTCCAGATTCTACTCAAGTTACAGTAAATTTAGTAAATTAATTTATAAACAATAGCAATTATTAGTTTTTTTACTTATTTTTATATACAAATCTAAGCTATAATATTGTATTTATATAAAAAAATCAATGCATCAGAAAAACTTTTTCTAATCCATTGATCATTTTTTTAAAGTCTTTTTAAATTCGTTTAGTGTCATAGACTCCTCCCATAGCTTATCAAATGTATAGCATATCAGATCGGCAAAGCTAGTGTTCTTAACTATAATGTCACTTGCTTCAGGTTTTCCCTTTACTTCTTTTAATATATTCAAAAAAACCGTTTCCCTATCAAACACCATTGCGTTCTGGGATACGGTTTTTGCAAATCTCGTCTTTACTCCGTCCTTTTCAAATTGCTCGCAAAGATCTATCAACTCCTCTTTAGTTATCTCGGTCCACTTGTTATCTATCTTGACCTTAAAATCTTTTGTTATCTCATAGATGGCTTTCAACTCGCCACCCCTTTTGAAGAACTTCTTTACTTCATCTCCCTGTTCTTTAGAAACAACCGCCCTTAACCTATTCATCAAAAGTATCTGCTCGTTTGAGCTCTTTATCAATTGCTCAACTCTTAACTGGCGGTGCTTATTAAAGCCCCGGAGAAGCTCGATATCGTGGGAACTTTCCTCTTCTGAGTCAGCTTTGTATAAAGCTTTGAACTCGTTAAAGGTGTTCTCGAGCGAATCGAGCCTCACCATATTGGACCTTTTTATCTCCCTTTCAATTTTGTCTTTTACTACCTCAGGATCAATGATCTCGTACTTGTTCTTCGTCGGTGTCTCTATCTCATTGCATATACCCTTTTCAGTGAACGATTTTAATATCTCATATACAGACGTCCTCGGAATATTAGCCGAATCAGCTATCTCGGTCGCGGTCATCACTTTGCCGCTCATTAGCGACATGAATACCTTCGACTCGTTTACAGTGAATCCTAGATTTTCTAGCTTTTGTATTTTGTCTTTCATCCTGGACTAAAAGCGGGAGGAACCCGGAGGCTCCTTCCTTAAACCGCCTTCTTCATTATTAAATGGTTTATTTTCCGCTTTATCAGTTTCCCCCACATGCTTTCGAGGAAACTCCTATTTTCTTTCGCCCAGTTTATCACCCCGTGGATCTTTCCGTCCGGCAATACACCCTCGATGATCGAGAGGTCAAGTGCAACCTTAACAGAGTATTCCCCATACTCTGCTATGAAATGAGGATAGTATAGGTTCGTGATCTTTTCAAAATTCATTGTGTATGTAACATCTTCTACTTCGTCTATAAATATGATCGCTTCCATTTTACCCTTCCCTTAATTTTTCTGTGACCTTGCCCCCGTGTTTGTAGATGGGAATATTATCCAATCTACATGGATTTTTCTCTCTGCCATGTTTTGGAAAGTTAGGTTTATTTTACCCCTTGGTATGCTGACCTACAATTTTTGTTGTTATAAGCCTAACAACAAAATATACGAAATAAACATTATTGTCAATAGTTTATTTTTGACCACATTATCGTCTAGTCCAGAATAGAAAGCCTATGGATAGGTATTGTTAAATTAATAATTAAGGATGAGGATAAAAAAAAAGACCCTTCCTTTTAAAGAAAGGGTCTTAAATTTATAAACTTATTTTGCAATTGCAGTAATATTAATACCGCTCATATCGGAGGTTACATTGATTGCCGTTGCGCCGCTTTGATCGGTAGCCGATGTGTACCATGTTGACACAAAATCTTCATCTTCGTCTTCTGGAAAGCATATTAGTAAATCTATTTCCCCTGATATACCTGTAAATGAATAGTTACCTCCACCGTCCGTTACAGTAGTACCTAAAACGTTTGACCTGTTATGTTGATAGATCATTACAGTTATTCCTGCAAGGGGTTGACCTTTGCCATAAACGGTTCCACTCACATTAGACTGTGGTTTAAAAGATGAGTCTGCATTTACATTAAAACTAAAAATAAATAGGACAGCAAAAAAAAGCGGAAACAAAAAGATTTTTGTGGTTTTCATATTTCTCATTTTTAAATTAATGAATGGTAGATTAAAATTACAATAACAATATATTATTGTCAAGTACCCAAAAAAAATCATTACTAAAAAACAAACAAAATATATTAAAATTTATTATTTCTTAATATTATCTAAAAATTCTTCCCGAACTTTATTACATTAAAATTATATTTCTCCCTTATCTTGTCTATTTTCTCCGTGATCTTTTCAAACTTATCCGTATCGTAGAATAAACTTTCCTGTATCGCTTTGTCTTCATCTATCAATTCATTGAACCTTACACCTATTAGCCTAACTTTCTTTCCCCTTTCCATTAACTTGTTTAGGAGTATCACCGCGTCACTATAAAAATCCGGTTCGAGATTGGAATACTTTACCGTCGTAAATGATTTTTGATTTATTTTAAAATCGAAGTACTTCACCTTCACCGTGATCGTCCTTGCCTTAATTCCATTCTTTCTCATAAGCGCGCATGACCTCTCCAATAAATAGTTCATCTGCTTCTTTAAAAATTCAATATCGTCCGTATTCTCATTCAGCGTCGTCTCCTTCGAAAGCGATTTCCTGTCACCGCTCTCTGTGTGGACTTCCCTGTTGTCGACACCATTAGCCACCCTCAATAAGAACGACGAATAATGCCCTATCTCCCTTTCATAAAACTCAACGTCATATTTCAATATATCACGAATGTATTCGATATTATATTTGAGAAGCTTCTCTTGTAACTTCTTACCGACCCCCGGTATTCTCTCTATCTTTAGACCGGCAAGGAACTCCTTTTCCTTTCCCGGCTCTACATAAGTTATCCCGTCCGGCTTGTTAAAATCCGATGCGATCTTCGAGCAAAGCTTCGTCCCCGATATTCCTATCGAACATGTAATGTCCAGCGTATTTTTTATTTCGTCCTTTATTGCTTGGGCTAGTTTCTGCGCGTCATACTCATAATTAAAAAGCACGTCCGTCACATCCATGTATGCTTCATCTATGCTGATCGGTTGTATCTGTGAAGTGTAATTCTCGAATATCACTCTCACCTTCTTTGAATAGTCGCCGTACAATCCCCTCGTCCCGCGGATGAACACCGCATCGGGTGCCAGCTTTATCGCCTTAAATAATGGCATCGCCGTCTTTACTCCCAGCTTCCTCGCCTTGTAATTCGGACACGTTACTATCCCCCGCAGATCCTTCTTCGTACCGCCGACCACAAGAGGCTTTTCCCTCAGCTTAGGATTGATCGCCTCTTCGCACGACGCAAAAAAAGCATCCATATCGATGTGGAATATAACACGCTTTTTTTCATTTGACCCAATATCCATAATAATCTAAGGTTATCTAAAATTAAACATTTCCTAAAACATTATCCACAGATTCCGAAGGAATATCAGTGTTCAAACTTATATGAAAATCATCTCTCAAGTATTAATTCTTAGTGGCCATGTGTAAATCATCGGCCCCGACGAGTCGGGGTAAAATTGTGAGGCTTTTTGCGCTCCTCCGATTCGTCGGAGGACGGGGAAATATTGTCCGAGCAATACTTACTAACAAATTATTTAAGTAATTAAATGCGAGTTTATTTCCCGAGCAAAAAACGGAACAATTGTTAGATGATTTACACCTTGAGCCTACATACCACTATGTATCAAGATTATGTTTAATTTCTTACCCATATTCCCTATTTTTCCGAAAACCCAAATCCCCTTTTCCCATGAGCAAATTCAAGTTTTCCCAGCGCCTCCATTACAAATTCGATAACATTATGTCCCGCGGCGCGGCGGCTCTTATCGGATGGCTCGGTATTGCATCGCTTTTGCTTATCGTCATTGCAAGCTTCATTGTGGTCGTCGGGCACATTCATCCGGCAGATACACCTGAAGATATGGGATTCATCGAAGCCACATGGCAGAGCCTGATGCGTGCAATAGATTCGGGAACTATAGGCGGTGATATAGGCTGGGGATACAGGATTGTAATGCTGGGCGTAACTGTGGGCGGTATATTCGTCGTCAGTATTCTTATAGGTGTAATAACAAGCGGTATAGAGTCCAGGCTCGATACCATGCGCAAGGGACGGTCATTCGTGATAGAGAAAGGACACACGCTCTTACTGGGCTGGTCTAATAAGATCGTACCCATAATATCAGAACTTATCGTAGCTAACGAAAACCAGAAAAACCCCTCCGTTGTCATACTTGCCGGTAAAGACAAAGTTGAAATGGAGGACGAGATACGTGAAAAAATTCCTAACTTAAAAAATACACGGGTGATCTGCCGGAGCGGAAGCCCCCTCGACCTTACCGACCTGCAGATCGTAAATCCAAACGATGCTAAATCCATTATCATACTTGCGCCGGAAGACAATAACCCCGACATCGATGTCATAAAAACCGTTCTCGCAATTACGAACAGTCCTAAACGAAAGACCGGAAAATACCACATCGTCGCCGAAATAAAAGACGAAAAGAATCTAGAGGTTGGAAGCATAGTCGGTGGTGAAGAAGCCGTGCTCCTGCTCGGCGAAGACCTCATCTCCCGTATTACAGTGCAGACGTGCCGGCAGTCCGGGCTCAGCGTTATCTATACGGAACTCCTGGACTACGGTGGTGACGAGATCTACTTCTCCCGCGAGCCAAAGCTCATCGGCAAAACATACAAAGACGCAATCTACTCTTACGAAGACTCTGCCATTATGGGCATAAAACAGGGCGACGGCGAAGTGCTGATTAATCCGCCGATGGATACGGTGCTGACCGACGGCGCCGAGGTAATTGCTGTCTCAGAAGATGACGACACCGTCCGCCATTCCGGGAAGACCTCATTCGGCACTATCGAAGACACCATCGTGAATCCCGTTCCCGCGGGGCAAAAGCCCGAACGGACTCTCATTATCGGGTGGAACCAGTCCGGCGACTCTATCGTGACGGAACTCGATACATACGTTGCGCCGGGATCGGAAGTCGTGATCGTGGCTGATACCCCCTTCGTAGAAAACGAGCTGAACAATATTAACCACAGGATCGGTAATCAGAAGATCACTCACATTCGCGGAAACACCACCTCGCGTGACATGCTCGAATCGCTGGATCTCCCGTCCTACGACCATATTATCGTCCTCTGCTACTCCCGTATATACGACATGCAAAAGTCCGACGCAATGACGCTCATCACGCTTCTCCATTTGCGCGATATTTCGCAGAAGCTCGGCACAACCTTTAATATAGTGAGTGAGATGCAGGACATCGGTAATAAGGAACTTGCGGAGGTCACAAAGGCGAACGACTTCATCGTTAGCGACCGTCTCATCAGCCTCATGCTTGCCCAGCTCTCCGAGAGCCGGGACTTAAAGGATGTCTTCGATCAACTGCTCAACGCGGAGGGTTCGGAGATATATCTAAAACCTGTGACGGACTATGTAAAGACCGGTGTGGAGATGGATTTTTATACGGTGCTGGAGTCGGCGGCGCGCAAGGGGCAGACCGCGCTCGGCTACCGCAAGTCCGAGCACTTCGACAGCCCGGAACACGCTTACGGTGTGAACCTCAACCCTGTAAAGTCAAAGAAAATTACATTCAATGAGCGCGATAAGGTGATCGTGCTGGCGGAGGATTAATAAATAACACCCGGTTGTCATTGCCTACCTGTCGCAGGCAGGCGAGGGAAGCGTAGCGAAGCCCTAGATAATTCTCCCGGTTGTCATTGCGAGGGAAGCGTAGCGACGAAGCAATCTCCTGATACCTTTGGACTTAAAAACGATTAAAACAAGTTTCTCTCTTTGCGTAAACTGAATGCGTAAAATACCATGATTAGAATAATTCTCCCCTTTGTCATTGCGAGGGAAGCGTAGCGACGAAGCAATCTCCTGACACCTTTGGACTTAAAGCGATTAAAACAAGTTTCTCTCTTTGCGTAAACTGAATGCGTTAAATACCATGCCAAGAAACTATTATATATACATTCTCGCAAATAAGACTCACTCTGTTCTATATACCGGTGTAACCAATAACCTCATTGCGCGTGTACTTCAGCATAAAGAACAAAAAACAGAGGGCTTTACTAAAAGGTACAAGGTTACAAAACTGGTTTACTACGAATCCACAACAGATGTCAGTCAAGCTATTACACGTGAGAAACAGATCAAAGGCGGATCGAGGCAAAAGAAAATAGAGCTGGTTAAATCACTAAATCCAGAATGGAAAGATCTCTCTAATGATTTCATATGAATTTAAGATTCTATGTTTACTCCTTGAGGGGATTGCCGCGCTCCGTTGCACTTCGCTCGCAATGACAAGCGTGGTAGTTTTTTCTTTTTTTCAGCAACAATAATATGATGTCAATGAGCGTCGTGCAGGTCGGCGAGGATCCGCTCCGCTGTGTGTGCAGGCGGTGAGGCAAGTGAACGCGCGCAGACCTTCCAGTATCAGGTGAAGACCTGACTATTTAACATATTTACTTTTCTATAATGGCAGAGAATCACCTCTCACCATGGTAGGTTGATTTAAAGAACGGTACGGGCGCCTCACGTGTCCGCCCAATTTACACATGTTCCAAGTATGGGTTGATTTAAAGTTCGGCGACAATAACTACCGAATCTTCTGCTATCGGTTGATTTCTCCGAAGGTCCATAGGACTCTTCGAGAGTGCCTACGGCAAAAGTTCGGCGACAATAATAGTGTTGTTGGTGACGGTTCATTTTTATTCACCTATAACACCAACAACGGCGTTTAAAGGGGTTTTATTTTTTAACCCCCCTCTTTCCCTCTACGAGGTCGTAGACCCACTTTCTAAAAGGGGGGATGTGTGATGTTATTGTCCCATTTTACACATGTTCTAATCCCGTCAAGGACGGAACGCGGAACGGATGCTTTCTAAGAAGAAAGCCTGCCGCTTGTAGGTTGATTAGGTAAGGCAAAGCCTTCCTGAAATTGGTATAAATTTAGATGGAAATAGTGATGGAAGCAAATGAGAAAGGGTTAGATACGTATATATACCTTTTATTGAAAGACGGAGAAGCATCAAAATCATTTAATTCTTTTATATTTATATTTATCTCTGATATGCTTACCTAAATATGTTCCTTTTGATCTTGCATCTAAGAAATTTTGAAAAATCATTTCAGAAACATTATAATATTCATATATAGATCTGTTCTTAAATTCTACAACTAGAATTTCTTCAACATAATCATATCCAATACTTCTTATTGTAGATGAACGAACATCTATCATTTCAATATTATTCATAGTGATTTAATTTAGTGCAAATTTCAGTATTCTTTCAACTAAATCAGACAATGTCTTAGATCTCACACCTTTATCCCACGCTATATCTAACATTTTTGCAATTGCCAATGGATTTTTTTTCAAATCGCCAACGTTGTCATAGAATTTAAAGGCTTCCCTCTTGTATATATCAAAATTTTCCCCTAATTCAACCTGAATTGTTTTTTCTATATTTTCTTTCCAACAGACTAAATTGTCTTTATAAATGTTTTCAGTTGGCCATTCGTCTTCGTTTTCATGACCTTGTATTTTTAATATATTTTTATTGTCTTCTCTATGTTTCGCAATCTCACTTTCACTAGTCTTATCTGTATCTCCATCAAATATCACAAAACAAGGAATTTCTAGAAGACGAGCAATTATTAGTGGCTTAATCAATCTATTTTTTCCATTTGTGTAAACTATATGACACCCAAGTTCTCTAAAATAATTTAATTTTTCTGTTAAAATTAAATATGATGTTAAATAAGCTAAATCCGCTTCACCTTCAACTAAAATTAATATTTTACAAAAATACATTTCATTTATTATAGGATTCAAAGACGGATACATTTTAGCAACAATCCCTGAAGATTTAACAGGTTTATCATCAATTTTAGCAAGCTCTTCAGCCAATTCTTCATACTTTAAATATTTTATTGTTGTAAAACTTGGATCACCATTCTCTTTCACGATTCTTATCTTTTCAAAATCATCGCCGGGAATAAATAATGGACTGTGAGTACATACAAGAATTTGTGAATCCTTTTCAGCCAAATCAATTAATGTTTCCGCAAGGTATCGTATTTGTGGCGGATGTTGGTAAATTTCTGGTTCTTCTATTCCCATTATGAGAGTGGGTGAATTCTCAACATCCAAAGTCGAAATTTCTTCTAACAATGCTAGCATGTATGAACGTTGCAACCCATGCCCAAATCTTGTTAATTCGCTTTCAAATCCTCGCTCTTTAATTTTTAAAAACGCATGTGGCTCATCAATGCTTATTGCTCTCTCCACATCACGCTTCCATTCAAGTAAAGCCTGAATATTTGGTTTGTACCATTTGGCAAGTCTTTTTTGAAGTTTTTCGGAAATGTCTTTCAACACTGCTTGATGATCATCTACCATTTTATTATACTTTTCAGTAACATCATTCATCATTTCTTTTATATTTTCATAAAAATTAACTCTTCCGCGTATTGTTCTCTCTAATAATACTCCGAGAGAAGAATATCTTGACTCTTCACTTTCTTCTATAAAATCCTTAGACGCGGGTATAAATACCCATTGAACGAAAGGTGCTAACTTACTCACCCTAGTAAAACCATAAAAATGATCTTCACTTTTTATCACTATACATTTGTCTTCCCTTTGAGATTCATATTCTTGCAAAGCATCTTTCATTCTAACTTTCGTTTTTACATTAGGAAGATCATTATATTTTTCTTTTAATTTACCATAGATATCTTTTAACTCATCGGCAGATGCATTTTCTTTAAACTTCTCAAAATATTTTCTAAAATCATTAAATCCTAAGCGATTCCCATACTGCTTTACTTCAACTTCCCCTGTTTCCTTATTGAATTTCGCCTCAGTTGTAATAATAAGTTTATCATGTCTAACATAATCTGACAGTTCTTCTTTTGCTTTATCAGACAGGTCTGTAAATGTAACAGTAATCCTAATATCGTCCTCTATATTTTTATGGTGAAAATCATCCATCGAAATGTTATTGACATCTATTTTTGTATCTTTAGAATGTCTAAAAAAGATGTTCAACGCACATAAAATAGTAGACTTTCCTGCACCATTAGCTCCAACAAAGCAATTATATTTATCAAAAAAGATTTCCTCTTCTTTAAAACAACGAAAATTCTCAATTTTTAATGATTCTACAATCATCCAATAGTTTAAAATTTTATTCAATTTACCCATTTTTGCCCCTTTTGTCCAAAGAATAATTTTTTTGAAAGTAGCGTAAAAATGAGTGCTGGAATTGAGGTTTTCTTAGTTTTTAAGCTGAATAGGGTATTTTCGGAGCAGAATTGAGGTAATTTTGTTGGATATAATCACAACTTTTTCCTGCTTTCGTGGGAATGACAAATGGGATGAGAACCGCCGTGCACACAGTCCGGCTCATTAGTACTTTTAAAATTAGGAGAGGGGCAGTACTTTTATTGCTTTTCGTCCAGGATCGCCTTGTATGCATTCGTTTCGAAGCCGTTCCAGGCACCCGTCGAAGCATCAACAATTATTCCAATAAGACCGGCGAGTATATCGAGTATCAACCAACCGGCGCCAAGTGAATACTGCAATACAAATAACTTCGTTTCAAATCCGTCCTTCCTGAATTCAATGTTATACTCTTTACCTTTCTTGAGATTCAAAGTGAGTGGTGTCTTACCTCTGTTTTGCCCGTTAACATAGACATTTGCTCCAGGAGGTTCGCTGGATAAGTCAACATCTTCCTTAGTTCCCTCAAAAATAGTCGCGCAACCGGCGAACATGTAGGAACTAACGGTAACTAATAAGATTAATGTGATGAGTTGTTTCATAATACTATTATTAATTTAATGGGGGAGATATACCCCTCTCCTATTTGCTAAAAAGGTGTTTGCGCTTCCTGAATAATAATAGTATCTAAAATGAGCAGGCTGTGATAGTGTAGCTATATGTACATGAGTAAGATAGCCAGACTTAGAAAAAAAATCAATCTTTAAAGGAAAAGAGAGGTCATAATAATTTGTTACTTACAGCACAAAATCGCAGGAAAAGATATTTTTTTAAAGAATGGAAATTATTCAGACAGGTTTGAACTGCTCGAAAGCCTGCTTGCAGTGATTGCAGTAGTGTATGGCACGGCAAAGTGTTGGACCGAAGGAGTTGCGGAGTTCGGTGTCCTTGCTTCCGCAGAAGGGGCATTCGGCGTCCTTTAGTATGTCTATCTGGACGAGCTGTTCCCCCAGCACGTGGGGCGGGGCGAAGCCGGACTCTTTTAGTATGCGCCTGCCCTCATCGGTGATCATATCCGTAGACCACCTTGTATCGAAGGAGACATTGACTTCAGCGGAATCTATCTCCGGCATGGCTTCGAGGCGCGTTTTGATGTCGTCTTTCATTACGTTGAGCGCGGGACATCCCGCGAAGGTCGGCGTCATTTGAACCCTTACGTTGGTAACTCCTACTGTGTTGTCCGATAGAATTTCGACTCCGGTTATCACACCGAGGTCTACTACGGAGAGCTTTGGTATCTCCGGGTCTTTTACATCGTGCAGGGCTGTCAGTATTTTTTCTTTCGTAAGCATTCTTTAAAGTCAAGGGTCAAATGTCAGAGGTCAGAGGCAAAGAATTCTCACGTTTCACCTCTCACTTTTCACCTGCTACCACTCGGCAGACGGGTCGATGCGGTAAACTTCCGTCATCTCGTCGAGGAGCGGTTTGAGATATTCCGTGTGGAAACCTTTTCTTCCGCCGTAATGGGGATCGATGGTGTTCACGTCCGGCATATTCAGATCTGCTTCCGCGAAGACGGGCTTTATCTGTTCCAGCCACACCTCGCGGAGTTTGGCTTCACCGGGAAAAATGCCGGCTTCGATAAGCGTGTCCTCATATTCCGAGGGCTCGAAAATGCCGAGAGCGAGAGGCATACATTCGTCGAGCGCAGACTGCATTCGCGCGCGGGATTCCTCACTTCCGTGACCGAGCTGTTTTATCCAGGTGTGGGCGTGCATAATGTGATAGCGGATCTCCCCGCGGAACTTCCTCGCCAGCTGAGCGAGCGGTTCGAAAGCGGAGTTCATCAGCATCTCCATACGTATGGCTTCAGCGTAATCGAAAAGGAAGTGGCGCATCAGGCTAAAATCGTATTCGCCGATGGGATATTCGACGAGGTGACAGCATTTGTATAAGTTCTCAATATTTTCGCTTACGCCTGCTCCCCTGTTGAAAGCGAGCGTGTCGGGATCGGCTTCACCCATGTCGTGCAATATGGTATAGTAAGCCTGCGCGTAGCCGAGCTTATCCTGCGCCATGGAGGAGAAGGCGATGTCTTCCTCGAGAATGGGACCGAGCCCCGTCCATTCGGAATTGCGGTGACCGAGAATGAGGTCATCGTCCGCTATCCTGTAGATGAGGTCTTTTACGGCTGTCTTTTCTATTTCGGAAAATTCTTTATTCACTTTTGTTCTTCTTCTTAAAAGCGTTTATCCTTTCCATAACTTTGAACCCGCCGGCTTCACGGTAGAGCTTTTCGTCGTTGCGGAGGAATAGTTCGGCGTCGTTTTCAGCAGTTACGATGACGGCTGTCTTCGCTACCCACAGCGACGTGACTTTGCTCCTGCGCCCGAACTGCTCTTTGGCTAGTATGTACGCCATCTCGCCGTTAGGGGCATGTACTGAACCCACGTGAGTGTGATGCGCGCCGGATTTTGCCTGCGTGAAGACTTCATAAGTCTGCCATTGATCCATGGCGGACTTATCGCTTGTAAGCTCCTGGTTTTCGGGAATACCGAGACGTGTGACCCTGGGGTCTAGTGATCTTATGGACATTACGGATGCTAATAAATTATGATAAAGGAACCATATACTTCTCGTCCTGTCTAGCTAATGCTTTGCGTACCCATTCGCCCTTTTCTTCAGCCATCTTTCTCACGGCAAGACGCTCTTTATTACAGGGACCGTCGCCGTTAATTACTCGTTTAAATTCATCCCAGTCGGGTTCGGTGTACTCCCACTCACCAGTCTCTTCGTTCTTTTTCAGCTTTGGATCGGGAATAGTAAGACCGAGGTCCCATATCTTCGGCACGTACATGTCGAGGAATTTCTGCCTCATCGCATCGTTGGAAGCCATCTTCACTTTCCAGCGCATGAGTGTTTCGGTATGCACGGATATCTTATCGGATGGTCCGAAGAAGTGCATTATCGGAGGCCACCAGCGGTTAAGCGCTTCCTGCACCATTTCTCTTTGCTTTGGCGTACCCGTCGCGAGAAATACAACATTGTCGTGCCCGTATTTTAGATGAAACGATTCTTCCTGACAGATGCGTTCCAAAGCACGGCAATAAGGCGCATACGAGCCCTTGGAATTCGCAACCTGGTTAATTATCGCGCCGGCATCGATGAGCCACGCAATGACAGCGGTATCAGCCCACGTCACAGCGGGATAGTTAAACACGTTTGAGTATTTTGATTTGCCGGAGATGAGATCGTCTATCATCTGCTCGCGTGGTTTTCCGAGAGTCTCTGCTGCGCTGTACAATAATTGTCCGTGGCCGACTTCATCCTGCACTTTTGCCATGAGCGCGAGTTTACGGCGGAAACCGGGAGCGCGAGTTATCCATGTGCCTTCCGGGAGCGCGCCGATTATTTCGGAATGCGCGTGCTGTTCTATCATGCGAATCAACTGCTTGCGGTATTCATGAGGCATCCAATCCGTGGGTTCGATCTTCTCGCCCGCAGCGATCTTCGCCTCAAACTCCTCGAGCTTTTTCGGGTCATCTACATTACCCTCGCCGTTGCCGGAGGGTTCGAATATATAGCCGCCACCATACATAATTTATTGTTTTTAGTTTATCTTATCTCTTTAATAATTAAAACCAGCTTCTCTCTATAATAATTCATTCTAATCTTATAAGAAATGCTAAATGCAGTAAATGGAGTTTTTTTTGAGTTATTAAAGTTTTTGGAGGAGTGCCGCACATAAAAATAAATTAGAATTATCATAAAATAACGCTTTAAGGGATATACTCTAGATTCCCGCTTCCGCAGGGAATGACAAAAAAAGTTGTGGAACAAACCAAAGTGTATCATGTTTAAAAACTAAAAGGTCAAAAACCTAACAAGAAAGGAGACCGAAAATGAAACAACTAAAACAAAAGAGAGAAGAACAAAAAAAGTTCTTCGAGTACAAGGGCGCAGAATTGAAGAACTTTTATAAGAAGTACGCAATGCGGGCGCTTATATTTTCGGTCGCATTTCACTTCGCTGTAGTAGGAGCTTGGTTTATGTCGTCAGTAATGAATGACGCAAACGCCGATAAAAAGGATGAGATAAAAGAAAGGATAATCATTCTTAATGAGGTACCGATGATCAATGAGCAGAAAGAAGTTCAGGAACCGGTAGCTATCGAGAAACCTAAAGTAACAGTGAAAAAGGATCTCGAATCACTGACACCTGTTCCGACAAGAAAAGTAGATTCTGAAAAATTGACAACGAAGTCACAGGACCAGCTGGATCAGGTAAAGGGATTGGTATCAAGTAACGGTGATGATAACGGAAGTACAAACATCACTGACGCAACGATAAAGATCGATAATACGAAGATAGATGCAAATATCAAAAAGGATCCGCCAAAAGTCGAACCTGAAAAGAACTTCCAGCCGTTTGAGGTTGAGAAAGCGCCTGTACCGGTAAATCTGAGCAGTGTAAAAAGCTCACTGCGCTATCCGCAAAGCGCGATAGACCAGGGAATCGAAGGTAAGATGGTTGCGAAGATACTCATCGGGAAAAACGGTGAAGTAATTAAAGTAGGAAGTATATCAGGACCGGACATATTTAAAGATGAGATCAGGGAAAAGGTAGATGACCTGGTGTTTACACCTGCGATGATGAATGGACAAACAGTAAAATGCTGGGTAACGGTTCCGTTTAACTTTAAACTAAAAAGCGGATTTAATCACTAAATAAGAGTTTGACATACGATGAACAGGAATAGAGTAACTTACTCCTTTATTTAAACAAAACCCCGCAGTAGAGTGCGGGGTTTTTAAATATATGAAACAATTAGTTCGTAAAAACGTTTAATTAAGAGCGACAAACAAAAGAGTCATTTAAGCGGCTCTTTAAATTAGGAGAACCCTGCTGACTTCACAGCGGGGTTTTGTTTTACGGGGAAACATCGAACATCGAAAAGACTCTTCCTTCTTTAAAAAGAAAGTCGAGCATAGAGGCAAGCACAACTGCATTCCATATGTTGAGAAGACTAATCGTACATTTTCTCTTCTCATCATTCTTCGACCAGAGGTGGATCTCACCATTTACATAACTCTTTACACAGTCCTTCCATTCCACAAAAGTTTCCTTCTTTTTAAACCATTTGTAAGTGGTAAGCTTCATTCCTGTCCGGGAAACCTCGCACCCTCCGGCTGTAAAATTCTTTCCGTTACGGATCTCGCTAATAGTGCGGTTCACCATTCCGCTAAGGATATTCACCCAAACCCCGGAAAGGATGGCATTATAGTGATCGTCGAGTGACTTATTGGTTTTCATAATGCTGGCTGAACCGAAGAAGATCTTTATCACTTTTTTATCCTGCGAACGGAATACTATCTCATACGTCTTACCCGCCTTGATGCCGTTAACGACTTGCTGTATGGAGCCATAGCGAATGTCACTTATACGGCTTATAAGCATAGAGTCACCGGCAAATTCGAGACGTTCCGGTGAGATAACAAGCTTCTTCACCCTTCGGTCAATGAAGTTGCGTTTTATATCAAAGGTAAACGTTCTGGGTTCAACATCGTGTTGAGGTGCGTGTGTAGTCATATTATAAAAACTCCTTCAGAAAGATTTTGTTCCTATAAAATTCTTTGGGATTCTTCATTTACTCTGAATTGCAAAAAAAGTTGTTTGTCATTCTGAGGAGTCCCGATTTATCGGGATGACGAAGAATCTCTAAAACCATCCATTTGATAAATCTTCCCAGCTCTTGTTTGTCTCTTCTATCAAAGCAATTTTTTTACTTCTTAGCCAGCCTTTTATTTGCTTTTCCCGTTGTATAGCAAGTCTTATATCGGTTGTTTCATCATAATAAACTAATTTTGTCACATTATACTTTTTTGTAAAACCCTCGATAAGTTTGTTCTTGTGTTCATATACTCTTCGAAGCAAATCTTTGGTTGCTCCGGTATATAAGACGGTATTTGTTTTATTTGTCATTATGTATACATAGTATCTTTTTCGCATTAGGATTTCTTAAGAGATTCTTCGTTTCACTCAGAATGACATGCTGCAATTTAAAAACGAGATTCTTCGCTACGCTCAGAATGACAAGATAATAGGCTACTCTTTAATTTCATCATCCCGTAATTCGACGGGTTTTGAGTTCTTTTTGCGGAGGCGCATATTGAGAAACTCGACAAACAGCGAGAACGCCATCGCGAAGTAAACGTAGCCTTTCGGTACCTCGATGTGGAATCCTTCGACGAATAATAACAGCCCTATCATTAGCAGGAAAGCAAGCGCGAGCATTTTGATAGTGGGATGCTTATGAATGAAATCACTGACCCACCGGGCAAATATCACCATAACGATCATCGCAAGGATTATTGCGACTATCATCACTTCGATATCTTTCACAAGACCTATTGCAGTAAGGATCGAATCAAAGGAGAAGACGATATCCAGCAGTGCGATCTGTATTATTGCGCCGGCGAAAGTATTAATCTTCGACTTTCTTTGCTTCTCTTCGTCGTCCTCTAGCTTATCGTGGATTTCGAGAGTGCTCTTTGTAAGCAGAAAGAGACCTCCCGCTATCAGGATAAGGTCTCTTCCCGTAAAATCATGTCCAAAAATTGTTATGAGAGGCTGCACCATATTGGTTATCCACACAATGCCAAAAAGCAGAGCAACCCTGAAAACAAGAGCAAGGGCAAGTCCCGTGATGCGGGCTTTTTCCTGCACTTCCTTTTTAAGCTTGCCGGTTACAATAGAGATAAAGATTATATTATCTATCCCCAGAACTATCTCCAGGAATGTAAGTGTGGCAAGACTTACATAAGTCTCAGGGCGTGTGAATATTTCAAAGAATTCCATATGTGCGCATGAAAATTATTATGCGGCTTCCTCCTTCTCCGCCTTGTATTGTTCGATGATCTTCATTTCCACTTCGCGCGGTACGTCCTCGTAGTGGGAAAATTTGCGCTTGTACGTTCCCCTGCCCTGCGTGAGCGAGCGAAGCGTAGATGAGTAACCGTTCATTTCGGAAAGAGGTATCTGCGCTTTAAGCTTTTGCAGGTGTCCTTCGGCTTCCATTCCCTGTATTCGTCCCCTTCTCGAAGATACATCGCCCGAGACAGCTCCCATGAACTCTTCCGGGAACACCACTTCGACGTCATAGATCGGCTCCATAATAACCGGAGCGGCTTCCATAAATCCTTTTCGGAATGCCATCGAGCCGGCAATCTTGAATGAATTTTCATCCGAATCAACGTTGTGGAAAGAGCCGTCGAATAGCGTTACCTTAACGTCAATGACCGGGCATCCAACAACGACGCCGTTTTTGAGAACTTCATTGATACCCTTTTCAACAGCCGGAACGAACCTGCCGGGAATAACACCGCCGACGATCTTATCGACGAATTCGAATCCCTGTCCTCTTTCGAGAGGCTCTATCTTTATATGAACGTGCCCGAACTGTCCGCGTCCGCCGGATTGTTTCTTGTGTTTGTATTCGATGTCATTTGCAGTCGAGCGTATAGTCTCACGGTAAGGAATCTTCGGGTCTTTTACTTCTACTTCTAGCTTATACTTTTCCTTCATTCTTTTTATAACAGTCTCGAGGTGTGATTCACCCTGCCCGCTGATAACTGTCTCTCTTGTTTCGGGAATAAATGAAGAAATGAACGTCGGGTCTTCCTCGTGGAATGAGTGGAGCGCCGTTGCAATCTTATCTTCGTCGCCTTTGTTTTTCGCATGGATAGCGAGTGTTATATTCGGATCGGGAAATTTGATATTAGGAAGTACAACCGGGTTGTTCTTAGAGCTAAGTGTATTATTTGTGTGAGTATCTTTTAGTTTAACAACGGCTCCAATATCTCCGCAGATAACAGCATCCATTTCTTTTCTGTTCTTTCCATTCATAGAGAAAAGCTGTGAAAGGCGTTCTGATTTTCCGTTAGCTTCATTTACCATGTCCATACCATGCGTGACCTTACCGGAATAGACACGGAAGAATGAAAGCTCACCGATGTTCTTTTCCGAGACGGTTTTGAATATGAAGATCGTCGGTTCACCATTCGGATCGGCTTTGACTTCGACCTCTGAATCACTACCGGGTTTATGCGCGTGTTCCGGATGTTTATCGAGCGGTGACTCGGTATAGTCAGCGATAAAATCCAAAATTGGTTTAATGCCGATATTTTTGTCGGCAGCGGCACAGAATACCGGGAATATCTTCCTTTCCTGCATACCGAGAAGAAGACCTTTCTCAATGTCTTCCGGCGCGAGATTTTCGTCTCCCTCGAAGAACTTTTCCATAAGTTCCTCGTCTTCCTCAGCGATATTTTCAACAAACCTCTGGTGGTACTCCTTTGCTTTGGCTTTCTGGTCTTCGGGTATATCTTCCTCGGTATAATTACCTGAACCGTCGGTGGAGAATTTCAGAAGCTTCATTTTAGCAACGTCAACAACGGCATTAAAACCGGTGCCGGAATTCACAGGAAACTGCATTACTGCCACACGCGAACCAAAACTTTCCCTAAGCTGGTCAATAACCTTCTCGAAATTTATATTTTCGTGGTCGAGTTTATTTATAACAAAGATGATGTTATTACGGTAATGCTTTGTGTTGTGAAAAGTGATCTCGGTGCCGACTTCCCTGCCTTTTGATGCATCGAGCGTAATAATGGAAGTATCTGAAACCCTCAGCGCGGATACGACTTCCCCGATATAATCCATAAAACCGGGTGTATCGATGAGGTTAATTTTTATTTTGTCGCCTTTGGACTTTTTCCAGAAGGCATTCATCACTGAGGCGTTGATGGACATTTGTTTTTCTATCTCGTCCTCGTGATAGTCACTAACTGTGTTACCCTCGGTAACGTTTCCCATTCGATTGGTTACTCCGGAACTGAAAAGAACTGCCTCACAAAAGGAAGTCTTTCCGGTTCCGGCATGGCCAATGACAGATACATTTCTGATTTGTTCTGATTTATAGTCAGGCATAAATAAATCTCCTTAAAAAATTTATTAATATTATTTTTTTGACTCTTTCTTTGTTACATCCAGCGGTATAGGCTGGTTTTTGTCATGTATCTGGAGCTGGAGTATATCAAACGGTATGTCTATTCCTTCCGCATCGAACTTCTCCTTAACTTCCTTTATCACGTCGCTCTTTACGTCGAACTGCGAGCGAGTAAGGTATCCATTATTGACCCAGAACCTAACCATAATATTTATTGAACTTGAACCAAAATCATTTAGAATAACATCCGGTGCGGGATCGTCCAGAACTTCCTTATTGTCTTGGAGAACGGATCGTACCGCCTGTACTGCTTTACCCAGGTCACTCGCGTATTCCACACCAACAATAAATTCATGACGGCGCGTGGGTTCCATAGTATAGTTAAGCACCGGGTTTTTTATTATCATCGAATTAGGGATAAAGACGTCGTTTCCGTCGAAAGTTTTTATAGTTGTCACGCGCATATCGACTTCCTTAACCGTCCCGGTATAGTCCTGTGAAACAATAACGTCACCGATATCGAACGGGCGGTTGAAGGCAAGTATTACGCCCGCGAGGAAATTCTCTCCTATGTCTTTGAACGCAAAACCAACTATTAGAGCGGAAGCACCAAGTCCCGCAAGCAGACCGCTCGCGACACCGCCGTATCCAAGAACGTTAACCGCAATGAATAAACCGATTAGAATGATCGTCCATCGAAGTATCCTTCCGAGAAAAACAGGAAGGAGCTGGTCCTCCATTCGCTTCAGTAGATTGCGTTTCAGCGTACGCCCGGCTAGTCCTGCAATAATAAAGAACACTATAATAACTATTAATGCTATAACTATTTGCGGAAGAGAATTGAGAAACCTCTCCCAATAGGACGCAAGCAGACCCACGTAATCTTTATCATCTTTACCTTGAAAAAGAGAAAATACGGACGCTAAGTATAGGATTAACGACATAAAATACGAACTTTTGTGAGATTACCGCAGTTTTGGTGCAAAGAAAGAAAATAACATATTGTATCAATAATATAAAGATAATTTACTAAAAATATGCAATTTTGAGGAAAGTCGGCGAGAAATGAACCTATGAGGAAAAACCGGGGTTTTACCCCCGGTTTTGTAAATATACTTTAAAAATCCCCTTTTTCTAGTGTAGTCCCGGGAGAACCCGATAAAAGGGTGTTTCCATAGAGGTAGTTGCCGGAGTGGAACAAATTCGTAAGATGAGCTGTCCCACAGTCTACCAAGGAAGAGCTTTGTGTTCCTAGAAAAACAGAATTAGTTACGCTAATGTAATCCATATCTTGGATCACCTCAATTAACACAGAATCATCTACCCTGCAAACACAATTATTGAATTCGATACCATTCATTTTTGCAAGATTATATATCTTACTATTGCTGGGAAGATTCAGCAGAACACAATTATTGAAAATTAAGCCTAAATCCTCCTGCGAGCCATACAGATGCAGAGAGATTGGATATACTAATTTACTGCCATCAATATAAAGATTATTAAAGATGACCTGTTTTACAGGACAAAACTGATTGCTGGGTGATTCATTAAGGAACCGCATGAAAAATGTCGGAGTAATATCGTCGGTATATATAACAGAAGAATTATTTACTTCCATCACCTGCGGCAATGTAAGTTCTGGTGGATTTTCGAGGGGCTGCTCTCTAATTGTAAACATAGTCTTGTTGTAACAATTAATATTATTAAAATTCCACTTTTTTATGCTAGATGTTTGAATAGTAATCACAGCACTTTCAATATTATTTCCATCATTTACCGATGCTAATCCATCAATGTTTAACATATCAATATTATAAGTATCACTATTGCCACCAATAAAAACAGGGTACACAACATTCTCTGTGTACATGTTCTTAATAACTATGTTTGCTCTTTCAATGAGTGAAGAATCAGACTCACCTTCTAAAGCGTTTGTATAGAAATCCACACCGCCATTGAGATTCAGAGCCCTGAAATTTTCAATCAAAACATTGCCTTTCATTCCTATACCCACACCTGTGTACTTTATAGCCGTCTGAGAATCAGGTATGCCTCCAATGGCGGTACAGTTTTTAAATATCACCGAGCCAGTAAACGATGCAAAAACAAACGCATGTTCACCAAGTTGAGGGGTAGTAACTGTTGCCGTGACATTTTCAATATTAACCTCCCATTGTTTTCCACCTTTGACGGTAGTCAATCCACCACATCTTATTGCATGCCGGATACCAACAAAATTGGAATCTCTAACTTTTGGATATGAACATGCATTCCCGATCATTACCCCATAGCCATAACCAAATAGGTTTGAATTATCAACCTCACATTTATCAACAAGCGGATTATAGCAGTTATAAAGTGCTATCGAAGCGAGTAATGAATTATTAAATTTAACATTAGAAATAACTGCATTATCACAATATTCAACATAAATTCCCTGTAAGTAATCTTCCACTTGTGGATCAACAGGACAAACCGGTTCAATTCGCGGGAATTCTATCTCTAAATCAAAAATCTTAAGCTTTGTAGCATTTACTTTAGCAATACTGAGGTTGTAACTTTCAGGCGGATCACTTACACTTTGCGGATCAACTAATTCATATGTATCAAACAAATAGTCATCGAAATACACTTTACTATCCTTATACAATTTAACCCTTTTCAATTCACCGACTTTTATGCCATCTCCGGCAAACTTATCCGAATATATTAAAACAAGGTCGCCTGTCTCCAGCCCATCGGTGGAAATGCCCGAACATTCTACAAAATTGGTTCCCCTTACCGCGACAGAATCGATCGCTCTTTGTGTTCCCAACGAGCCTAAAGCTGTCAAACCAATACCCGCGCTTGAAAAATCAAAAATCAGCTTTGAACCATTTCCTAATATCGTAAGCCCGTCAACACTTAGGGTCTCTTCTATAGTATAGACACCCCTGTCTTCGAGAACCAGGATCTGCTCTTCTCCACCATTTTGTGCTGCTAAAATAGCCTGTTCGAAGGCATAAGTAATGTCAGTTGGATACATCGCGATATAATCCTTTACAAATATCATTTTTTATTCTCCTTTATGTTTTTTATAATTAATGATTCTTTATACTTTATTTAATTAAGTATCACCATACTCTTTATCCGTCGAAGGAGAATTATTTATTAGTGTATTGCCATTTAAAACATTACCTGTATGGTAAAGTGTATCTAAATGACTGGAAGGATTATTTATCAGTGATGAACCAAGAGACCCTAAAAAGGAATTTCCGGACAGCCCAATATATCCAGCATCGGAATTTAGATCAATAAAACGGCTCCCATTCGTTTCATATACACAACCATTGAAAACCAGACCTTCAATACCTATATCATTCTTAAATCCAATAGAAGATGCCGGTATATTAGTAAAAGTGCAATTATTAAATACAAAGAAAAGCCCTGAACTTGTCGTCTCCGATACAGCTTGCACATAAAACAGTTTGCTTCCGTCTGTCTTAAGGTTATTAAAAACAATCGTACTTACCGGATACACATCCCCGGCATCCTGTGCCAGCATTAATAAATATTCGGAAGGAGAGCTTCCTGATAAAGCATCAGAGTATGTTAAAGAGGAGTTACTGATCACTAATTCCTGTGGAACCACAAACGTAGATCCGTCTATGTGGTCAATTTCCATCAGCCTTTTATTGTAACATTTAATATTATTAAAGTACCACTTATTGATAGAAGAATACCGGATCAAAATAGCCGGATACTGATGATCATATGAATCTTTATAACTGGTGGAAATTAGTCCATCGACAGAAAGGAGATCCAATTCTACATCATCACCGGATTCACCGACATAGACAGGGTATGCGACTTCTTCCGCATACATATCCTTAATCATGAGATTTAGGTTATCAACTTCATCACCAAGAACTTTGACACCGTATTTTAATGCAATAGTCCGGAAATTGTGAATTACTACATCACCTTTACATTTTATTTCAATTCCTCCATAGGTAAAATCGTCCGGATCTAACATTTCCCATTCGTCCAGATTTGAATTTGGAAGTTTACTCGTATCCGGATTATCAACACGGGCTTTAAACAATTTATAACCTCCATATAAATCCGGAGAGGAAACAATATCATCAGTTAAATATTCTGTTTCTTCCATCCATTGTGTAAATTCATCTATGTTCCACCCGCCAATGGCAGTACAATCCCTGAAAGTCATTGAAGCTGTAGTTTCTCCTATTGAGAACGCGGATTCTTCATCAAGGGTCATGATAGTTCCGCTTACATTATGAATACTGGCTTCCCATAGTAAACCCCTTTCCGCGGAATCACCGCTTGTTATAACTGCATGTCTGATACCTACAAAATTAGAATCTCTGACCGTCGAGTACATGCATGCGTTTTCCAGTAATACTCCATGACCTTCACCGGATAAATTAGAATTATCAACCTCACAATTATCGACTAAAGGATTGTAACAGCTTTTTAATCTTATTGCTGCTGCTTTTGCATTATTAAATTTTACCCCGGAAATTACGATGTTATCTCCGTACTTAACCTGTATACCTGCAGTTTCGGAATCTGTAGATTCTGGATCAGCATATTCAATTTCAAGATCATAAATCTTAAGTTTTACCGGGGAAATTTTTGCAACTACAGGGGAGTCGGAGTCTTCATAAGTATCAAATAAGTAATCATTGAAAAAAACCTTATCATTAGTATCATCGTACTTTTTAACTCTCTTAATCTCTCCAATCTTGACACTTGCAACGGTCGAATCGGAAGAAACAAGAACCAGATCCCCCGTCTCAAGGTTATCAGCGTCAATTGCACTGCTTACTACAAAACTCGTTCTTTTAGCTGCAGTCGAATCGCTCGCTCTGAGAGTACCGAGCGAGCCCTCTGCAATTAGACCAACCTCTGAGCTGTCCGAAAAGTCGAAAATTAATTTAGAACCATTACCCATGATCGTAAGTCCGCTTACATCAAGTGTACGCTCGATCGTATACTCCCTGCGATTCTCTAAAACAAGGATCTGTTCTTCACCGCTGTTCTTTGCGGCATCGATAGCATCCTCAAACTTATCTGTGATAGTTTCTCCCATTCCTGGGGGTAAAAAATCTTCAAGAAAAATCATTTCTTTCTCCTTTTAAATTTTTGTTTAAGAAGTTTTTGTGAATTACCTGTTTTGTTGGTTTAAAATTTGCTATAATACATTTGTGGTATGGTAGCTCTAGCAAAATAATCTAAATGTATTATACTGTCAAGAGGAGCAACACATTTTTATTATGGAATCCGCAAAAAGACTGGAAATACTAATATCGAAGCTTGGTCTTACAAAGAGAGAATTTGCTTTTAGAATTGGCAAGCTCCCCCAAAATATTAATACCTATATAAAGGGCGGTAGAAGTATTGGTAAAAACTTTGCGTCTGACGTTAAAGAAAAATTCCCAATCGTAAATACTGACTGGCTTTTATATGGAAACGGGGAGATGTTCATTCCTGACCACGTGGACTATTCAAAAAAGGAACTTATAAATGAGATTAATTATCTGAAAAATGAATTGGAGATTTTGAAAGAGAAATATGAGCAAAGTATTAATTTTATTAAGGATTTACAAAATGAAGCAAATGAATTTACTAAAAACAGATAGGTGTTTCTTTATTTAACATTTAAGAGATTTATATTAATTTACATTTTAGACAGCATTTAATATAACAATGAAAATATGAGCAAATATTTCCCCATAACGACGTACGGAATGGATATTTTGCGTAAGGAAACGCAGAAAATACAGGATGTTGACATTGACCTGATCCGCACCATCCAGAGAATGTTCGAGACTATGCATAATGCCGAGGGTATAGGACTCGCGGCACCGCAGGTGAATATACTCAAAGCCCTTACGGTGATAGACCTATCGGGATCTGAGGAATACAAGGAATTCAAACCTCTCACTATGATCAACCCGGAAATACTCGAAACACACGGCGAGATAGAGCGTGAGGAAGGATGCCTGAGCATCCCCGGACTACGAGCAGTGGTTACGCGACCGGAGAAGGTATTCTTCAGGTATCACGATATAGACATGAATGAAAAAACGATGGAGGCGGACGACCTGCTCGCGCGGGTTGTTCAGCATGAGATAGACCATCTTCATGGAAAGCTTTTCATCGATTACCTGGATGCCGACCAAATGAAGGAATTGAAAAAAGATCTGAAGGACATAAAGAATAAAAACATAGAAGCGTTTTATCCGCTGTTTATTCACTCCGAACTGGAATATTAATTTATCCTGATAATGAGAATAGTTTTCATGGGGACGCCGGAATTTGCTGTCCCCTCTTTAAATATTCTGCTTGAGAACGGATATGACGTCCCGGCGGTGGTGACTGTTCCCGACAAAAAGAAAGGACGCGGATTAAAAGAATCGTATTCCGACGTGAAAACATTTGCTTTGGAAAAAGGATTAAGGGTTCTTCAACCGGAGAAGCTTAAGGACGAAGAGTTCGTTAAACAGCTGACAGAAATACAGCCCGATCTGATCGTGGTCGTCGCGTTTAGAATACTGCCGAGAGAAGTTTACACGATACCCAAACTGGGCTCGTTCAATTTGCACGCATCGCTCCTGCCAAAATACCGCGGCGCAGCACCGATAAACTGGGCTATAATCAACGGCGAAAAAGAGAGTGGTGTTACGACGTTCTTTTTGCAGGATAAAGTTGATACAGGAAATATAATACTCCAGAAAAAAGTAAGGATAGATGAAGATGAGACAGCTGGGACATTACATGATAAGCTCTCATTCATTGGTGAGGAAGCGGTGCTGGAAACTGTGCAAAAAATAGAATCTGACAGTGTGCAGGTCAGCCCGCAGGATGATACACTTGCTTCACCCGCGCCGAAGATATTCAAAGAAGATTGTAAAATAGACTGGAGTCTGCCGGCGGAAAAGATTTACAATTTCATAAGGGGACTCTCCCCCTACCCTACCGCATGGACAACCCTCGATGGAGCGAACATGAAAATATACCTGGCGGGAATGACGGAAATGCAAAGCGACGGAGAGCCGGGATCAGTTCTTATAGAAGGAAAGAACATATTCGTAAACACGGCTGACAAGAAACTGGAGATAACTGAGCTTCAACTCGAAGGGAAAAAAAGAATATTTGCTTCAGATTTTATAAATGGATTGAGAACGACTAAAGAATTGAGACTCAATTAACTTTCTCAATTCCCTGCCTTAAACTATCTGGTGTTTCCAATTCCTTCTTCAGAGAATCTATCATAAATGAACTTGCTTCCAAAGTATTGCTTATCTTAGACAATGAATCATTAAGCTTCCCAACTGAATCATTCAAAGTCTTATTCTCGCTTATTAAAGTTAATTTTTCCGCATAGCGTGCTTCGGCAAGTACAAGGCTAAGACTATCCTTTTGAGTTACGGTAAGACTCAATGAATCATTTTGAGCCGAAAGAGAATTATTGGTTCCTACCAATTCTATGGCAAAATAAGTCACAATTGCGCATACAACCACTGTGGGTATAATAAACATTAAAATACTTATTCTTTTACTGCTTTTATCTTTCTGGCTTAATAAAACTTCAAAGTCAGTCTTCGAATTATCATGATCTGGTTTATCCATTCAAGATACTCCTTCGATATTTTTAAAAAATGGGATCTCCTTTTTCTTTGAGATGAGTGCATAATTTTTCTTTTCAACATAATAAAAATATTGTTCTACCTTACTGTCTAATTCCCAAAATTTATCCTCGAAATTAGATTCGTCTTCCAGATGCTTCAATTGCAGAGCTTTCTTTTTATATAATGCAAAAACTGTTATCTGGTCGTTAAAATTAATTAATTTATGGACGTCGATAGCACTGGTAGAGGAGATGAAAACACTTACCATGAGTGAAGCGATTCTTGTGGTTCCGTTACCTTCAAATACAAAAACAATAACAGAAATCAAAACTGCGAGGCATATTTTTACAATTAAAAGATTGAAATAGAATTTCTTGTTGTTTATCCGGGAATTTAAAATGTCTTCGATCTGACTAACTAAAAAATCAATATTTTCAGCAGCATTCTTCAATTAATGGGGAGCATTAAATGAATAATTATTAAGAATAAAGTTAAGCTAAAAATATTAATTATTCAATTTAGTTCATCCTAAGAACATTACCTCTTATCAGTTGTATATTCATTTTCTCGAAGAAGGAGGAAGGAGAAATAAAATAAAACCTTTGACAGCGCAAAATTATATCCTGTGCAGGAAGTGATGGTGTTTCCATTTTAAACCAACAATAAGCACACCTACAAGAATAAGGATCATCCCCATGTAGTCGAGCGGGTAAACCTTCTCACCGAAAAATATTCCAAGTAATAAGGCAACAAGCGAAGTATAGTAATTAGCCGTGCTGGCAAAGACAACGTTAGAGAGGAGTATCACCTTGTAATACATTACATAAGGTATCCCGGTAGATATTGCGCCAAGTATTGCAGAATAGCCGAGATATTTCCACACGTCGGGGTGAGATGACATTACCACCGGAAAATCAGACGCGATAAGATAGATTATACATGCCGGAGCAATTACCACAAATGACGCGGCAACGATAAGGACGGCATCCACGTCAGCGAGTTTGGCTTTAATGATGTTTACGCTGAATGAGAAGAGGACCATTGCGGCGACAAGATACAATATGTAAAAATTAAAATCACCGAACCCGCCATCAGCACCGACAAATCCGATGATCATACACCCTGCAAACCCTATTAAAACGCCGGCAAGCTGTGTGATCTTCCACTCGATCTTAAATACCATCACTGCTACGAGGAAAGTGAGAGCCGGATTAAGAGACATAAGAACGCCCGCCATAGAACTTCTAATATGTGTCTGCCCGATCACATAAAGCAGAAACGGCGCAAGGAAACCCATGTAACCGGATATAAGAATATAGACCCATTTTTCTTTAGGGATCTTTCTGAAATGCGGAAAGAAGAAGAATGACAAAACTACCGCGGCAAAAAGCATCCGCAGACACGTTACGATGTAAGGAGAAAATACTTCGAGGCTTCTGGATGCGAGAAGAAAGGCGCTCCCCCATAGGGCAGAAAGCACTATCATTAATATCCACGCCTGTGCATCTGGAGAGGTGTCTTTTTCGGTCATCTAAACTTTCGTATGTTTTCGTAATGAGGAACGTCCTTTCTGCTCAGGCGGTCAACTAAAACAACACCGATAAGTATAAGCGCCATACTTATAAAATTCATCGGGAAAAGCTTTTCGCCATCGATAACGCCCCACATTACCGCAAAGAATGTAACAAGATAAAGTACCGTCGATGAAAATTCAATGCTGGTACGAAAGAGAAGCCTATTGTAGAGAACAACACCGGCCATCATTGAGACCGTGCCCAGGATAAAGATAGCCCCCAGCGCAAGCCAGAGTTCTTCAGCCGGGACGTGTTTTACATGCACAGGATAATCAAATACGAAAAAATACATTATCATGACCGGGAAGAGAAAATATATTTTAATACAATAAGCTGGGTTGGGGTAAAGACCACCAATGCTTTTTTAACGAGGATGTAATCACTGCCCCATGCAAAAGCAATTACAACCAGTGAGATCCAGTCGATAAGTGTCGGATTACCGCCGGATGAAGATGTAGGAGTATTCAAGATTGTGATTCGTTAATTAATTAAAGATAACTTTAATTTTCCTCCAATTAAAGAATCACCTGACCTAATGCCGTGATATACAAAAATAGATTTTTAAGGATGATATTGCAACTCTTTAATTACTTTGCCTGACCCTTCTATTTGTGAGATACACACCGAATATAATGAGCGCCATGCCGACAAAGTGAAGCGGGAAGATCTCTTCACCGTCTATGACGCCCCACAACACCGCAACAACCGGCATGAGGTAGGTTACCATCGATGCGAAGACGGGTCCTGTGTTTTGTATAAGACGGTTAAAGAAGAAAAGAGCTAACGCCGTCCCGGTAATACCGAGCAGAGCCACATAACCAAGCGCCTCCCACCCGCCCGGAGTCTCAGTGATAACCGTAACAAAATCCGTTGTGACAAGGTACACGATGGCAAACGGTCCTATGAACATCATGGCACATGATGTCATTAGTAATGAATCTATATCTGAGAGCTTAGATTTGATAAGGTTAATATTAATGCCGTAAAGTATCGTCGCAATAACAATTAGGATAACGTATAGATTGATATTGCCGAAACCGCCTGTGCTATTGACCATACTAAGACCTACACAACCGAGAAACCCTAACATTATCCCGGTGATCTGCAAGCCGGTAACCTTTACACGGAAAGCCGTAACAGCGATCAGCAGGGTGAATAAAGGAGTAAGCGAATTAAAAATTCCGGCGAGAGAGCTGTTCACGTGAGTCTGGGCGAAAGCATATAAATAAGCCGGGAAGAAGTTACCTATCAATCCGGCAAGCAGAATTATTTTGAGTTTTTTCCGGGGGATCTTTTTGAGATTAAACAGCGCAATCCACATCATGGTAATGAACGCGAAGCCTATCCTGAGTGATGCCATCTGCATCGGTTGAAACACAACAAGCCCTTTTTTCATGAGTATATATGAGCTACCCCAGACCACTGCAAGAACAAGCAGGGTGATCCAGGATGAGAGTGAATATTTATTTTCGGTATTACTCATTTTTATTTAAGACAAATTAGACATCCCGGTGAATATCTTCCACCGTGAATTTAACAGGGAATTTTCGCGGTGATCTAATTGAGGATGTTTTCTTCGGCAGCGGTAAACGGTTTACCGTTACCGGATTCCAATAACAGATCGGTTTTTCTCTCTCCTATCTGCTGACGCCACATAGCATAGTAAAGCCCTTTAAGCTCTAAGAGTTCATTGTGTTTGCCTGATTCAATAATACGGCCGCGCTCCAGAACATAAATCGTGTCTGCGTGCATTATCGTTGAAAGCCTGTGAGCGATCAGGATCGTAATGTGATCCTTACTTTCGGATACGTCCCGGATAGTTTTGCTTATCTCTTCTTCCGTAAGAGAATCAAGCGCCGACGTCGCTTCATCAAACACAAGCAATGTCGGTTTGCGCAGTAAGGCACGCGCAATCGACAAACGTTGTTTTTCACCGCCGGAGACTTTAACCCCTCCTTCTCCTATTACAGTGTCCAGACCTTTATCTGCGCGGGCAAGGAGCGGCTGGCACGCGGCTTTTTTTAATACGTCCAGTATCTCTTCATCAGTAGCCTTCGGGTTCACAAAAAGAAGGTTTTCTCTTATTGTACCGGAAAATAACTGTGCGTCCTGTGTTACAAAGCCTATGTGCTCACGAAGGGTGTTCAGGTCGATCTCGTTTTGAGGTGTCCCGTTATAAAGGATATTCCCGGACATAGGATGATATAATCCAACGAGAAGCTTAACGAGGGTCGTTTTACCGGAGCCGGACGGACCTACAAAAGCTATAGTATGACCAATGCCGGTTTTGAAAGAAATATCCGTGAGAGCGTAATTAGTAGCTGAAAGATGTTTAAAGCTTACTTTATCGAACTCAAGATTATCGATGCTGTTTATCTCGACGGGGTCTTCCGGCTGGGGCTCGACAGGAGTATCCATGATCTTTTGGAAGTTCTCGAGCGAGACCTCCGTTTCACGGTACGTGTTAATTATATCGCCAAGCATCTGCAGAGGACCAAAGATAAAGAAAGAATAAATGAACAGTGAGAAAAACTGTCCGAAGGTTATCTGCTGATCGAAAATAAGATAGAGCATCGCGAACAGGATGACGTTACGAAGAAGATTTACAACGGAGCCCTGTATGAAGCTGAGCGTGCGGATGAACTTTACTTTTTTCAGCTCGAGCCCAAGGATCTTCATCGTGGTGTTATTGAGCCGTTCTATCTCCTGGTTGGCAAGTCCTAAGCTTTTTACAAGCTCGATATTGCGAAGTGACTCTGTGGTCGAACCCGCGAGAGCGGTTGTCTCCGATACGATATTCTTTTGTACCCTTTTAATACGCCGGCTGAGAATGGAACTGAGCCAGCCTATAAGCGGAGCTGTAATAATATACAGCGGAACGATAACCCAGTGTATTGTAAATGAATATACAATAACGAAGATCAATCCCACGAGCGTCGTAAAAAGCGTATTTACGCCCATGGTGATAAGCTTTTCAACATCGGAGCGGACTTTTTGCAGGATGCCGAGCGTTTCACCGCTTCGCTGATCCTCGAAAACCTGGTACGGAAGCTGGAGCGAGTGCCTCAGTCCGTCGGAATAGATACGAGCGCCTAATTTCTGGGTTATTGTATTTACGTAGTAGTCCTGGAAGTTCTTTGCTATGCGGGACACCAAAGCCACACCTACACCTGCAAGGAGGAGAAGCCCCACGCCCTTCCAGAACTGGTCGAATGTATATTGATCGAACTTTGTCGCGTAGTTATCTATGACGATCCTGAATATCCAGGGGTCGAGCAATGAGAAGACCTGGTTAACGGCTGCGAGAAACAATGCCAGGAAAACCAGCTTCCAGTAAAAGCCGAGATATTTATAAAGAATCTTCATTAATTGGATGAAGTAAAATTAGGTGAATTATACGGTAGAAAATATGTAAAAGTTGGAGGATAAAATAAGTCACGGAGACACAGAGGGTACAGAGATTATTGATTGAACTGAAAATAAAGGTAATCATAATTAACAGAATAGGAAGACGAACCATTTTTTTGGAGACTCCACACAACACTGTAAGCCCCGGCTCCATCACTTCCATTCATAAAAACAAAAACCGATTCGGAATTATTACCCCAAAAAGCACCCATACTAGTAGGGTCAATTCTAGGGTTATAAAAATTCTTATATATATCAGGATCGATATTGATTCGCTCATTATTAATCTTCAATAAAAATTTCTTTATTTGTTTTGCCGGAACATCCCCATCTGTTCCCCAAAAGTCTTTCCCATCAATCAAGCCTTCCCTGATATTGCTTATGTCGTGTGATGTCGTGTCAAAATATTCCAGAACGATAGTGAAAGAAAAATCATTCCCATTTTCCGATTTTTCAATTGTTATCGAATCCAAAGGAGATTTATCTTCTGATAAATTTTCTTCCAGGTATTCTACCTCAGGATCGGGCAAAGCATCCTCCTTTGGCTCCGCATCTTCATTCTTCGATTGCCGGCATGAAGTTAAAAATAAAACCCAGATTATTGATAAAAAAATAAATTTATTCATTTTCTTCTTTTACTCCACAATTTTTTCAGGCGCTCAAGGAATTTGCTTTCCTTACCCGATTCTTTTGGTTCGTAATATATCGCATCCTTCAATTCCTCCGGCAGATACACCTGATCGACGAAGTTGTCCTCGAACTGGTGCGCGTATTTATAATCTTTTCCATAATCGAGGTCTTTCATTAGTTTGGTCGGGGCATTCCGTAAGTGCAGAGGAACACCGTAAGCGGGTTTATTTTCCACGTCTTCATTTGCGGCTTTTAGTGCCATATACGAAGCGTTGCTCTTATCACAGCTCGCGAGGTACGTCGCGGTCTGCGCCAGCACAAGTTGTCCCTCCGGCATACCTATGTATGTTATTGCCGTGAAACAACTTGTGGCAAGTGTGAGCGCGTATGGATCGGCATTCCCGATGTCTTCCGATGCGAGAATGACCATCCTTCGCGCGATAAACTTCGGATCTTCTCCGCCTTTAAGCATGCGGGACATCCAGTAGAGAGCAGCATCGGGATCACTGCCCCGGATACTTTTTATGAATGCGGAGATGATATTATAATGCTCTTCACGGTCTTTATCGTAACGGATGTATTTAGCTTGAAACGCTTCTTTTATTTTATCCGTAGTTATATGGACTTTACCTTCGCTATCGGGTGAAGAAAGTTTAACCGCAAGCTCCAGCCCGTTGAGTAGTTTCCGCGCATCTCCGCCGGACAGCCCGATGAGTGAATCCTTATCTTCTACTGTAATGTCGAGCTTGCCCAGGGCTTCATCCTTTTCGAGAGCCTCATCTATTATCCGCGATAGATCATCCACGGAAAGCTCTTCCAGTACGTAAACCCTGCACCTCGAGAGAAGAGGTGAGATAACTTCGAATGAAGGATTCTCCGTCGTAGCGCCAATGAGAATAATAGTCCCCTGCTCCACACTGTGAAGAAGTGAGTCCTGCTGTGATTTATTAAAGCGGTGTATTTCGTCGATGAAAAGTATTGTCCTTTTGCCGGTACGCTCGAGGTTGTATTCGGCTTTTTCTATTGCGCTGCGGACGTCCTTTACTCCCGCGCTGACGGCTGAGAGCTGTATAAAATCTGCCTTTATCACGTGCGCGATAATTAGAGCCAGTGTGGTTTTTCCAACGCCGGGCGGTCCCCAGAATATCATCGAGACGAGTTCGCCCTTTTCCAGCATGGTGCGGATGGGTTTCCCTGCGCCAAGCAAGTGTGACTGCCCGAAGAAATCATCGAGCGAAGTCGGCCTCATTCGCTCCGCTAACGGACGGCTTTCTGCTTTTGCTTTCTTCTTATTTATTTCGTTTCCAAAAAGATCCATATTAAAAGAAGGCTCGTTTTATTACAACATATAATACAAAAGTTAAAAACACAGGGATAAATCCAATCGATGCATATTTTTTAAGCTCAGGCTTACCGAATATAAGACACATTGCATATTTAACCAGTGTATTGGAAGCGGCGGCAATAATTACCCCGGTGAAAGCGACGTTAATAGCCAGATTGACCCCGGCGAGGTTTGCCATAGATATAACTACCGCGTCCACATCAGTCAGACCGGATATTGCGCTGACGGCATATATCGCCCCGGTTCCTATGTATTCCTTAGCCAGCCCGACCAGAAGCAATATCGAAACGAAGACCGCTCCGAATTTCAGTGCTTCCGTAAGATTAAGCGGGTTCTTAGAAACAATTCCTCGTTCGGAATGAGTGACCTTGGAATTTCTTACGATAAGATAACCGATACCAATACCTATACCTGCAACAATTATCATCCCCGCAGCGCTCTGTTCAAAAAGTTCTTTATTCAAAATGTAGAGCAGGAACGCGATGCGAAGGAACATAATGGATGAAGCAACAATGACCGCGGCCGCCTGGTATGAAGGAACGCCCTTCCCGGCTTTGCTCTGGCGCGAGAAATGCCACGTTACAGCCGTGCTCGAAATAAATCCTCCGAGAATGCCCGTTAGGATCACACTCTTCCCTGTATTGATAAATTTACCAAGAAGATACCCGACGAAATTCAATCCTGTTAGAAGAACAATAATAAGACCGATCTTGAATGGATTAAGCACACCATCCGGTCCGTAATCTTCATCCGGCAAGAGCGGAAGCAACAGCGCCGCCATAATAACGAATTGTATGATAGCGTGTATGTCTTTTTCCGTAAGCTTACCAATCGCTTTGTGGATGCGAAGCTTAAACGCGAGGGTGATCGTAAGAAACACTCCAATGCCTACTGCAAGCAAAGTATAATCAAGGTACACCATAGCACCGAGGAGATATGCAATGACGACGGAGAATTCTGAGGTAGTACCGGTATGTCCCAGCTTTGAATTCCTGTAGTAAAACATGCCAACATATACCAAAACAGCCACAAGTGTTACAAAAAAGAGCCAGATGGTTAACGAAGCCGAAAGGAACATTATAATATAGCCCAGTAAAGTAATGATCGGGTATGTCCTGATACCTGCCATGAGGAGGTTATCACTTCCAGTTCGCTCCTCTTTTTTATGTGAATATTCCCGCTCGAGTCCAATTAATATCCCGATCCCTACCGAAACGAGCATCCCAATAATGAGCTTTTGTGTATCATAGCCCGTCGGGATACTAACCTGCAAAAATATCAATAAATGGGATATCATTACTAAATTTACCTTAATTATAAGACTTATTACATAGAAATAAGTGTTTTAATTCATTAATTTAAAGAATTACGTTAAAAAAATGTGTAAAAAATGGCTAAAGATACAACCGTAAATCCCACCAAAATACGCCTGGATGAAATCGAAAAAGAGCTTGCCGAACTCAAATCCCAGAGGGACGAGTTAACCGCACACTGGAATTTGGAGAAGGAGCTTATTAAAACCATACGGGCGTCCAAGGAGGAAATCGATAATCTAAAAGCCGAAGCCGAACGATATGAACGCGAAGGCGACCTGTCCAAAGTAGCGGAAATCAGGTACGGAAAAATCCCTGAACTCGAAAAGACCATAGAGACAAAGAACTCCGAACTGAAAAAAGTTCAAGAGAATAAGCAGATGCTGAAAGAGGAGGTAGATGCGGATGACATAGCGGAGATCGTCTCGAGGTGGACGGGAATACCGGTTAGCAAGATGCTGGAGGGCGAGCGTGAGAAGCTATTGAAGATGGAAGAAAACCTCGCACAGAGGCTGATAGGACAAAAGGAAGCGGTTGTTGCAGTATCGGAAGCAATACGAAGGTCACGTGCTGGACTCCAGGATGAGAACAGACCCATCGGGTCGTTTATTTTCCTTGGTACAACGGGTGTAGGTAAGACGGAGCTGGCGCGAGCGCTGGCTGAGTTTTTATTCGATGATGAAAAGGCGATCGTGAGAATAGATATGAGCGAATATATGGAGAAGTTCTCCGTGTCGCGTCTTATTGGCGCGCCTCCGGGATATGTAGGCTATGAGGAAGGCGGTCAGCTGACTGAAGCAGTCAGAAGGAGGCCATATTGTGTGGTGCTTCTCGACGAAATAGAAAAAGCTCACCCGGACGTTTACAATATTTTACTTCAGGTACTCGATGAAGGCAGGCTGACGGATTCAAAGGGAAAGACGGTGAACTTCAAGAATACGATAATCATAATGACGTCCAACATCGGCTCTCATATTATACAGGAAAGACTGCAAGACATAACCGAAAAGAACAGGGACGAAGTGATGAGCGAATTAAGGTCGAAGCTTTTCGACCTGCTAAAGGCAACCATACGACCGGAGTTTTTAAACAGGATAGACGAAATAATACTCTTTAAGCCTCTTACCGAAGGAGAGATAAGGCTCATAGTGGACCTACAGCTTGCAAGCGTACAGAGGATGCTACAGCACAACCAGATGGGTATGGAAGTAGATACGGATGTAAAGGACTGGTTAGGAAAGCTCGGGTTCGATATTAATTACGGGGCGCGGCCGCTAAAACGTACTATCCAAAAGTACATTACCAATCCCCTTTCGGAGAGGCTGCTTAACGGAGAGTTTCTGCCGGGCGACGATATCCATGTTAAGATGAAAGGTGAAGGGCAAATCGATTTTGAAAAAGCAAAAGGCGGTTCCAAAAAATAAATGATAAATTACACCGACAGCTTTTTTGACCTGAAACTCTTAAAGATAAACGACATCAAGCTTCACGAGGACACCGAAACAAAGCGGCTTCGTAATATTTACTCACGTATACGGCGCGACAAGCACCTCATTAACCCGATCATAGTAGCTCAATACAACAAAGACCTTATCCTCATCGACGGCGCGAACAGGTACAGTTCGCTCAAAGACATCGGCTGTAAGCTGGTGCTCGCGCAGATAATAGATTATAAGGACGGCCATACAAAGCTGTCAAAGTGGAATCACCTTGTTTACGACATGGATGATAATGTGATAAAGGATTACTGCGATAAGTACAAGCTAAAGTACACTTTCACGAGCGTAAAGAACGGCAAGAAAATACTTCACAATAACCTCAACAGAGTGCTGGTATCGGACATAAAAAAGAACGAGACGATGGTAATCACTTTATCAAAGGATTTCGGGAAGATGATAGACCAGCTTAATGACATTACACACCTGTACTTCAAGAAATATTCGTTCGACCGCTCCGAGCCGGAGATAAATTTTTCCGACCTTAAGAAGTTCACGCGCAGAAAAGGAACCCTGATCGAATTTCCGAAACTCAAAAAAGAGCATATAGTAAAGATCGCGAAGAGTAATAAGAAGATCCCTGCCGGTATAACCAGGCACATATTGAGGAACAGGGTTCTTCACGTAAAGTATGAGATAAAGAAGTTATTGACCGAGGGAAATGTCAAAGCCAAAACCAAGGAGCTCGAGCAGATGCTTCTAAATAAAATAGACAAGAACAAAGTAAGACAATACACGGAGTCGGTGATAGTATTCGACGAGTAAATTTAGAAGATGAGCGTAGAATATTTCATAGCGAGGCGGTACCTGTTTTCAAAGAAGCGGATGAATTTCATCACCATCATCTCGACCATCTCCATAGTCGGTGTAACAATCGGTGTCGCGGCAATGATAATCGTTCTTTCTGTATTCAACGGGTTCAATTCAAAGGTAACGTCACTTCTGGTTGCATTCGATCCGCACATAAGGATAGAATCGAAGAATTCTAACCAGCTAAGCAATTACCAGGAGCTGTCAGGGAAGATAAATGACATCGACATGAAGGCTTCCTCCCCTTTCACGCTGAATAAAGGACTCATAGCGACGAATGACGTTACAAAGGCGGTTTACATAAAAGGGATCGACGAGAAGAAGTACGGTGAAGTATCCGGGCTTGAACAGTCCACCATACTCGGTGAGCTTAACCTTAAAGATAAAGGTGACATAGGCGGGATAGTTCTCGGCAGGACACTTGCCGGGGAGCTTAGAAGTCTCGAAGGTGATACGGTTACAATGATAAGCACTGTCGGGCTGGAGAAATCCCTCACACAGTTCGTAGAGCCTATTACAAAGAAGTTCATAGTGCGGGGAATATTCGAATCGGACAATAAGGAATATGACAATAAATATGCGTTCATTTCGCTGGGAAACTCACAGCAGTTATTCGATCTGGGCGATAATGTTAATGGTATCGATATACGGTTAAACGATATAAAAGCATCCGAGTCGGTCAAAAAAGAGTTAGAAGAAAAACTTGGACCGGATTATACCGTTTCTACATGGTACGACCTGCACGCGGATTTCTACTCATTGATGAATATCGAGCGCTGGGTATCGTTCAGTATATTGAGCTTAATTATCGTTGTGGCTTCATTTAATATACTTACTTCCCTTACTATGACGGTTATCGAGAAGAAAAGGGATATAGGCGTATTAAAAGCGATCGGCGCAACGGAAAAAATGATAAGGAGAATATTCCTGTACGAAGGGATAACCGTGGGACTTATAGGGATGGTTGTAGGGACATTGCTGGGGCTTCTCACGATACTGGGACAAATACAATTTAAATTTTATCAGCTAGACCCCATGCGCTATGCAGTTGATGCGTTGCCGGTTGAGCTCAGAGTGATGGATTTTATAACCGTGCCCCTCGCAGCATTTTTGTTGTGTTTCTTTGCTTCTATATACCCGGCTTACAAAGCCGCTAAATCCGACCCGATACAATCGATCAGGTGGGAATAATTTTCAATTAATACGAATGGATAAAAAAGTAATACTATCAGCAAAAGACCTGAAGAAGTCTTATAAGATAACGAAGAAAAACTATCTCGACGTTTTAAAAGGGATAGATCTAGAAATATACGACAGCGAAGTGGTGGCAATCGTCGGTAAGTCCGGTACGGGGAAAAGCACACTTCTTCACATACTCGGCACGCTGGATAAACCCGATACGGGGCAGGTATTATTTGAGGGGAATGACATCTTCGCGATGCGAGAGAAGCAGATATCCGAATTCAGGAACAAAAGTTTAGGATTTATATTTCAATTTCATCATCTTCTGCCGGAATTCACGGCTCTCGAAAATGTACTCATTGCGTCGATGATAGGAGGAACTAAGAACGAAGACAGAGCGCGCGAGTTGATGAAGGAGGTCGGTATTTCGGAAAGAGAATCTCATAAGCCGTCGGAACTATCCGGGGGTGAGGCGCAGAGGGTTGCGATAGCACGCGCATTGATAAATTCGCCGCGGCTGGTACTCGCTGACGAGCCAACAGGTAACCTGGACAGCGAAAACGCTGATGCTATTATGGAGCTGTTATTTGGCTTAAGGGATAAGTTCGGTCATACCTTTGTAATAGTTACACATAACGAGGATTTCGCAGGAAGATGTGACAGGGTGATTCGCCTTCAGGATGGCATGGTAATAAAGTGATTTATTTGGGAATAATTCATATTTTCTAATATGTATAATTAATCCTGGGAGGATAGATGGCATCGGAATTCAGGCGTTCTTTCAGGAGCGATGTTTATATATCCAGGTATTACAAAAAGATCGTCATAACGGTTGTTCTTATAATTCTTTCTACGATATTTGGCACCGCCGGGTATATGCTGATCGAAAATTACGCTCTGATAGACGCGTTTTACATGACTGTTATTACTACGTCGACGGTGGGATTTCTGGAGGTCCAGCCACTTAGCGACGCAGGCAGGTTATTTACAACCCTTTTGATCGTTACTAATATTGGGATCTTCTTTTACGGAGTTACGACCATCGGCGGGTTTATCATTGAAGGTGAATTTAAAAATTTCTTCAAAACATTTAAAGTTTACAAGAAAATAGATAAGCTTGAAGGACATACAATAGTCTGCGGTTACGGCAGAAACGGAAAGCAGGTGTGCGAGGTGCTTCTCTCACGCGGAAATGATTTCGTTGTGATCGATAGCAAAAAGGAACTTGTCGAGGAGCTCCGTGACAGAGAAGATATGCTGTACATAGACGGTAATGCAACCGACGAGGACGTGCTCATAAGAGCCGGTATCAAACATGCTTCCTCTATAGTTTCTACTCTGCCGTCGGATCCGGATAACGTTTACGTAGTCCTTTCGGCAAAAGAGCTTAACCCTGGTATTAATATCATAAGCAGGGCATCTAATGAGGACTCCGTAAGCAAACTAAAAAGCGCCGGAGCCAATTATGTGATCATGCCTGAAAAGATCGGCGGTTCTCACATGGCAATACTAGTTACCGAGCCCGATATAATGCAATTCCTGGCAATGCTGACCGGGCGCGATACGGGCTTCAACATATCATTCGAAGAATTTTCGCTGGAAGGAATAAAAGATGAAAAGGTTACTATACGCAAGCTTGACCTGAGAAGGAAAACAGGGGCAAACGTAATAGGACTAAAGGATGAAGAAGGAAAGTACCTGGTGAATCCGGATATAGATATGGAACTGACAAGCCGTACAAAAGTCATAATCCTGGGTTCCCGTGAGCAAATAAAGAAAGCCAGGGAAGTAATAAAAAGCATGTAAGGGCTTTTTATTAACACAAATTTTACAGAGGAATTACCGCGTTTTGATTATTTTTTTGTATATTTCAATTTAATTTTCCTTATCATTGAGCAAACCTAAGATAGTTACAAAAGATCTCAACCTGTACTACGATAGAGGCAAGGTCCACGCTCTTAAAAATATTAACCTGGATATAGAGCCTAACAAGATCACTGCGCTCATCGGTCCGTCCGGGTGCGGTAAGTCTACTTTTCTCCGAACGCTCAACAGGCTCAATGATCTAATCGACGGCGTAACCATCAAAGGTAAGGTATTAATTGACGACGTAGATATTTATGATAAGCGGGTAGATGTTGTATCTCTGCGCAGACGGGTAGGCATGGTATTCCAAAAATCCAATCCATTCCCAAAATCCATTTACGAAAACGTAACCTACGGTCCAAAGATAAACGGGGTAAAGAACAAAAAACTATTGGACGAGATTGCTGAGGAAAGCTTTATTAAAGCCGCACTCTGGGACGAAGTGAAAGACCGTTTACATGAATCCGCGCTTGGACTATCGGGCGGACAGCAGCAGCGGCTCTGTATAGCGCGCGCCCTGGCTGTAAATCCAGAAATAATACTCATGGATGAACCGGCTAGCGCCCTGGATCCCATTTCGACCAATAAAATAGAAGAGTTAATATTTGAATTGAAAAAAAGTATTACCATTGTTATTGTAACACATAACATGCAGCAAGCATCACGGGTTAGTGATAATTGTGCATTTTTCCTGACCGGGGACGTAATAGAGTACGATTCGACGAAAAATATATTTACGAAACCCAAAAACGAAAAGACACAGAACTATATCACCGGAAAATTCGGTTAATAATAATAAACGCTTATGTACCAATACCTGGAAGAAGAACTTGATCAGTTAAAGGCAAGGATCATAAAAATGGGAAGCCTCGTTGAGGAGCAGATCGCTACCGCAATAAAGGGACTTCTTACCGGGGATAGGAGCGTCATCCAAAAGGTGGTTGACGGTGACGAACAGGTAGATAAGTTCGATGTCAAAATAGACAAACACTGCCAGAAGATATTTGCCCTCACACAGCCCGTTGCGATCGACCTTCGTTTAATAATGACCGCGCTCAAAATAAACAACGATCTTGAAAGAATGGGCGACCTAGCGGTTAATATTGCTCACAAGATCGAACCTCTTGCCGATCATACAGACCTGTTATTCGAGTTCAAGGTAGATGAAATGTCAGCCGCAGTTCAAAAAATAGTGAAGGGAAGCATAGACTCATTCGTAAATATAGATACTGAACTGGCTGTAGAAATAATAAAACTTGATGACGTAGTAGATGATATGGAAAGAGATATGTTCGACGAAGTGGTCGAAAAAATGAGGCACGATCAGCATTCCATAGAACCATGCTCTCACATACTCACGCTTGCTAAGAACCTTGAACGCCTTGCCGATCACGCTACTAATGTAGCGGAAGACGTAATATTCCTCACCGACGCGAAATTTATCAAACACAAAAAGAACATCGATAAATACGCGCATCCTCCCAAAGAGGACGACGATCTCTCCGACGAAGAACATTCGGACGAACCCAGCTCTGAAGATAACACATTCTAGTATTTTTTTTCAATTTCTATTAAACCATATATTAATTAGTATTGCAGGGTGAAGCTTTATCTTGCAATATTCCTCGTATTTTGCACAAATACCGTTTTTTCTCAAAACGGAGATAGTACCCGCACCCCATCATCCAATGATACAGTAAAGATACCTTTCGATGTGAACAAAATACCCGGCGCATACCGGCTCTCCAATACATCCGAAACCATCGGTATTAGCGACTGGATCTGGAATGATAAAAGGAATTTGGGAGAGATATTAAATGAAAGACCCGGGTATATGGTAAATTTTTTTGATGACGGTGGAAGGAATGTGATAAACTTTAACCGGATGGATGAAAAAGGTATCGGTATCTTTAAAGACGGGATACAAATTAATGACAACCTCTTTGGAGGATTTGACATCGAGAATATATCCGTGAATGAGATAGATACGATCGAAGAACTATCGAATATATCATCCTTCCTGTGGGGGTACAATACTCAAACAAAATCAATTAATATAATCACAAAGGATATTTTCCAGCCCGAATTATTCTCACAATTAAGGTTTTCGCAAGGCAGATACGGATCGGAAGACGCGGACGTATATTTCAGCCAGTCTTTTTCAAGGAAATTGAATTGGCAAATAGGAGCAAACAAGCGCTCGATAACCGGCAGATACACAAATTCCGACTTCGATGTGTGGCGCGCAAGAGGAAAAGTAAATTGGCTCATATCACCAAAGGCAAACATCCGTCTTAATATTAACTACGCAAACATTCAAAGAGGTCTAAACGGTGGGTTAATATATTCGACCGAAGATACATTACGAAGTGCGGACGATGCGCAGGTTGTAAACTCGGATGCGTATGAAAAACTTACTAATTTTTATTACGACTTTTCATACACCGGAAGGTTATTTAAAAACAGAAATTCATTAACAAAGGTCAGATTATATTCACAGAACTCTCTGCGAGAATACAGGGATGAGGAAAACAGAACGAATTCAAACGGTATATTCATCAGCAAAAATTTCCATGTGATACAATACGGGCTGGACGTCAAGCAGAATTTAGGGTTTAAGATAAGCAAAGACATAAATACCAACTTGCTCATCGGTGGAAATATGAGCCTGAATATATTTGATTTTGACTACCCAAACCCTACACTCGAAGGAGAAATAAACAGATTTAACGCAAATTATTACTCCGCAATTGGAAAATTGGACACCTACTACAAAGAACTGGTAATTACTCTTTCCGGAAGGTATGATAATCTCTATTCGCAGAGCTTCATTCAGTCGGGAATAGAAACTAATTACACCTTCTACAAAAATAATGATATATCTGTATCCGCATTTGGCGGTACAAGCGGGCAGTATGGTAACATCACATATTTATATCTATTGTGGTTTAATCCGGATTCATCGGGTGTTAATCCGATAAATACTACATCATCGAGGTACACAGAGGCGGGGATCAAATTCAGCTCAAAATATTTCTATGCTAAGCTGTATCAATACGGAAAATCCGCCCATGATAAAGTCAGATTAGCAGATGGAAATTATGAAGCCGGCTTATTAACAGAGTATATCGATGCCAGAGCAGTAGTAAATTACAACGAGGGATCTGTTGAACCAAACGAACCGGAGTTTTTTGTTAAGGGAGACATAAGCTTTCATGATCTTCTCTTCAAAGATAATTTAAATTTAAGAGTCGGAATAAATCTTAAATACTTACACAACCTTCTTACACAACCTTATAACCAGCTTTATTACGACCCTTACACCTTCAATTCACAACCAATAACTGATTCCACTTATATCGATAATCTCTTCAACATGGATTTCTACGTCTCCGCCCGTATTGGTAGCGCGAATATAGCTTTCACATTCGCCAACCTATTCGATAATTTCAACTACGACACATATCTCTACCCATGGGATGACCGCGGTGGAGCGTTCAATTCCCTATCGAGATTTACTATTACGTGGGATTTCCTTAACTAGAGAGATTTCGAGAGAAGCTTTCTGCACCCGTTATAGACTTCCTGTACACTTATCTGCCTGATACACTGAAACTCATCTTTTCCTTTCCATATACACTCAACGGGCTTTGGCGAATTATAAAAACAAGGACTGCATGATAAAAGCCGTCTTACAGTGAAATGCTCGGTCTGCCACGGATATAATTCTAGATAATTAGTATATCCAAAAATAGCTATGGTAGGAATTTTGAATGCGGCGGCGGAATGCATAAAGGCTGTGTCATTGGAAATAAACAGACCGCAGTGAGCCATACGAGCCATGGAATCCATATAATCGGATGTGGAGGCAATTACGGCTTCGCCGTTAAGCTTCTCATAAATATAATTATTAACGTCATGCTCTATACCAAACAAAAGTATCCTGGCATTAAAATCATTCATTAATCTCTTACCTATCTCGGCGTATCTGTCGGCATCCCATCTTTTGTGAATGTGGTTTTTCAAAGTAGATGAACCTGCATGAAACCCAACAAGGAGCTTACCGTCCGGATTTATCTCATCAATCCAGTCGAGCGCTTTTTCTTTATCCGTATCGCTCAGATAGATCTCCAGCCCTCCTGCGGACGAGTCATGCACAGGGGTAAGCTTTTTAATGAGATCGAGGTTCTGTAAGACGTTGTGACGGTTAGGAACCTCATTTACTAATGTATTATTAAGGAATTCCATTCGGCTAAAAGCCGTATGTGTATAGTGATGCGATATACGCTCCTTTGCTCCTATTAGGTAATTAAGAACATTATACTCGTAACGGTTTGCCGGGTATACATTGATACCAACATCATACTTCCTTGCTCTGATCTTCTTTATTGCGGAAAGTGATTTAAACTTTGACTGACGTAGAAAATCTATGAAGAATATCTCGTTAAGGTATGGATTGTGGGAATACATTTGTTTGACGGACTTGAACATGGCGAGCATGTTTATCTCCGCTTCGGGAAACTTCTCCTTGAGAAGCCTCAGGGAGGGAGAAAACATCAATGCATCACCATTCCCCGAAAGAGCATTTACTATTATCCTCATATGAGTACCTATTGAAGCATTTCCGGAGAATACTTCATTATCTTTTGCAGGTGACTCTGCGCTGTGACGGTGTCACCCGATTCCATCGCTAAACTATACAAATAATAATGAGCCAGTACATTGTAATCATCGACCTGCACCGCTTTTTCCAGGTTCTCGATACCTTTCTGCTTGTCGCCGAGTTTCAGGTACGACTCCCCTATGAACTGATACGGAGTACCGAACTGCGGAGGACCTTCATCTATTGTTTTTTGGAATAGAGCGATTGCCTCATTGGTCTTGGTCTTATCCCGTGAGAGGTTCATCCCCCCGGTGTAGTTATTGATAAAAGATTTTTTGTAGTTTGGATTGTCCGGGAATTTATTCGTATCAGCCTGTACCTCGGCATCGGATTTCCTTTTGTAAACTACATCGGAAAAGTTTTTGTCTTTGATCGTGAAATACGAAGGGAAATAATAATCCAGGAACTCATTATTTGTAAATAGAGCTCTTTCCGCATAAGCGCTGGGCTTTATTCCCGTTGAGAAATAAATATAATCAGGGTCGCGCGACATTATATAATCGACGTTATAGTTCCTTTCCTTCCAACCAACAAATCCCTCGGATATTTCGGGTATCGGCTGAGGATTATGCGCAACTTCCTCATCGGTCAGCCCCAGCATATCGATAATATTCACCTTATCGCCTGCGTAATAAGAAAGCGCACCGATGGTCGTCGCGCCTACATTGAGCGTCGCGCCTTTCTCTTGTTGCTTCTTATTGAACCACTCACCTGCTATCTGCATCTTCTGCACGAGACCGTTCTCCAATTGCATCTTTTGGTCTATTGCTTCCTTCTGGTTAGAATAATTATAATACGAATACAGGCAAACGGCTATCAGCACAACCGCCACCGCCCCGGCAGGCTTACCGCCGGTCATATTCTGTTTAATGTAAAAATAAACGAGCGTAAGGACTTTTCCGAAAAGAATGAATACAAGCGGTCCTACAAAAAAGAAAAATCTATATAAGGGAAGCACGTCACCGCCTATCGAAATGATGTAGATCGTGTAAAGAAAATACATCATAAATATCAGGAGCGTTTGCGAGAATATCTCTTTTCGTTTGAATAAAACCAGGGGCGAGATAAATGCGATACCCCACAACAGGTACCCGGATGTAAAATCCCAGAAATACCCCCATCCTGTTTCAAGGTACACTGCCGAAAAGCCTGTCTTTGCATAGAAGGTATTCGGGAATGGGTAGCCGTAATATGCCAAACGGAAAAGCATGAACAATATCATGGGAAGAACATATACGCTGTATGTAAGCAGGTTGTCCTTAGACAAAAGTGATTTTATTGCACCGCCTTTGTCCTTGCGGAAAGCCATGATGATCTTATGAAGGATGATTATACCGAAAACATACATTCCCTCCGGGCGTGTTAGCGACGCCAGGAATAAAGCAACGGGATATGTAAAGACTACACCCGGTTTATCCATGTCGCGCAGGTAATAATAGATACCAAGAAAAGAAAGTGCCACGAACATGGACGTTTCCATACCGCTGATAGACCAGTACTGGAATGCCCCGACGAATGCAGTGAGTATCACCGGGATCAGATCGAGGAGTTTAGCGGAGTTACCGCCGGAAACTGCCGGTGTCTTCGATTTCTTTGACGTTTTTGCTTCATCTTTAAGGCGGATCAGTACCGATATCTTAAATGTCATAATGAGTGTCATCACGCCAAAACCAACACTCAGATATTGTGAGATGTCGATTATATTCATTCCTAGCAAAGCAAAAAGACTCAGCAATAACAGCCAGAGAAAGTTAGTGTATCCCTCGACTTTCTCGCCTATGTTAAATACAAGCCCGTTACCGTGTATGAAGTTTTCCACGTAACGGAATGTGATAAACGCGTCGTCCTGTACGAATTTTGTCTGGAAGCAGAAATAAACGAAGATAGCGCATATCAGCCCCAGCAAAATATATACCGTGTTGTTATCATTTGTTGTTTTTGCTGTATGTGTAACCGTCTTTGCCGTTTTGCTCTTTGCCATTATCCTGTATTAAAAAATAATCCCGACGTGCGCCGGGATTATTATTATATCATTATTTAATTATGATCGCCAATCAATTTACTTTGTAGTATCGGTTTTTGTTGTATCAGGCGTCAAACTTCCGCCGCTCATTTTTCTCTGTACGTCCTGTATCTTTTGGGCAACAGACTGATCCTGCGGGTTCATTGCCTGAACACGCTGTAATATCTCGAGCTCGGCTCTGTAATCACCCAATCCATCATAAAGATCGATGAGTATTATATACGGATTGAACGATCCCCGCATATTGGCCGGATTTTCCTGCATATCTTTGTTAGCTCCTTCGATTGCCTGTCCCGCCCATTGCTTAAACTCCGTTTCATTACCCATCCTGAAATACATCATCGCTACCTCGTACTTCAGCCTGTAATCCATCGGGATAACATCCTGCGGGATCCTCTTTTCCATCTCAGCGACAACAGACGTTACTTCCGGCTGTGTAGCAGGATTCTTTGAGTATGCCAGCGCGAGCCTTAGGAATAGTGACCTGTAGGTCTGTATCATTCGCTCGGCATCCTGGTTATAGAATATGTTCTTATCATCCAGACCCTTGAATATGAATCCGTAATGCGGATCCGGGTAAGGTTTATCCGGCTGGTCAAACAAGCACTCGTGCATCACTTTCTCGTTGACCGCTAATCCTATTTCATCGGTGGCTTTATATGGAACGATCTTTTGGAGCATTCCCTGCGTAATAAGATACTCATTTAAACCAATGTAGTTATCTTCCGTCACCGTAAGCGAGAAGTAGATCGGTCTTTTCCAGTTATTAGCTCTTATAATATCATATACAATAATATCATTTACCTTAATTGCAGTTACGACCTGGTTGCCCTGTCTCTGCCTGATCGTCGGAGGCATAACAAAATCTATCTGTGTTGGGAGGTCGGGTCTGTTCTGCATCGAATCCGGGTAAGCCGTCTTCGGTACCTCGAGCGACATCATCTTATTGTCCGGCCATTGTGAAGGAAGCAGTTTATCTATCTGCTCATCGGTCATTGTCATGGGTACCGGCAGTGAGCCGTACGGACGTGAATTTTTCAACTGCTTAATGTACCACGGTGTCTGACCGAGCGAAAGGTTAACAACCCTTACGTCCTGGCGTATACCGTAAACTGCCTGTATACACCATATCGGGAATGTGTCGTTATCACCGTTCGTAAATATTATAGCGTCCTTCTCGGCGCTCTGCAGAATATTATAGGCATAATTATACGGGAAGTAGTTGTCGCTTCTATCGAGATAATGATAGTTCACCCGGAACATATTTATAGGTGCCGCTACCAACCCTATAATAACGACAGTACTTGCTATCGCCATACTTGGCTTTCCGTTCTTTATCCAATCCGAGAGCTGGTCTATCAATGCGACAACGCCGAAGCCTATCCACATCGCAAAGACCATAAACGCCCCGACATAAAAGTAATCCCTCTCTCTCGGCTGCGGGTCCTGCTGATTCTGGTAAAGGGCGGTAACCACACCCATCACCAGGAACATGACGAGGAAGACGAAAGCCAGCTTCCAGTCCTTTTTAAATTGGTAAAAGACTCCTATTAGCCCCAGTATAAATGGTATCGCAAAAAACTTACTGAAATCAACTCCATCACCCTGGTTGTATCCTTCCCTTCCAATGAATTGCCAGAAGAGGTACCTGTTAAACATTTCATTTATCTGGTATCTCCACATAAAATCCATATCACTGGTGTATAACTGCCATGTTCTCGTATGCTGAGGCTCCTGCGAATATCTTCTCGGCAGGAATAACGGCTGTTGTCCGTACTGCTCACGATTGAGATATGAGATCAGCTTTTCGATGTTGTCAGGCTGGTTCTCATCGATCGGCATGTCGGGAATTCCCGATCTTAGGACTACAGATGTATATGTAGAATAACCAAGGATTATTAAGAATATGGACATAGCGGCAAGATTAAGTACCGCTGATTTCTTTTGTATGGAAATATATATTCCCGCGATAAGCGCGCCAAATATCAATACTACGGCAAATACTCCCAACGAATCTATTAACTGCGGGATCTTTTTAACTATAAACGGATAAACTATAAAGAAAGCTACTGCAGAACCTACAAGCGCAAACAATAATGTTTTCTTAGTATACTCATATCTTCTAAAGTAAAATATTAAACCTGCGACTATAATACATTGTACTACAAGGAGGTGAATACCTATGGATAAACCAACCACGTAAGCCATGATAAGCAAATACTTGTCGCTTCCCTTTTCGTCCGCCTTTTCCCACCAGACCATAAGCAGGTAAATACATAAGGCTATGAGGAAAGTACCAAAGCCGTAAACTTCCGTTTCAAGAGCATTGAACCAAAATGTATCACTAAAAGCCAGGGCTAACGCGCCGATAGCCGAACCCCCGCAAACTGTAATAATATCAAATGTTGTTTTTGGGACTCCTCTCCAGTTTTTAATGGCTATGACGGATATCATATATAATAAACCGACCGTTCCGGCGCTGGAAAGCGCAGATAAGTAGTTCATTCTTAGACCGATATCCGCGGCAGATGGTATCATCATAAAGAGCTTACCCACCAAAATAAAGAATGGTCCACCGGGAGGATGCGGTACGCCTACGGTATAGGCACACGCTATAAATTCACCGCAGTCCCAGAAGGAAAATGTTGGCTGAACGGTAATTATATACGTAATCGCAGCAACAAGGAAAACGAACGAAGCCGTTACCCTGTTTGAAAGTTTAAAATCCATTTATAGTTGAAATAGGTTTAAAATACAAGCTTCAAATTACCTTAAATAGTAGTTTATTTCAAGATATAAGACTATATCGCAATGTAATGTAATTCAACAAAAAAGAGCTATTCTCATGATGAAAATAGCCCCTTTTGTTATCATAACCTTTAGAGTTTCTTACTAATTCTCAGGTTTATGCCTTTTTTCGAATATATGGTCGATTAAGCCGTAATCCTTGGCTTCTTCGGCGGTCATATATTTGTCTCTTTCCGCATCTTTGGATATTTCCTCGTATGAACGTCCTGAATGATTAGCTATGATCTTATATAGTGTTTCTCTTGTCTTTTCCATTTCTTTCGCGTGAATAAGAATGTCCGTGGTCTGTCCCTGCAATCCGCCTGCCCATGGCTGGTGCATAAGAATCTTAGAATGAGTAAGCGCGATCCTCTTTCCTGCGGCTCCGCCGGTAAGCAAGAGCTGTCCCATAGATGCCGCCAATCCGACGCAGATAGTAGAAACGTCCGGCTTCACATACTGCATTGTGTCATAAATACCGAGCCCGGCAGTTACGCTGCCGCCCGGTGAATTTATATAAAGCATAATGTCCTTATCGGGATCTTCCGATTCGAGGAACAATAGCTGAGCAACGATAAGCGAAGCGATCTCATCATAAACGGCATTTCCTAAAAAGATGATCCTTTCTTTTAGAAGACGCGAATAAATGTCATAGCTTCTTTCTCCGCGCGCAGTTTGTTCCACAACGATCGGAACAAGCTGATTGAATGTGTTGCCAACGCGATCCAGTCCGTCATGTATCCTGTCCTGATTGTTTTTGATAATATCTGTGTAGTTCATATTTATATAATTAAGTTTTTAATGTTCGTGCTGATGAGTGTGAGGCTCGAATTTCTTTACTTCTTCCTCTTCTGTTATATTTGAATTCTTTTCAAGGAAGTCCAGAACCTTCCTGCTAATGATGCTTGATCTAATATCGTTATTTTCCTTATACACTTCTACGAGTTTATCGGCAGGAATGTTAAACCTAGCGGAATTTTCTTCAGCGAGCTCCATATAGTCACTATCCTCAGCTGTAATATTCTCCATTTCAGCCAGCTTTTCCCTTATCAGGAACCACTTCGCCTGGAATATCGCGTCCGCCTTACGTGATTTATTAAATTCATCCAGTTGCTCGGGAGTGAGTTCGTAATTTTTCGGTAGCTGTTTTTTGTAATCCTCGAGAATGGATTTTAGTATAGCTTCCGTGAATGTATCCGGGATTGTGATGTCATTGTTCTTTACAACTTCGCTGATGAGGTCATTACGCAAATGCTGTTCACCGTGGTCATTATATATCTTCGCAAGTTCTCCCCTGATAGCTTCCCTGAATTCTTCTTCGGTCTTTACGTCTTCTTTACCCGTTATCTTTTTAAAGAACTCTTCATTCATTTCTGGGTAGATCATCTTTTCAACTTTGGTAGCCGATAGTTTCACCTTTTGAGGATTGCCGTCTTTGGTCTTTGTATTTACTATCCTGTCCTCACCTTCTTTTATTCCCTCGAGCGCGGATTTAAATTCAGGTAAAAGATCTTTATTACCAAGATAGAGTTTTACATCCTTTTGTCCCTGACCTATTATGATATTGCCGGCATCATCGAGCGTCTGCACATCCGCTGTTACAACGTAATCGTCGTCGAGCGCTTCGGCATCCATAGCCAGCTCGGCGTTATTAAGTTTATGGTAATTGACTTCCTCATCCACGAGCGAATCATCGATAACATATTTCTTTTTTGTAAGATCGAACCCTTTATAATTTTCCAGCTTTACTTCCGGCTTTACTTCAAACTCTACCTTAAAAGTGAACTTTTCTTTCGGCAGATAATCGAGGTCGGTCATCTTTCCATGCCCGATCATATCGACATCATTATCCATCATATATTTGGAAAAGACCTCGTTTGCTATATCTTCGAGTGAAGTATATTCTATGCTTTCACCAAATCTCTTTTTTATCATAGAAATAGGCGCTTTCCCTTTCCTGAATCCGGGGATCACTGCCTTTTCCCTGTATTTTTCTATTGCCTTGTCAAAATAAGGAGTTAATTCATCATACCCGAGGACGGCTTCAAATTCCCTTTTACAGCCCTCAAGCTCTTTAATGTTGGTTTCCAATACTAGAATTTTTTTGTTTAAACCACTAAATTATTCTAATTATTCCCAAAACTCAATTCCATTATAACTGCATTAGGGATGTAGCAATTGCGTGAAAACAGAACTTTTTCATTTAAAATAAGGTTCGAATAGTATATAATTTATATACACATGAAGGCGAGAACTAATATATCAAAACACACTCCGGAAAATAAAAAGACCGTATGCGAAGTATGCAGGACAGAAGTCCACTACGTATTCGTACACGGTCATTATCAATGTCCTAACTGCAAACAGGTTATAGTCACATGCTGTGAAGCAGGAGAAAATAACTGCGCAGATAACACAAAGAACAATTAAACTTACTTGTTTTTACACTGGACTTTACAGGTGCAATTGCCGTCGTCATCATTAGTTTTTACGACGATAAAACTAACACCGTTTTTGGTCTGTGTATTTACGATCACATTCGAACTGCTTTGAGATGTCCCGCTATTCTTTTTGGTTTCCTTTGCGTCAGGGATGAAATTAATAGTTCCGTCGATTATCGTCGGCTGTTGAAAAACTTCCCCGTTTGGTTTAGACGAAGTCTGTTTTTCGGTCTTCTTATTACCGGCATCAGTCTTTTTATTAAACTTAAGCTTACCGGTCATAATATCACCTTCACCAAGATAAACTGCGGCTTTAGCCTTTGAGTAAATTTTTGTGGTCTTTGTTTTAACCTTTGTCTCAAGGCTGTGAGAATTTTCACCCTGTGTCCAGGCAATTGCAGGACGGTCGAGTTCTTCATTGTTTTCAGAACTCATTTCAAACTCATTTCCGGTTTCAACGAGCTCATGTAATGACGTAACAACTTCATTATCGGACTTTTTTAGAAGGTCCATTGCGTCACTGAATTCGAGATTACTTATATCAGAGCTGGATGCTAATTCCTTTTCCTCTAAAGTAAGCTCAACGTTAAAGCTATTGTGGTCCGGATGGCTTTCCCTGATCTTATAGCGAACGGGTTTGTTGCTATTTTGTTCAGAGACATTCTTTTCACCCTTACTATCGGCTTTCGAAAATACTACGCTAATTTCGCTTTTGTCCTTCCCTGTATTACTTTCGATGAGACCGAACTGCGGGGCAAATTTTTCAATCGAATCTGCTCCTGCTAAGTAGTAAACTAAACCAGCCAGCAAGGCAATAATCATCGAGGTCAGCAAGTTGTTTTTGTCTTTCATGGCTGTGGTTTTGGATTAGTAAATATACTATTAATATAACTATAAATATGAAATATAAAAATCTTTTTTGTAATAAAAATTGTGAGGGTGTTGGTAATTTTAGTAGCAACATTATTGTACGAGAACAAACTAAAAAAAGTTACGTAAAAAAATTACAATACCTTCTATATAGTTTGACACAGAAAAAATGCTACTGTGACAATAAAAATTAAACAATTTGTATTAAATAATTATGAACCGCGTAGCTGAATTGAATGAAAATTATAATTAGTTTAATTTAATCTATGCTAAAGAGTCTGGAAATCAAACATTTCTTAAAAATTGCTTTTTTTATCCCGGTAGTAATATATATGTCCGGATGCGGTAGACCGGACCCATCAGAGTGGTACAGCTACCGGAATAGGGACAGGCATCCGGTATCCGTCAGAGTAGTTTCAGCTGAGATATTGCCCGGAAACGAGACCAAAGACAAGATCCAATTAAAAGTGGAATGGAGAAATGATGATAAAGAGAAGATCAAAATCAACGATGAGTATTTTAGCCTGAATGTCTCCGGAGTGAAATTACCGCCGGAAACATTCGAGGATATCGAACTCGACCCGGGGCAGACCGTCGAAAAGGTATATGATTTTCTTGTTGTGAAGTCTTTTGTAGATAAGGCAAAATACAAATTGACCCTGGAGGATTACGTAGAGTTTTCAGTTTACCCGGAAAGGAAATAATTCCGCTAATGAAGCAGGCATTTCGTTACATCACACTTTTGCTGGGATTTGCTCTGGGAATTTATTTGATCATCATTAATTACGAAAACCCGGGTCATCTCGTAATGCAGATAGCAGTGATGTTACTCTGGTTGATACTCCCCTTTTACATTTTCTTCTTTATTTCATCGAGGAATGAAAATCAATATTATATAATCATTCCATCTATCTTACTTTTACTTTTATATGCCTACATTACATACGACTACCTGACCTCCGAAAGCTCTACATCCGCGCTGGGTCTTGCGGTCGCACCGTTCCTGGGGATTCTAATTTTAGGAGTTGGGTATTTGACAGCCTGGGTTGTAACGTTAATTGTAAAAAAGGAAATCTCTTAAAAATCCGATATTTTTAATATTTATAATTATTATATTATAGCTAGAAATAAAAGGGAGAATCATGAAGAAGATAATTTTCACATTAGCTTTCGTAATCGGCGCCTCCTGTGCATACTCGCAAAATATTCCCGAGGAATCCGTTCCTTCACCTGTAAAAGATAATCTATACGCAAACTATAAAGCTAACAACGTAACCTGGGAGCTCGAGAATGAAGTTTACGAAGCAGAATACCTGGAGAACGGAATGGAGAAAAGCATTCACTTGAATGCAACGGGCGACATTATCGCTGTAGAAACACATATCGATCCACATAACCTGCCGGAAGGTTCTCTCACCTATATAAATGATAATTATCCCGGATCGAGCATTAACGAGGCTGAGTATATCGAGATCCATTCGGGGAATTTCTACGGTGTGGAACTTACTCATAACGGCACAAATATAGAACTCCTATTCGATGAGCGGGGAAATTTCATGCAGAGGAATGATCCGGATGATAATGGAGAGAACGAGGATTAGGCGGTCTTAATTACCTACAATTTTAAAGCGGACTTATGTTCCGCTTTTTTTATGTGCAACTATTGCTTCTAAATACTAATTATTTTATATTTATATACTGCAACATCTAAAAAATTAGATATTTCTATGGATTTCGAGAATTTTAAAAAATTAGAGGAAATAAAACCAACTTCATTCATTATCGCAGGACTTTTTTTGTTAACATTTTTGATAAGTGGGTCTTCTTATATATTTTTTTTCTATAAAGATTTATTTAATACTCTAGATTGGTTTAGACTAATTCTATTATCAGCTTCAATCCCAGCACCAATGTTTATTTTCACTGTAACAATACTTTACAAAGAATACTCGAGTGAAGTATCCGACATTGAGAAAGATATCGATGATATAGAAGCTAAAATATTTAATATGGAATTGGATGACATTAAAAATAACACAGTTAATGAAGAAATAGAGTCCTTCAAAAAAGTGAAAGAGAAAATAGAATTAACTAGAGATAAATATAAATCATCAACATATTCAAATTATTTCTGGATTGCATCATTGTCGACTCTTATAACAATTTATGGGAGTCTAGTTTTGGGTTTCATATTGAAATTGCTTTCTATACAATGGAGTGGTAAAATTATATTGGTTGTTATTTATATTATTATCACATTTTTCATTTCATCTTTTATTAAATCTGAATCTAAAGATTTTAACAAAAATAAAGTTTCTCCTCCCACTTCTTAGTTTAAATTTAATGAAATACATTCTTTCAATATTATTTTTTTTGATAGTGGTTTCTTCATATTCGCAGGAGACCTTTACCGATGACGTGAACGGGCTAAGCTATACCTACCCGGAAAGCTGGCATAAGGATCAGAACTCGACAGGAACCTACTATGTAACAAACGACACGGCGTATTTCCTTGCACAGGCAGACAGGTTCTTCAAGGACTTCGAGTATGATGCTCAAAACATAAATGATTCCGCTTACAGGGAAGATCTGCTGAATAAGATGATACTTTCCACGGGCAGGGATGTTACGATACTGGAATACGGAAATATGAACGTAAGCGGACTGCCGGCTTATTTTATCGTATGGAATATAGCCGGGAAGGACAATAATCCGCAGACAGGTTCAAAAATGATCCAGATACAAACCGCAGTGAAAGAAATGTTTTACACATTCAATGCAGGCGCTCCTATCAAATTCTACACCGATTATAAATCCATCTTCGATTCGATCATTGCCTCAATAAGTATAAAGAAGAGGTAGTAAGTCAATATTTGTGGCAGTGGGTTCTGTAGCTCTTCGTTTCTAGTTTATGTTTCCGAATTTGGTTTAAGCATCGTTGTTAGTTTCTCTTCTAGATTCCCGCTTTCGCGGGAATGACAAATAATAAACAGGCTAGCCTGATTTTAGCAATGCACTATAGATTTTCCAGAGTGTCGTGCAAGCATGTCATGAAGCGCGACCACAGTGTAGTCTTTCATGCAACACGCCATTACACGCCATCATACGGGAATTCAGGCGCAACGGTCCTACGCCACCTGTGTACATACGACGTGGAGGTGCAGGTGTGATCCCATTGGTACTGCCGAGTGACATAACGGTTAAGTTTCCGTGCCTTCCCTGACCATACGGACGAAAAAAGACAGGTCTGCTCCCGTTTATACCCGTTATCCCTTCATACAATGCTTCCATCAGTAAGGGGTCGTGATCCATAATCTTTTATAACCATGGGCTTAGGGGTATCTCTCCACAAATTAGCAATGGCTGGCTATGGCGTCACAGCAGGGGACAACGTATTACCGCGGGCGTGTGAATCTTCCGCTTCTGCGCGGTCTCCGGGTTCTATTTAAAGAACTGGTTAACTCGAGTAACTGTATGCAAGATAAGATGAAGTCAAGTTAGTTTAAATGAAGAAAGGGTTATATACGTATCTATACTTTTTTTATATCACCTTATGATAAGACACGTCTAAGAAAACCACACTTCGTGTGTGTTCTTTGGCTTGATACAAAAGAACCAAAAAATCAAGGCTCAGAGTGTAAATCGTCTAACAATTGTTATGTTTTTTGCTCGAAGAAAAAAACTCGCTCGAACCCCGATAAATCGGGGTAAGACCTCACTCAAACAGTTTTTCTTCGCCCTCCGATGAATCGGAGGAACGCAAAAAGCCTCACAATTTTGCCTCCCGACCATGCTGGGAGGACGACGATTTACACATCGCCATATTAGGAAGAATGGGATTATGCCGATTAGATCCAGCTCTCAAATCCCTAAGCTGTCCAATCTCTTTGGGCAGTTTGGTAAGCTTATTATTCCTCAAATCAAGCACCCGCAGATGGATTATTACCCAATTATAGTCTCGTCCGACAAACGAAGCCAGAGTTTGTAAAAGATCGGTAAAATAATTTTCTCTGAAATGTTGCTTTTTATTTTTAGAAAGAATACATTTATAATCATAATTTTTAATTTAAGTAATTTCTAGAAAAAGCATATTTACAGTATATTACTGTAAATAAAACTAACAATAAAAATAATGAAAACTCAATTATTATTTGTTTCGTTTATTATTTTTTTATGCTTATGTGGGTGGGGCGATAATTTGCAATCCAATATCCAAGATAGCACTTCGCAAACAAGTACCTTAATAGGGAAAGTGAGCGATCGCTACATGATATTAAGCTCAGCTTCCATAGAAGAACTTTTAGACTCAACTAATTTCTATACAACTAAAAAAGGATATAGGTTATCTGGAGATATAGTTATTGACAATAGTGGCTCAGAGAAAAATCGATATTTCCAAAGAATTGAAAAGAAATCTTATTTCTCAAGAGAACAACGCGTCAGATATTTTAATGCACCGACTTTAAATGAAATATTATTTAAGCAAACACATGATGCTTTTGATGGTAATCAATATAACGGATTGGCTGACCTCATAGATGAAAAAAACCAACCTGACTATACTGATATTATTGTTAACTTTAATGATTCCACAAAAAACTGCGAAGTATTTTTAATAAGTAAATAATTTTTTGTTGTTAGAGTTTCTAAATCTGGGAGTACAATTCAGACATGAGCTTGTCATGTTGATAGAATTGAATATCGTTATTAATTGAGCTAATTTAATCAAGTTTTCTTGCCCCTGTGGTGTAACGGATAGCACAATAGACTTCGGATCTATTAGTCAGGGTTCGAATCCTTGCGGGGGTACAATTATTAATCTAAGAATTAAGAATTATGTCGGTTTTTGCAATAGTAGCGGCTTTCGGGTTTTCAGTTCTAATACTGGCTCTATTCGGGCTTCTTCCATTGATCGTATTCGAAAAGGATGACCAGGGGAAATACGGGAACGCAAAATCGGAGTAAGCCTTACATAAGGCTCATCACATCCACGTCGATAATTATCTGCACTTTTTGAGGAATATTCTCCTCAGCGTAACCTTTCGCCATCCGCAGTATTTTATTCAAGTACTTTCCGCCGGGATCTTTCTGCCGGGAAGATTTTATAAGAAGATGAAAACGGTATTTGTCTTTCAGCTTCGCAAACAGCGGAGGGTGAGGAGGAAGCACGTCGAGAATCTTTTCCGTATCTACGGTTTTTATAAAATTGAACATCTCCTTTATCTTACTTTCAACTTCGCGCCTGTCCTCGGATTTGGCTTCAATAAGCGCCAACCTGCTGTAAGGAGGATAATTCACAGCTTTGCGGGCTTTTATTTCGTTGTAGTAGAAGGCATTGTAGTCATGGTTCCTCACATTATCGAACACAAAATAATCCGGGTGATTGGTTTGAATGATGACCTCGCCGGCTTTTTCGCTTCGACCGCTGCGCCCCGAAACCTGTGTTAATATCTGGAACGTCTTTTCCGTAGCGCGGAAATCAGGGTGGAGGAGTCCTATATCGGCATTCACCACTCCGACAAGCGTTACATTGGGAAAGTCCAGTCCTTTGGAAATTATCTGGGTACCAACGAGTATATCGATCTTCTTTTCGTAAAAGTCGTTTAATATCTGCTGGTATTTTACACGTGAGGTGAGTGTATCCGAATCCATGCGTTCGACAGACGCGGACGGAAAAAGCTTCGCAATCTCTTCCTCCACACGCTCCGTACCTGCTCCCATTGGAATAAGGCGGTCGGAATTGCACTCGGAGCAATTGGTGGTCATGCTTCTCGAGAACCCGCAATAGTGGCACAGCATTCTTTCAAATGCTTTATGATAAGTGAGAGCTATATCACAGCGGGGACACATCTCCACGTGACCACAGCTACTGCATTCTATGTAAGCATGGTAACCGCGACGGTTTTGCAAAAGTATAGTGCTTTCTTTTTTGTCTAGCCTGTCGTCCAGGGCTATAATGATGTCCTTCGAAAGGAATTTCACGCGTACCTTATCGATAAAATCCAGGAAATCCTGTTTTACTTTTTCCGACCTCGTCACGAGATACTCTTCGGTCCTTTCTTTATCGCGGTGAGAGGTGTCTATTATCTCAATGTCAGGCATTTTGATATTTGTGGCGCGGTGCGGAAGCGTGAGCAATTCATATTTACCGTTAAGAGCGTTCGTATAGCTTTCGATGGAAGGAGTAGCGGAGCCCATCACGACAACCGCATCATTTATTTGCGCGCGGACAATAGCAGAATCACGCCCATTGTAGCGCGGAGAGTTTTCCTGCTTATAAGAGCTGTCATGCTCCTCATCGACGATAATAATGCCGATATTTTCGAGGGGGGCAAATATTGCTGACCGCGCTCCAATAACTATCCTGTACCCTCCGTTGCGGATCTTATCGAACGTATCTAGTCTCTCACCGTCAGAAAGCCTGCTGTGAATGACACCAATAAGGTCGCCAAACTTCATACGGAAACGGTGAATAAGCTGAGGCGTAAGGGATATTTCCGGTACGAGCACTACCGCATTTTTCCCCTGCTCGAGAGCGTATTCTATTGCACGAAGGTATACCTCCGTCTTACCGCTTCCCGTAACCCCATACAGAAGGAAGGGTTTGAATTCGTTTTTATCGAGAGTTTCATTTATCCTCGATAGAGCGGTCTTTTGTTCATTATTTAAAGTTACCTGTTTTTTCTTTTCGGTAAATATATCGGCGGACTGCCGGATCTTTCTTTCTTCGCGAATCTTAATAATACCTTTCTTTTCGAGTGAGCGGAGCGACGCGAGTGTAATCCCAATGTGCTCATATACGAGGGAAAGCTCGGCTTCTTTATTTCCGTCGATGAATTCAAGGAACAGAATCTGTTTCTTTCCGGTAATTTTATTTTCCTGTATCACGCGATGAAGTTCATCCGGATCGAAAAGCGGAGTGGCAATCTTTACAAGCTTCTCTTTTGTTGGTTTAGTATAAAAGGATTCTTTTTTAAGTACCTCCGCATCAGAGAGTTTTTTTAGGAGCGAAGTCACCTGCTTTGAATTGAGGCGTTTAGCGATCTGCTTCTGAGTGAGCAATTCGTCCCTGCTCTGCTCGAATATTTTGATCACATCAATGAGGAGGTTATCCTTCAATTTGCTTTTGTCCAGCTTATCGCGGTAATCGTCGGTCAGTGAAAAGTATAATTCCGATCTTATATTGATATTACGAGGGACAGCAGAAAACAGGACTTCACCAACTGGGGCAATGTAATATTCTGCTACCCATTTGCAGAACCGAATGAGTTCATCGGAAATAATACGTTCATCGTCGAGAATGGCTTTAACATTCTTTACATAATCGAGGTCGGTCTTGTTTGAAGTGGAAAGTATAAGCCCGGTGAGGGTTTTCTTGCCAAAGCTGACAAGGACCCTCTTCCCTATTTCGATCTCATCTACAAAATAATCGGGCACTTTGTAAGTGAAGAGCTTATCGATCGGAACATTAAGGGCAATATTTACATAGAGGTCATTCAAAAGAAAAAATAAGAGTCCGTTTGAAATTAATCAAACGGACTCTGTAAAACCGTTTATAAATCTATCCTATTTCACCTTGTTATACTCAACAGTTAGCTTCTCATTAACGTCGCCGGTAGGCATCTTAATCGAAAAATTAACATCATGAGACATTTTGTCACCATTAATAGTAATTACCCTGTCCTCACTCATATAGTCATTTGCTCCGTGGAGAGAAATAACATTTCCTTCAGCTTTGCCAGTGTATGTCAACATCCAGTCACCACCCCATATGTCATAGGAGTGACCTTTAATATTGCCATTTGCATCAGCCGTTATAATCACAGTTCCAGTATAAGTATTGCCATCGGAACTTTTGCCTACGATCTCAACAAATAAATACTGTCCATGCTTCAAATAGATACTAGATTCTTCGCTTGTGATCTTAGTTCCCATCATTTCATATGGAACGGCTGACCAATTACCAACTGCCATATCAAAAGCGGAGTTTTGAATTGGTGGCGGCGGCTGATCCTGAGCCCGGGATAAAGATGAAATACCCAAAACAAATACCATTAGTGCAAAAAGTTTAATTTTGTTCATTTCCCCAATGTTTTTAATTAGTAAAGATTATTTAGAATTTCTGTTTGGATTTAACTTTGGTACTTCATCTGATGGCGCGGAGCCATCTTTTTCATCATCGGACATACCTTCAATCTGTTTAAGGTATTTTTGCGCAGACTCAAAATCGGGGTCGCCCTGTTTTACCTGCGAGAAATATTCCTTTGCCTTATTATATGCACCCTGGTCATAATAGAATATACCCTTTTCAAGGGTAGTCATGTCATTCACTTCAGTACTCTCATCAGTCGGGTCATCCGGCTTATCCGGATTGGTTTCTCTCAACGGTGAACGAGTGTTTGTATTCCTATCCTGTTCAATCTCTTTCAGCTTCATATCCACGGGATTTATTTCTCTCTCCTGCGGAGTTAGTATAAAGAATACCAGCATCGCGATTCCCAGTACCATCAGGGCAAGAAAAGCGGTCAGAATAATGCTAACGTTTGCCTTTCTCGCGCCACCATCATCGGTATGACCGTGGCTCCTTATTATGGGAGCAATTACGCTATTGTAGTATTCGGGATCGGATTTTTTATAGTGCTCAGCCATCTCATCGAAATACTTCCGGCTGTTTTTATAATATTCTTCGAATTGTTCCCGCGAAGGTTTACCTGCAGTACTCATAGGATCAAATTATTTGAATGCTTTTCTAATTGAAATCGATATACCCGCCGTAATAAAGACGACTATCACGCCCGTAATAGTAAACCATGTGAAATTAACAGCGGGGAATACATTGAATTTTGGAAGAATGAAGAGCAGAATCAATACTAAAATAGCAATCGAATATGCAACGATCGAATCGCCCAGACGCGCGCTTTTCCATGCCATGCCCAAGAGGAATACCCCCAATAGTCCACCGTATATAATGGACTGTATATTCAACGCATAAGCAACGGCGGGATTTTTTTCATCAAGGAATAACATGGCAGTACCCACCACAACAACAGCCCAGAATAGTGTTGCAAGCCTGGAGTATTTAAGTTCCTTCTCCGGAGAGATACTTTTATCTTTGAATTTGAACAGGTCAAGGATCGTGGTCGAAGCAAGTGAATTGAACGTAGATGATAAAGTTGACATAGACGCGGCAAGCAGACCGGCGATGACCAGCCCCGCTATACCGACGGGAAGGCTCTCAATAATGAATTTAGGAAATATCTCGTCTGTTTTTGTCAGCATGTGTCCATCAACCGAGAGCGCGGTATATTCAACCCCTTTATAAAAAGCAAACAGCATTACGCCAATCAGAAGGAACATTGCAAACTGCAGGAACACCAGAATACCGCTTCCTATCAGCGCCTTCTGCGAGGCAGTTTTATCTTTACATGTGAGAAGCCTCTGCACAATGATCTGGTCAGTACCGTGCGAAGCCATAGCAAGGAATGCTCCGCCTATTATACCACCGATGGCATTGTAATTCCCGGTGAAGAATTCGCCAAATGATGACGGCATCGTAAAATTGAATACATTAAACTTATCTCCCTGCGAGGCAAAGGCAGTAACATCAGCAAACCCGTTCGGAAGGAGATTCCATATTACTATAATGGTTATAATCGCTCCAAGGAAATATATGAACATTTGAATTACATCCGTCCAGATGACAGCTTTAATACCGCCGATATATGCATAGACAACCGTAATAGCTCCGACAATCAGTATGGTTTCAAAATAACTCATGCCGGTAAGGAGCTTGATCGGGATAGCGGTGGTAAATAACCTTACCCCGTCAGCAAATATCCTTAATAAAATAAATGTAATGGAAGAATATCTGCGCATTGCGTACCCGAACCTATTGCCAAGAAACTGGTATGCGGTTTCAAGATTGCCTGCGTAATATTTTGGGATAAACAAGAACGCCACAACGATCCTTCCTATCAAAAATCCTATCGCAAGCTGGAGGAAGCCCATATTGGTAAGGTAAGCTACACCCGGGATACTGAGAAAGGTAAGCGTGCTTGTTTCGGTGGCAACCACAGAAAAACATGCCGCCCACCACGGGATATTCCTGGACCCAAGGAAGTAATCACTAACGGTCTTTTGTCTGCCGGAAATATAGATACCGAAAACAGCAACACCTATCAGATATACAACAATGACGATATAATCTATGGAGGAAAAGTTCATAGAATTAAGATTCGTTTATGATAAACTTATCTTTTAAGAAATAGCCTTTGTCGCCAAGACCGATCTTACCTGCTTCATTATGCGGATCATGTTCAAATGCGATCATCCAGTCATTATTTGCAATATCATGTAAAAGTTTCTTCTTTTCTTCCAAAGTATTTAGCGGGAACAGATCATATCCCATAATATACGGCACCGGTATATGACCGGCAGTGGGAATCAGATCGGCAAGGTACACAAGCGTGTTATCTCCGTCAGAAAGTTTTACCAACTGCATATCCCTTGTGTGACCATTCACAGGAAGCAGTGTAATAACTTCATCAAACTTATGCTCCCCTTCCGTAAATTTTAATACGCCTTTATCCTCAAGTATCTTATAATTTTCAGGGAAAAAACTTGCACGGTCTCTTTCGGTTGGATTCATCGCCCAATCATAATGGTTCTTCTGGACATGATACACAGCGTTTTGAAAGGCAGGTACTATCTCGTCATTATCATTTTTAACGGTGTTTCCCCCGGCGTGATCAAAATGCAGATGGGTAAGTATAACATCCGTAATATCATCCCTGCTAAGTCCGAGTTCCTGAAGTGATCTTTCGAGCGTATAATGAGAGAAATCTACGTCGTAAATTTTATTCAGCTTTTCGGAAAGTTTATACCCTATACCGGTATCGACCAGAATCCTTTTATGGCCGTCATCCAGAAGGAGCGCGCGTGTACACATGTCAATACGGTTTTGGTCATCGGAGGGGTTAGTTTTGGTCCATAACGGTTTTGGCACAACGCCAAACATGGCGCCTCCATCGAGCTTAAACAGCCCTGTCTGAACAGAATGTACGGTATAATTTCCAATCCTCATTGATAGTGAAGAGTTTTTGCAAAAAGTTAATAATAAGCATTACAGCTTTTAGATAATATGTTAAAATTACTAAAAAACCAGACATTCAAATTATATTTTAATCTTTTGCATACAATTAGTATTTTTGGGTAAACCAATCAAAATGGGAGAAAAATGAGACTCGGACTTGGAGCAAAAATCGGGCTGATAATCGGTCTATTAGGAGGTGTTATCGGCGGCGGGGTAGGTTTAGCAGCCGCATTTTTGGACGGAGGACTAATACCGGGAATATTGGTTTCACTGGTCCTTCTGTTCGTATTCGGGATGATATGGGTAATGATAATAGGACCAATGATCTCGACCAGCTACATAATGAAAAACGGAAAGGATGCCGAAGCCACAATAATCGAAACATGGGATACGGGTGTAACGGTAAATAACAGTCCACAGATAGGAATGCTCGTAGAAGTGCGGCAACCGGGAAGACCTCCCTATCAAACAAAAACAAAATCGGTCGTATCAAGACTCCAGGTGCAATATTACCAGCCGGGTATGGTGCTGGGAATTAAAGTTCATCCGACAAAACCGGAAAAGATAGCGATCACGAGTATAGGAGGGGGTGCAGGTGCAGGCGGATATACCGGAGGTTCGACAATGAGCAAGGATGAAGCGGAAAGAATAGTAAAGGAAATAGATGAATTCAATAAACTGATAGAATCATACGGACAAAGAGCAAGCGCAATAATTACTTCATATAACGAGCTTGGGATAAACGTTAACGGAGATAATCCAGCAGTGAAGCTGGGACTTAAAGTAATACCCGATGACGGGGGATCGTTTAACGCTGAGACAAGAGGAGTAATTTTAAGGTCATCCGTACCAAAATACCAGCCCGGTAGAGAAATAAACGTAAAATTTGACCCAAGCGATAACTCAAAAGTTGTAATAGTCAGCTCAAAATAGTAAACAAGGGGGGATATTAATATATTTAAAATAGTTACTTAGCTGAGTAAATTGAATAAAATAAACCGCCACTATATGACAAAACTTTTTTTGATAGTTACAATTATTATAACTTTTGGTTCAACTTCATTCTCGCAGACTGCCTCAGATTATTTCCCATCAACACCGGGATATATATGGTATTATAAAAGCAACTTACTCGATTCAAATAACAACCAGATCCCAGGAAGCACCACCTACAGAGTAGATTCTTTCAGCGTCGTACAAAACTATCTCGGACTTAATGCCAGTTACGTACCCAGCAAGAGAAATTTATCCAGCGTCTCACAAACGGGACCCTATACGGATTCAAGTTTTTTTAACTTCCAGGGATCAAATGCATGGCAGTATGTGGACGTAACGCGAGGATTGGACAGCATAACATTCCTCGATACATCCGGTCTATTAAATTTCCTTGCCACATTTAATAATTGGTACAGCGTGTATAGATTTGCAAACAATGTAAATCAATCCTATACGATATTTACTAAAGACACAACCATAACATTACAATCGCAATCGGCTTCAATAAGGATAACATATGCCGGGAAAAGACTGAACGATGAAAATGTAATTACACCTACAGGAACCGTTTCAGCTAAAAAATTTCTGCTAACTGCAACATTATATTACCTGGTCGTACTGCCTCCTCCATTGCCTCCGATAGCCGTACCTATACTAAGCAGAGAGGATACTGTATGGGTATCAACGGGAAAATGGATGGTAAAAGAGTCAATTGCCTCAACCAATGTAGATCTGACAAACTTTAGTATACCTGTTCAATTTACTGTTCCGGGAGAATCTATAGAACTTACAAACGGACCGGTGAATATAATTAACTACTCAAGCGAAATACCCGATAAGTATTCGCTGGAACAGAATTATCCGAATCCGTTTAACCCTGAAACAAAGATAAAGTTCAGCCTACCGGAGAGCGGATATGTTTCACTTAAAGTATATGACCAATCCGGCAGAGAAACGGCGTCACTTATAAGCAACGAATTGAATACGGGAGTCTATGAATATTCATTTAACGGAAGCGGTCTCGCCTCGGGAGTTTATTATTACACGCTGGAAACGAAGGGATTTTCCGAAACGAAGAAGATGATACTGGTAAAATAAACTTTAATTAATAAAACGTTGTTTTAAATGCCGCATTCCGATATAAAAAGAAAGCGGCATTTTTGTATGATGAAGATCCTCCTCCTAATAATATCATTACTGGTTTGTAACTCACTCTTTGCCCAAACAGGCTGGTTCGAGCAGGTGACGGGGACGGATATTACGCTCAGGTCAGTTTATATGACAGATGCAAATACGGGATATTGTGTGGGCGGAGATATACTTATCGATGGGAATGACGCTGTCGACCGTGGTATAATCCTCAAAACAACGAATGGCGGATCAAACTGGGTTATCCAGTCTCCTCCTAATTTCGATAAGATACTCTACGCAGTAACATTTCCTACAACCGAAACAGGATACGCAGCAGGCAGGGACGGCTCAACTTTCGCGGTATTCAAAACAACAAACGGGGGGACAAACTGGATTCAGCAGGAGCTTCTCACTACAATTAATACTCCACCCATATACAGCCTACACTTTTTTGACGCACAGACGGGCTTTGCCGTGGGAGGAGGCGGACATATATTTAAAACAACAAACGGCGGGACAAACTGGACTATAAACAGTTTTTCCAATATGTCTAATTTATATTCCGTGACATTTACATCAGCAAATACCGGGTATTTGTGCTCGGATAATTTTATCTACAAAACAGTTAACGGGGGTTCAAACTGGGCTACAGCACTAGACTTCCCCGGCATATCTTTTCAGTCTGTATACTTCACCGATCAGAACAACGGTCATGTAACGGGTGTAAACCGGATATTTAAAACAACAAATGCAGGAGTGAACTGGTCTTCAGTAGAGTTAACCGGGAATAATTTCTCCTCTATATACTTCCCTTCATCAAACATTGGCTACTGTGCAGGGTCAAATACAGCTATATACAGGACCATAGACGGAGGCAGTTCATGGAATTCGCAAACACAGCCGGGAGGTACGCCCTTGTATTCCATATTTTTTGCAAATGACACGGTAGGTTTTGCTGTGGGAAACGTCGGTTACATGCTGAGAACAACGACGGGCGGGACGGTAGGTATCAGCATAATCTCTTCAGAAATACCCGAAAAATTTGCTCTTCATCAAAACTATCCAAATCCTTTCAATCCTGAGACGGTAATAAATTACGAGATACATGAAAGAACGCATGTAAGCCTCGCCATATATGATGTCTCCGGCAAACTAATTACACAGGCTATAAACGATATACAAAACCCCGGTGTATATAGGTATAATTTTAGCGGAAACACCCTGCCCACGGGAGTATATTTTTATAGATTGAAAACAGAGGGGTACAACGAAGTGAGAAAAATGGTTTTGATAAAATAAAAAGAGACGACCAAGCCGTCCCTTTTTAACTCAATATTTATATCAAATTACTTTTTAGTTTCGACACCGTTTATTTTATCTTTCTGATCCCTGTACACTTTTTTATCGTAAAGCTTTATAGCCATATCAATAGCTTCGTTTGCTTTAGTCTTATCGCCGAGCTGGTTGTACAGTTCGGATTTTACGTAGTATGCGCTTGCTTCATTAACACTTCCTGCAACATAAGGCATTGCATCGTCAACGATGGCTAAAGCATCCCTCCTCGATTCATCGGTGGCTTTTTCATCTTTCATCATGCCATAAGCATGTGAATAAAGGAATATGCCGTAATTGAAACCTAGAGTCTGATCGGTGCTTCCAAATTTATCGAAAGCCATTTTATAGCAGTTCAAAGATTCTTTAAAATCCTTTTCCGCGCAAAAGCCGGCGATGTTTATGTAGGCATCTTTCAATGAATTGCTTTCAGGATATTTTTCCATCAAGGTTTTAATAGTGGTAATTGTTTGGTCATCGCTTACGCCTTCACCGGGATTAAATGCTATTGTAAATTCAGCATCGTCCGTATAGCCAGCCGAATTACCGGCATCGAGCTTCACAACTTTTTCGAGGTATGGTTTCGCGCCATCATAATCGCCGTAAGAAATAAGTTTTTCCGCGAATTTCCAGTTTGCTTCCGGTGAGTCAGGGCTTGCTTCGACGGCAGATTTGAGTGAAGAATACGTATTAACACCGTTATTATAATCCTTCATTTTTTGGAGGAACTCATCGGCAAAAATGTAACCGTATATCCTGTCGATCTCATTGCCATCTCCATCGACAAAAATGATCGTCGGATAACCTTGAACGTTGTATTTTTTAGCAAGGTCAATCCCCTCGCCTTTTTCGGCGTCGACTTTCCAGTTTATCTGGTGTGTATTTGCAAATTCATATATTTCCGGCTGAGTGTAAACTTTGTGATCGGTTTCAATACACCATTTACACCAGTCAGTGATAAAATCGATCATTACAACCTTATTCTCCTGCTTTGCCTTTTGCAGAACGTCGGCATAAGTTCCTTCGGTAAACTTTACCTCATCAGCGTAGGACATGTTATAAACAGCTATCAGTCCGATAATAAATAAAACTCTAGCAATTACTTTCATAATGTGCCTCTTAATTAATTTAACTTTTTAAAAATATAACGAAAGTTAGCGGGTAAATTCACCCAAATTTTAATCAATTATGATTTAACTAAAGACCGAATCTTACTCCCGAAAATACTGTAAAATTAGTAGTATGTATCGATTCTACGGTTTCAGTACTGCCAAGGTTATTAAGTCCACCGTACTGGAATTTTGTTCCTAATATTACACTTACGAGCGGAGCTACAAGATAGTTTCCGGTTAGTGTTCCGGCAAGTCCAAGATCAAAATTCTTATATCCGAGACCCTGCTCTTCATCGGTAGAAAGAAGTAATCCAAGGTAAGGACCGCCCATGAAGGTAAGCCCTACTTTATCCGATATCATTCCTCCTACATTAAAGTAAAGCGGGATATTGAGATACTGATTAGAAACGTCCTTTATTCTGTCAGTAGCTACAACATTTGTATCGGTGGTTTCTACTTCGAACTTCTTATTAAAGAAATCCAGACCCGATGAAAAACTCCATGCGTCAGCAATATTTAAATAGAAAATACTTCCAACATTGAATCCGCCACTCGACGAAGTATTGTAAGTTGTGGAAGAACTTTTTGAATCAATGTTCGCATTCGTAGATCCATAACCCAGCTGGAGGTCTATGTAAAAATCCACCAGTTTTTTGCCGGTTTTTTCAGCGTAAAAATCCTTCTGAATTTCGTAATCTTTTTCAAATTTACTTTTGCTCAGGTTAATGTTGTTTGTTACTCTGTCGTTAAGCTTGATGCCATTACCGTCTCCTGAAAAGGCATCTGCTGTAAACGAGCATACTAACAGAAGAGCGAAGATAAATCCAAATAGATTTTTCATTTTTTGTAGTTTAGTTTATAGTTCTAATTTAAAGATAATTCTTTTTGAAGTTCGTTTAACTTTAACGTCTCATCTTCCCACTGTGCATAGACCTTATCGAGATCTTCTTTCGCGTCATTGTATTCTTTAGTGACCTCTTTTACTTTATCAGGATCATTATAAAAGTCAGCGGAAGCCATTTCTTTCTCAAGCTCTCTGATCCGCGCTTCATTCAGCTTAACTGTCTCTTCTATTTCGGAGATCTTTTTCTTTACCGGAGACAGTATTTTATTAATCTCCTTTTTTCTTTCCTTTAATTCAATGCCTTTTCGGAAATTGTCTTTCCCGGCTTTTTTTTCAGGTTTATTCTCACCGGATAAACTACCCGGCACTATCTCGCTTTGTTTCTCTTCTTCCTTTTTCATGAGATAGTAAGCACAATTTCCCAGATAAGTACGAATCTTCTTATCCTTCACTTCTATCACCTTATCCACGATACCGTCGAGAAATTCCCTGTCGTGCGAGACGACTATTATAGTGCCGTCGTATCTTCTAAGGGCATTTTTTAACATATCCTTAGAGCGCATATCCAGGTGATTCGTCGGCTCATCGAGGATAAGAAAATTAGACGGTTCTATGAGCATTTTAGCGAGCGCAAGACGCGATTTTTCACCGCCGGAGAGCACCTTTACTGGCTTAAAAACATCATCATCTCTGAAAAGGAATCCCCCGAGCAATGTCCTTAGATTTTTTTTAACTTCACCGGTGGCGGCATCTTCCATTATCTCCAGTACGGTCTTTTTTTCGTCGAGCTCGTCAGCCTGGTTCTGCGAATAGAATTTTACGTCGACAAGATGTCCGAATTTCATCCGTCCTGCCGTGAGATGTTCCTTTCCAGCGATTATCTTTGAAAGAGTGGATTTACCCGCACCGTTCACACCGAGGAAAGCAACCTTCTCCCCCCTTTCCAGTAAAAGATCAATTCCATCCAGCACGTATTTGCTTCCATCATATGTCTTTGTAAGGTCCTCGATCTCGAGAGTTACTTTTCCCGAATGAGTAGCCGGCGGAAAATGAAAATTTATCCCGCTCTCCTCATCTTCAAGCTCGACCTTTTCCATCCTGTCAAGCATCTTTATCCTGCTCTGCACAGCCTTCGCCTTAGTGTTTTTGTAGCGGAACCTTTCTATGAATCTCTCTTGCTGTTTGATATACTTTTCTTGATTCTTCAACTGATTCTGCAACTGCTCTTTACGGAGCTCCTTTTGAGATACATAATAACTGTAGTTGCCGGAATACTCGGTTACTTTTCCAAGCGATATCTCGACAACACGCGAAACAAGGTTATCGAGGAAATTCCTATCGTGTGAAATAAGAATTATAGACCCTTCGTAACTCTTCAAATAATCTTCCACCCATATCAGAGATTCTATATCCAGGTGATTTGTCGGCTCATCGAGCAATAGGACGGAAGGATTTTGCAAAAGAAGTTTAGCAAGAGCAATCCGCATTTGCCAGCCCCCGCTGAATTCATCAGTCATGCGCTCAAAGTCTTCACGGGAAAATCCAAGCCCGGTAAGAATCCTTTCTATCTTTGCTTTTAGCTTGTGTCCGTCAAGTAATGAAAACCTTTCCTGCAGTTCAGTATAATCGGTAAGCAGGTCCATGTATTCTTCCGATGAATGATCGTCGAATGATTCCATTTCCATCTCAATATCCTCGATCTCCTGCTGAATCTTATTTATATCACCTGCCGATGAATATACTTCATCGTATAGGGTATTCCCTGTAAGCTTGATACCATCCTGGGGCAAGTAACCAATAGTAGTGTGTTTTGAAGTGACCACATCACCCGTATCGGGATCCATCAAACCGGCTATAATCTTCATCAATGTCGATTTTCCAGCCCCATTAGAGCCGATAAAAGCGATCCTATCCTTGCCGGATACCCGCAGAGAAACCTCTTCAAATAAGCTTCGCGTCCCAAAATTTACCGATATGTTATTCAATGCTATCATAATCGGTTAAATATAATTATAACCAATCTTTAATTAAGCATAAAAGCTTAATCCCAATTTTATATTAATTTGACTTCAAAATTAAATTTAATATTCAGATTATTGATTACAAATTTACTTAATACAAATATTTGAAACATTTACTTATCCTTGCATTTTTATTCGTCCACTCGGCATTCGCATTAAGCCAGGATGAAGGAGAAAAATATGAGACAGAGAGAACCGATTTTATGTTCGTACTTTCTGATGGTGTAAAACTGGAGTGCACTAAATTTGTACCAAAAGGAGTACCTCCGACCGGAGGATGGTCTGCTATTGTGTTTTGTCATGGTTATGGCGGGAACAAGGAAGAGGAGCTACCTAATGCAAAAGAACAGGCAGAATTCGGATACTACACGCTGGTTTACAGTATGCGGGGACAGGGTAAATCCGAGGGCAAATCAAATCTCATTAGTACGCTGGAAATGAGAGATTTCATCGAATTGGTTAACTATGCCAAGAACGAGGAAAACGTGAACCCTAACATGGTGGGAGCAACGGGAGGTTCGCAGGGCGGTACGATCCCGTTTATGGCGGCATGTAACGGTCTGGACCTTAGGTGTATAGTTTCAGACGTAGCTTCACCGGAATTTGCAACCAGCTGGATAGAAAACAGCTCGGTTAAAATGACACTTCTATGGTCCCTAAGCTATGACACGACTATCGTCCGTTATAATAACCGTGTAAAGAGAATGCGACACTGGATACTCTCCGACAAACCCGAATACTGGGACAGCCTTGCATTTTATGTACCGCTGGAAAGAGATTTTATGGACCGGGTACATTTATGTAATACTCCAATAATGATATCGACCGTTTGGCAGGATAAGTTCTTTAATACCCTCGGAATGATCAAAGCGGGACAATTATTAAATTGTCCTTTCAGGATGTATTACGGAACGTTCGACGCGCATGGTGCTGACCCTTATGAGCCGGAAATGCGATACCAGGAGAATATAACCGGAGATTGGATAAAATACTGGATGGGCGGAATAGAAAACGGGGTATTGGATTCTGCAAAATATGTGTATGCGCAAAGTGTTTATCCTATCAATACAAGCAATCCGCCAGCGATGTGGTCATGGACAAGGAGTTACTCAAACAGCTGGGTACCGGACGGTACTGATAACGTAAAGTTTTTTTTTAATACGAACGGCAAACTGTCTAATATACCCGGCAGCGAAAAGGATATAGAATACCGTAATGATATAGAAAATATTTCACTACAGGAAGCTGTTAACAGGGAATTCAAGGGGAGCGAATTCGATGCTAAATTCAAAAAAACCGAGCTTGTCTTCGATTCAGAACCGCTTGGCAGTGAGTTAGTAATGGCAGGCACTCCGTCAGTTTTTCTAAACTATTCATGCAACGCTAATATTGCTCAGTATAATTTCCAGATATGGGAAATACACCCGGATAACACGACCAAGCTTATAACACGGATTAATTATACGGATAGGAAAATTAAACCGGGTAAAACAAAGTCCGCAACCTTTAACGGTTTATCACATTCTCATCTCTTTCAAAAGGGAAGTAAAATTAGAATTGTCGTGACTAATCTCGATAATACGAGAGACGACCGTTTCTTGAGAACAAACCCATTTGTACTTCCTATAATGAAAAAATCTATCAGCCAGATCGCTATATCAGGGTCAGACGCGAGCTATATCACACTTCCGCTTGTAAATTACACCAAATAAAAAACGGGCAACTCCGTTATGGAGTTACCCGCAAAGAGAGGAGAAAAAAATCTTATTTTATAAGGATCATCCTTTTTACTTCTACATGATCATTAGCGATCAGCTTTGAGAAGTAAACCCCGGATGCCAGACCGGATGCGTTCCAGTTAACTTCATGAACGCCTTCGGCCATACTTGTATTGATCAGTGTTGCAACTTCCCTACCGACCATATCATATACTTTCAATGTAACCAATCCAGCAAAACCTTCAGGCAGTTCAAACTTAATTTGTGTAGAAGGATTGAACGGATTCGGATAGTTTTGATATAGTTTAGGTGTTTCCAGCTCAGCAATATAGTTGTCGCCGGCCACACTTTTCAGCGGAAGTTCAATATATGAATCCCTGAGATAAATCTGGTTTCTGCTTTTGGTCATAACAGGAAGTACATGTGGATTTGTATGCAAGAATGCAGTATCAGACGGCGCATGGTCAAAATTGGTTGCAACTATCTTTATCTTGCTTCCCGCCTGGAATTTGTGCGCATGAGCACCTCCGTCTATATCTGTGGTTCTAATCTGATTCTTTGTGTAATACCTATCAGTAAAGTTAACTCTTGAAACAAAGTTTTCCTGACCTGTCGATGTAACTTCATAGATCTGGAAGTTATACTGGCAGATATCTGCATTTGCTTGATATTTTAAGTGAACCTTTGGTGTACCAAGCATATATGTTGGCTGTACCAATGGGTCCGATACAAAGATCACATTATCCTTTTTGAACTTACTATCAAATTCACTTCCAGAGAATTCTTCATAAACCGCAGTTTGCAGAGCGTAATTACTTGCGACATTATTGTCGAAGTTTACTTTCCTGCTTGAGCTACCCTCAGGAGCAGATGAAAGTTTATTATTCCTTCTGAAGTAGAACTTAACGCCCGACACATCAACCGGAGGCCATACGTTTGTGCTTCCGTGTTCAAAACTCCAATAGTTACCTGTTTTTGGATGTGTTGTATATGCTACCTGGTACCTGTCATATGATTCATATCCGCTTGGCAGATCCCATATTGTATGGAAAAACCAGTCATTGAAAAACTGCATATGCCAATTGTTTTCCGATTCAGATATATCGCCACCGTGTCCCATTACGGCGCCCATATAAACTATATGCTCGGTAGGAATATTAGCAAATGAGTTAATTCCATCCTTTGCATTAAAGAAGTAATCCTGCCATGAGTTTTCAATGAGCATCGGAACGGTATTATTTTGTACTTTATCGTCAAAATCTCTTCCTATTGGCATCCAATAAGCCAGACTATCCCATTTGTCTGATTTTACCCCGCATGCATAGACCCAGTCCGACATTCTATCAACAAGAGGATTATACCTTGCTGTGTCAGGAGTATATTCGATCGTCCATAAATACGACATCTTTGTACAACCGTTTTCGATCCAGCTGGTTGCAAACTTTGGTGATGTAAGAGCTGAAATTATACCTTTAACCTGCAAACCATTACATGCAGCTATATATGGAACAGTACCACCCTGTGATCCGCCCATAATTGCGATCCTGCTTGAGTCACCGCCAATATTATCGTGCTTTATATAATCAACTAATTCCATCAAGTCTTCAGCTTCAACAATACTCATAAGATTTGAGAGACCACCTGAGTTACCCTGTCCCCTTACGCTGTATGTATATGAAATGTAATTATACTGCGCTTGACCGGAAGCAAATCCCTCAAGAGTGAGCTTACTGTCACCATATCCGTGTACCATAAGCACTATCGGATATCCGTCCGGCAGATAAATATTAGGTTCGCTCGGATAAAACTTTGAGCAATCCATAACAACACCATCACGAAGCACAATAGTAAAGTCTTCCTTAATAACTATATAGTCCGTGTTAGCTACAGGAACCGGGGATGGCAGTGTCCTAAAGTCATACCTGTCAACCTTCGGCGGTTTAGGCAGTGTTCTGTGCTGAGCAAACGCACCTTCGCTCAAAGCCAGAGTCAAACATATTGCCAAAAAAAGGTTTAATAATTTCATCTCTGATAAATTTTAAATTCTCGAATTATTATTATTAGTTATAAAATTGTTTTAATGCATTATAGATCAGTTCACTTGTATTACCTGTTCCATATGTGTAATTATATTCACCTGTATGGCTAGAACGGTAAACATCCGAACTCTCAAGGAACCTGTTCACTTCTTCATTATTAAATTCAAGAAGCTTTGCGTTGTGATCCAGTACTTCGGGACGCTCGGTAACTTTTCTTAATATCCCACAAGGAACATTAAAGAAAAGTGACTCCTCCTGCAATCCGCCTGAGTCAGTTAGGATCGTATGACTGTTCTTTACAAATCCAAGCATCTCAAAATAGTCATGTATAGGTTCACGAATTATCAGTTTCTCCGGCTGAGCACCGTTAAGCCCCTCATGGAAGCTATTAACCACTAATGGATTTGGGTGCATCAGGTGTATTATATCATGCTCGTTTCTCCTGGTTACTATATCATTCAAAATGGTAGCATAAGACGAAACCTTATCCCAGTTTTCCCTTCTGTGAAGTGTGCTGAGGATGTATTTATTGTCATGCTTTGCTTCTTTTATCTTATCCTCTTTTAACAGCGTTATCATAGCATCGTTGATAGTATTTCCTACGATAAGACATTTGTTACTTTTAATACCTTCATTAATCAGATTTTGATAGCTGATATTCGTCGGGCAGAAATTAAGGGAAGCTGCCCTTGAAATTGATTCCCTTATAAACTCTTCAGGAAATGGATTTTTATGATCGAAAGACCTCAGTCCTGCCTCTACATGGAATACGGGAATTTCATTAAAGAAACCCCACATCGAACCGCAGTATGCAGAAGTAGTATCACCCTGGACAACAATACCGGCGATATCTTCTTTTTTGATCCCGGAATTTTCCGAAAAGATCTTGTTTAATTGATCTAATGTATGTGAAACAAATTGATTTATATCTGTTGAACGGTTAGGAATTTCTTCTGCAACTATTTCCGGTTCAAGCCCTATATGCTCGAGAATGTTACCGGAAATCTTTTGCTGAGAAGTATTTACCATAACCGGTAAAAACTCGTTTGATTCTTTTAATATTCTGTATAAAACGAATAATTTTATGATCTCCGGACGAGTTCCGAATAGCAGTAAGATTATTTTTTTGTTGAGGTCTTTAGGAGAAATTTCCATCCGAATTTTGATTTTTAGTTTATTTTCTCATTATATATTTAAGCAAATTGAATGCCAAAAATAATAATACGCGACATAGAGTTTAAAAAGGGATTATATTGAATTTACAGTATTTAAATCGAGCGTATCATGATGTCCCTACTTCATTCTTAATGTCGCCAGAGATATTATCCATAAATACTATATAATCGAATATTATCCAAAAATAGCATAGTCCAGTGACTATAGACCTAGTAATGTTCGGTGCTATCCCACACTACCTTATGTTTTGTCTGCTTGAATACTTTTATTGCTCTTATTGTAGCAAAAGTGTTAACGATATTATCGAAAAACAGCCGGTATATACTGGCTAAGGCATATCTGAATCCGAACCAATTATATGTAAAGGCAAACCTGTGAAAAATATTCACAAACATAAAAAACAGGCAGACATACATCATATACCAAAGAAACGAATTCTTCTCTACCACCATCGGTATCACGTTTAATCCAAGTGAATGAGTTACCGTATATGCAATCAGATATAAGAGGAGCAGATATGACAAAGTCGTTCCGAAAAAACTGAAAATGGTTTTTCTGTCCCTGGCAAGAAAGTATTTAGTCTTAAACGATCCGTCCCAACCGTGAATTTTCCAGTTTTGAAATACAATACCGGCAATCCACCGGGATTTCTGTTTTACGGATGCCTTAAATGTATTTGGGAAATACTCCCCTGTTGCTATTCGGGAGTTACCAAAATCTTTTTCGGTTTTATAATTAATAAAAGATGTCTTAAAACCCAGCTTATAAAACCGTAATCCCAGCTCATAATCTTCTGTCAGATTTGAATCATTAAAAATGCTGTACTTTTTCTTTTCACGCGCTCTTACATTGATCTTTCTTGGTTTCATCATTATAGGTCTTACTATCTTATCATGGGTGTCGAAATTATCTTCCACAACAAAAGTGCTGGTTACGGGCGATATCGAATCTTCATAGGATAAATGCTTAAAAAATGTTTCGAACAATAATGTATGCAATTCTTTGGGGGTCGTGCTATTATCTTTATCCGACACTCTTATATAGCTTTCGAGCAATTCATCTCCGAGCTGTAAGTTCTTAAGCTCCTCAGCCAGCTCATCACCTTTCAGATAGAACTCGTCGTCTTTACCAAGCATCTCTTCGATCTTTTCAAAATCAGATAAATATTTTTGTATTATTTTGCCTGCCCCGCTGATCTTTTTCTTAATAGATTCTGTATTCTTAGGAGCATCCCCCTCAGAATCATTATCACTATTAAGCTGTACGGACATTTCACTAATAGATTGTGATATATGGTCGAGTTTATACAGTATTCCTGTATTTGTTTTCTTAGACCTCCCATTTATCATAAAGACCTTCATCATTTTCCCTTCCATATCTTTAAGCATACTTTCTACTTCTTCCAGTGAAAAGTCTGAGCTTTTATTTATTTCAATATCAGTCAAAGTATTCTCTTCCGAAATAAGACCAGTATCTTTATCAATATTTAATTTAGATTTACTTTCCATTCCAATTTTTTTGTTTTACGAAAACTGAAGTTCCCATATAATTACACAAAATAGAGAGGTAAGTATTATTACCGTGCTCAAAAGAATAAAATACATCCTCTTTTTTGTGTATTTTGCGTCTTCCACAACCTTATCCTTATTATCCCACCCCGGTATGGAGATATTATCATAAGCAGGGGTTCTATTATTTTTCCTGTCAGGCGGATGCTTTTTTTCGGGCTTTTTACCGTCAATTAAAAGCCGATCAAGGTCTTCTACCTTTTTATCCTGCTCCTTAGTATAGGATTCCAAATAGTAAAACGCTTTTCTTGAAAAAGCCATCCCTGTTCCTGCGAAAGGAACATACGAGCCGATTGCCTGTCTTACGATCATATCTTTAGTATGAATCTCCGAAAAAGCGTCACAATTTATCCTGTGATACAGCTTTCCCAGTTTACCTTTTATGGGGATAACAGGTATCTGAACAGCATAGTTTTCCTCATAATTGATCATATAATTGAAGAGTTTGAGTGATAACGGATGAATAAAATCCTCAGAATCATGAATAAGGATTACATCAAATTCTCCGTAATACTTTTCATACTCTTTAATACATGAATATGCATTATTAAGATTATCGGCTTTGGTAGTAGGACCGTTCTCCACATTTAGACAAATGATCACCCTGTGATCCTGTTTTGCGATCTCCCTTACAGCACGGATCGTTTCCAGATCATTAGGGTAAACGGCTACAAATATACGATAGTTAGTATATTTTATTTTCTTTAATGCAATTCTGAGGGTCCTCCCGATCACTCTATGCTCCCTCCACGCACCTATCATTATTGCTATAGGATACTGTGGTTTGGAATTTATGACCGAAAAAGGTGGCAGGCTTTTTTTGTATTTACCTCTGTAGAACCAAAACATAATATTCATAAACAGATCATCGAGCCCGCTGACAAAAAGTGAAACTATCGTAACTGAAAAAAACAAAAACAACACAAACTCAAACATTGTGAGTTTTCCTCCTCCCGTATTATTTTAAAAACGGCTTAAGCCGCACTTTTAATTGGATACCATACCCTTGATACTACTCTGACTGAAGATGCACACTATAAGCCAAAGTCAATAATTGTTGTACAATACTGATACCAGATTACACTATGTTTATATTAAATTTTTTATCCTCGGAGACATTGAGAACACGGGCTTTGCCAAAATTTTCTTGTCATGTTTTTGTTAAAAAATCATTACTATTGACAATCTGCTATAGTGAGATGTTTTTTTGAAAGAGTGGTAGGACTATAAAAAAAAGCGGGTCCTTTTGAACCCGCCTGAAGAATAAATTAATTAACCAATAGTGAAAAAATCAATAGTGCTCTGTGGAATCCCACACAACTTTATCTTTAGTCTGACGGAATACTTTAACCGCCCTTATTATTGCAAAAAAATTGACCACGTTATCCACAAGCGTCCGGAATATACTCATTACCGCATACCTAAAACCATACCAGTTATAGGTAAATGCAAATTTGTGGAATATCCTTGTGAACATAAAGAGCAAACTTGTCATCATTAAATACCATAGAACGGTGTTTTGCTGTACGATAGTCGGCAGAAAATCATAGCCCATTGCTTTTGATATCATATAAGCAAGGAAGTACCCGAATACTATAAACGATAACGCTGTTCCGAAGAAGCTAATTATGGTTTTCCTGTCCCTGGCTAAGAAATATCTTGTCTTGAATGAACCTTTCCATCCGTAGATCTTCCAGTTCTGAAATACTATCCCGGCGATCCATCTAGATTTTTGCTTTACAGATGCCCAGAATGAGTTAGGGAAATATTCACCCGTTCCGATCCTGGAATTACCATATCTGCTGTCGGTCTTTAAGTTTACAAAAGAAGTTTTAAAACCAAGCTTGTAAAACCTTAGACCCAGTTCATAATCTTCCGTCAGGTTGGCATCATTAAATATTGGGTATTTCTTTTTATCCCTGAGGTTAATTTCCTTTTGTTTTGGCCTCATTACAACCGGGATCGTCTTTCCTGTTTCTTCTTCAACTCTTCCTTCGAGAACGAAATCACTGGCGCCTTGTTTTTCCTCTTCTTTTACTTCTTCCTGAACTTTCTCTTCTACAGTTACTTCCTCAGTTGTCTTTAGCTCAGAGGTTACTGAGGTTTCTTCTAAAACTTCGTCTTTCTCGGCAGTAACCTTATCCTTAATAATATCCGCGTCTACCAACTGGCTATAAAATGAATCGAAGAGTTTCTTATACAGGTCTTCTTTTTCACCAACCTCACTTTGTTCACCTTTATCTTTAGCTTCCTGAAGCTTCTGATCGATCTTTGATTTTAGATCTTCGATACTAGAAACAATCGTTTCCTGCGCGGAAGTCTTTTCTTCTTCATTTGCTTTCTCTACTCCTTCAACTTTTTCATACAGATCAGATACCTTCTCTTCCAATTCTTCCTTTACACTGTCATCAATTGATTTTATGCCCTGTTTTTCATTGAGTACTTCAATATTCTTATAAAGTTTTTGCAGAGAATCATCTATCGCAGACAATTTCGTGACCAGCTCATTACTTTTGGACTCCACCCCTTCACTTTCGGCACCTGCACTTAGTTCAGGTTTTTCGTCAGAAGATTTTTTGTCATGAAGTTTCTTTACCCTATCCTCTATCTCTTTTATCATATCATCGACCGATACAGAAGGTTGTTCCTCATCAATCGCCTCTTCTTCTCTCACTTCTTCTTTCTCATCAACCTCATGATCAAACTCCATGATAGTCTCTTCTTCGGCTAAAGTATCTTCGGGAAGAATGTCACCCTCTTCAATCGTTGGAGCTTCAGTTCTTTCCGGCTGCAAGATAAGATCCTGCTCGGGAATAACCTCCGCATCCAGCAACTGTCTGAAGAAATTATCGAAAGTCTTATCATAAAGATCTTCCTGCATGAGAGCATTCCTGCACTGGGCGAGAGTTTCATTGGACGGGACTATATCTCCGTACTTTAAACCCAGAAACTTTTGGAAACTTTTCCTGTCAGCTACTTCGACTTCAAAAGGAATATCATCGCCAAGACCGTATATCTCCTGGAGAACCATGCTCTTCAAAACGACCTCATTATCAACGTCATGTCCGGCTGCTGCCCTTGTCAAAACTTCGTTTACCGGCTTAATAAGTGAATACCAGTTTGTGGCTGCATTTATCTCGTCGAGAACAGTCTTATCGTGCTTTCTAAGCTCACGCGTAAGAACCGTCATCTGTTCCTTGTTCATTTCAAAATCTTCGGGTAAATGTACCATATTGTTTATTTTTTAACTCAGTTATTAGTTTAGTTGTTTAATTTCTCTGCTCTATTCTTAGCATTATCTATCGAATCATATTCACCGATACATACTGTAAAATACTGCTTAGATGATATTTCATCATCATATACAAAAGCTACATCGTTATCTTTTAATATCTTTCTTGATTTCAAATAATCGATCCTGTTTTCTGCGCTTTGTTTTGAGCTAAATAGTGATTCTTGAATTCTGTATTTGCCATTATCAAGCTTTTGATAGAAAACATTATTATCCTTATCGGCTATTCTGTCTATTACCCTAGCATCTGTATCCACTTTAGTATTATCTTCGGTTTTCTCGGGCACAGTTAATGTCTCGGGAGCAGGAACGATAATCTGCTCACTCTTAGTTTCCGTAACTTCCGCTCTTGTCTCACCGAAAATGTTCAGATTGATCATATAGAACACACCAATAGTCACCAGAACAACAAGGAGCGATAGCAATATGCTATACTGCCTTGCTGAAGTATACTTCTTGTCGGCAATAACTTTCTCGTCGTCATCCCAACCCGGTACTTTTATGTTTTCATATTGCGGATAAGGATCGTCCTTAAACTTATCTTCGTTCTGTGATCCTTTTATATCCTGCTCATCTCTCAGCAACTCGTCATCGACAGCATGTGTTGATTCCGGTTTATGAGTTTTATAGTATTCCTGCATTCTCTTTTCCTGCTCGATGCTCTTTGATTCGAGATAGTGGAATGCCTTCCTATTAAATGCCATTCCCGTACCGGCAAATGGTATGTATGAACCGATCGACTGCCTTACGATCATATCCTTAGAGTGCAGTTCGGCAAAAGCATCACAATATGTTCTGTGATACATTTTACCCAGTCTGCTCTTAATAGGAATAACCGGGATCTGTACACCATAATTACCTTTGTACATTATGAGGTAATTGAACAATTTCAGTGACAGCGGATGGATAAAGTCTTCTGAATCGTGTATAAGAATTATATCAAACTCACCAAATTGTCTTTCATACTCTTTTATACAAGCATAAGAATTATTCAGGTTATCAGCCTTTGTTGTAGGACCGTCCTGAGGATTCAGACATAATATCACCCTGTGGTCCTTCCTCGCCATATCTCTTACAACCTTTACCGTTCTCAGGTCATTTGGATAGACGGCAACGAATATCCTGAAATTCGTATAGCGCAGTTTTTTAAGCGCGATAGTGAGCGTCCTTCCAATAACCTTTTCTTCTTTCCATGCGCCTATCATGATCGCAATTGATCTCTCCGGCTTTGAATCCATTTCGGAGAAAGTTGGCAGGTTAGCTTTGTATTTCCTCCTGTAGAACCAGAACATGACGTCCATAAAAAGATCATCAAGTCCGCTTACCAGCAGAAGAATTACCGTAACCCAAAGTGTTATATGGAAAATTTCGTATATCATAAGGGTGAATAATAAGTTAATATAAATCCTAATTTGACTGTGAATGAACTCTCAGGGAAAAGACCCTGGTCGTTCTTTACAAAATAAAACCTGTTTACTGCTTCAGCAAATAGTACGGGGAAGTTCCTGATATTAAATGTGTAAGCGATACCTCCGCCGAGTTCGCCGTAGTTATTATAATCTATCTGTTTTGAATCTCCCTGAATATTCTGTTTTAGATATACTTCAAAATACGAATAACCCTTTATCATATATCTTAAAACTTCCCTCAACTGAGCCTGCGCATAAAAATTTTCATATTTGTGGTCATACAGCGCTGATGCATATGTATCGAGATAGAAATTCTGTGAAGGCACTCCCGTTTTCTTATATTGCGGGAAATGTCCAAACCTATCAGCAAATGTCAGGATCGGCTTAAAATTGAATTTGTTCTCTTCCTTATCGATAAGCCTTACGTAACCGGCTCTAAATTCAAAGCTGAGTGACGGAAAGAAATTATAGTGGAAGAAACCACCACCCTCTACATACCTGTCATTGTATATCTGACCGGGTTTTGATCTGCTATCAAGATATACATCACCGTATACACCTGTGAAGAAGTTCTTGAAAAGCCTGTACTGATATTTTCCGATAAAGTTGGAAATATAATTTTCTTGCTTTGTATCGTAATAATTATAGAAATAAATATCTGCCGAGCTAGGTGAGAGAGACATTCTGAAATCATTGAGATAACCCAGTGAAGTCTCGGCTTTCTCTCTTTCTTCAGCATTCGTAGAATTTGCTTTTACATATTCAAAATATTTCTTTGCTTTCGAATAGTTCTTTTGTTCATTATATAGATATGCCAGTTGTAGTTGTACTTTTGTATCTTTTGGATTTTCGCTGGCGTATTCCTCGAATAATCTTATTGCGTCGCTCTTCCTTCCTGAATTAAGAAGGGAATATGCAGAATCAAGCTTGGAGCTCGAAACCGATCCGCTTGAATTCCTCATATTGTTTATATTCTCAATTTCTCTGGTAGCTACCTTGACATCTTCTGATATAGTTGATCTGTTCTTTGCCTTCTCAAAATATATCATTGATGAGTCAAACTCATTTTTACTTAAATATATATATCCTAATTGGAGAAGTACCTTCGAATCATTTGGATTTTGATCGAGGTGTTCTATGAATAAAGGAATTGCCGCATCGACCTCCCCTTTATTTAAAAAACTGTATGCAGTGTTTAATTTTTCAAATGATTTGTTACTCTCAAGATATTCGAGTTCTGAGGATGCCGAAGAAACTTCATCGCTATTATATGAATAATCCCTTACACGGGTAAAATACTCGATAGCTTTTTCGGTCTTGTTCTGAGTTTTGTAAATGTATGCCAGCTGAAGATAAATTTTTGTGTCGTCCGGATTGCTTAACAGATAATCTTCAAATATCTCTGCCGCAGCATCATAATTCCCCTGGTTTAACTGATCATATCCCTCATCAAGCTCACTCTGTGAGTAACCATTTTGAGAAGAAAAAATCATCAAAACTGCCAGCAGTAATGTATATTTTGTTAATTTTTTTGTCAAATTATGCATCCTCGTCGTATGCTTATTTATTTCAAAATTTAGAACAACTCAAGGATACTATTGCTAATACTGTGCCAAACTCAGGTATTGTTCATTTTAGATAGAAGTCTCTAAAAACAAAGACTTACAAGTAGATGTGAGAAAATTTTGTGGAAAATTGTAAAATTTTCGTAATAATGAAGTAAAATAGTATAGTATGAATGCTATACTATACTGTTACTAAAGGAGTAAAAAACATATAGAAGAACTTACATCCTGGAGCGTATTAGATTAACACCGTCCAATAAGCGGGGTCCGGGTCTGAAAAGCGTGTTCGCATCTACCACCAGGATCTTATTATTTTTTACAGCCCGTGTTGTGCTCAGGCTCGATCTTATCTCTTCAAGGTTAGCATTTATAGCGGTCATATCCGTCGTATCGGAGGGTAGTATAATATATTCAGGATCCTTCTTTATTACATCCTCAAAGCTGATATTTGGGTACTCCATTTCTTCGCTTTTGTAAATATTATTAAACCCCGACATCTCCAATATATCATTTATAAATGTATGTCCGCTTGCCGTCATCAAAGGATTCGAAGCTATTATGATAAATGCATCAGGCTTTTCTTTTGAGTTTTGCTCGGTAAGAGTATTCCTAACACCCTTGAGTGAGTCGGTTAAAGATTTTGCTCTTTTTTCTTTATCAAGTATGGTGCCGAATTTATTTATCATATTTATCACACCGTCAAAGTTATCTATATTCACTACATATACTTTGATGCCGAGATTTTCGAGCGCCTGATATGTTGGATTAGATCTATTCTCGACGTTTAAGAATACCAGATCAGGTTTTAAGGATGTGATCACCTCATAATCGGGATTGAGATAATCTCCAACTTTCGTTTTATTGACGGCATCCGGAGGATATGTGCAAAATGTCGTAACTCCGGCAAGCATAGAGTCCGCGCCTAATGCATAGATTGCCTCAGTGACGTTTGGCGCCATCGAAACAACCGTTTTTGGTTTTTCAGGGAGGCTTACTTCAACCCCGATATCATCCACGATCGAAAATTTTGCATCTGACTCCGGAGTTGTCTTCGTGCAGGAAAAAAATAAGGTACTTAAAAAAATGACAGCTATAAATTTTCTCAAGTGCAGAGTATTATGTTTTGAGCTTCTTCTTTTTAGCGGCCGGGAATAGAACGTTATTAAGTATAAGCCTGTATCCCGGTGAGTTTTTATGGTCTTTAAGTTCGGTCGGTGGTTCCCCTACAATATGCTGATAATCTTCCGGATCATGTCCGCCATAAAATGTAAACGTACCCCGCCCGTAATTACCGTGAATATATCTTACCATGTCCGTACCCTCATTCATAGCAAGTATAGTGATATTCTTCTTAAGGAATTCCTTTTTAAACCCTGTGGTTTGCCCCAGGAAACCCTTTATTAAGGCAGTATGGTCCTGTGTCAGCATCGATGGTACTGGGTCAAACTTAGCCGAAAACTCTATAAGATTAAAATAATCATTAAACTCGCCTACCATTAATGCTTCATCCGTAACGTCTATATCGGAATACTCATATTGATAAGGATTCAGAACGATCTTAAAATTTTCAAATGCCAGGCACTCCGAATAATCGAGCTTGCTATTGGCATCGGGATCGTAATCATCACCGTCATATATTTTATCGGCTATATCCGTATACTGAGTTGCTAAAGCAATATCATACGTATCTGTTGCAGAACACATAGTGAAAAGAAACCCGCCATTAGCTACATACTGCTTAAGCTCTTTTACGACAGCAAGTTTCATCTGTGATACCTTGGCAAACCCCAGCTTCTTAGCAAGATCTTCGTTCGTTTTTTGCTGGGCAATATACCATGGGGCAGTACTGTATGAAGCGAAGAACTTTCCATACTGTCCCGTAAAATCTTCGTGGTGAAGGTGAAGCCAGTCATATTTTTTTAACCCTCCGCTTAAGACTTCCTCATCCCATAATTTGTCATAAGGTATACCTGCATATTCCAGAGCAAGCTGTACCGCATCATCCCATGGTGGAGCATCCGGCGGAACATACACTGCTATCCGTGCAACTTTCTCCAGCCGTACTACATCCATGTTATTGTTTTCATCCTGAACTTCCGCATATATCCTTGCCGCGGTTGTTCCATCTATTAGTTCGTACGATACACCGTTATTTTTGCATTCCTCCTCTACGGCAGGTGAATAGTCGAACATAAATGATCCGGCACGGAAATTCAGTAACCAATCCAGCTCCTTACCGGCAAGTAGATGCCTGTAAGCAATTCCGTAAGCTTTCAAATGGTCAGTTTGACCTATTTCCATTGGGATCAGAAGTTTTGCCTGGGAAAAGGCAGTGAATGGGATTAGAAATACCGCACTCGCAATCAGAATATATTTTAACATACTTTTAATCACAGAATAAAATTAATTTTAACCATCAGTTTATGCAATGTAGTAACGTCTTCATAATATAACAAATAACAGGTAATAAAGTTTATATGAATATTCTCTCAATAGAGACATCCTGTGATGAGACCTCGGTTGCCGTGCTAAAGGACGACCTCGTAATTTCAAACGTCATTTCTTCACAATTGTTTCATAACGATTTTGGCGGTGTTGTGCCGGAAATGGCTTCCCGCGCCCATACAAAGAACATTATTCCTGTTACAAACGAAGCCCTAAAACAGGCAGGAATTTCGCTCGACCAAATAGACCTGGTAACTGCTACAACCGAGCCGGGACTTATCGGGGCATTGTTGGTCGGGATGAATTTTGGTAAGGCAGTTGCCTCTTCTCTTGAAGTACCCTTTGTTCCGGTAAACCACATACAGGCACACTTGTATTCAAACTTTCTGGAAGAAGATAAGCCCGGTTTTCCATTCCTGTCATTAATTGTATCCGGAGGACATACAATTCTAATAAGAGTAGATGAATATTTCTCCCATACAATACTGGGAAAAACTATCGACGATGCTGCCGGTGAAGCATTCGACAAGACTGCGAAAATGCTGGGACTCGGTTACCCGGGAGGACCTATAATAGATAAACTTGCCAAAGAGGGTGATCCGGAGTTTCATAAATTCCCTATCTCGAGATTAAAGGGTAAATATGATTTTTCCTTTTCGGGGATAAAGACTTCGGTGCTTTATTTTCTTAGAGAGATAAAATTTGAGGAGAAAAGAGTTGACGAGAAAGAAAAGCTTACAAAAGACATTTGCGCTTCATTCCAAAAGGTTGTTGTTGATACACTCGTGAATAAAATAAAAATTGCTTCCCAAGAATTTAGTATAGATAATATTTGCATAGCCGGTGGTGTTTCGGCTAATTCAGGTTTGAAAGAAAAACTAATGGAATTAAAAAAAGAGGGCAAAAACATTTTTGTACCCTCTCTAAAATATACCACAGATAATGCCGCTATGATAGGACTAGCAGGCTATTATGCTTATACAAAAAACTCTGATAAAGAATATTATACTTCGGAATCATTCGCAAAGAATGCCTCGCCTCGTTTGGATTATTCCAAATTTTAACGCCCGCGGTTAGCCGCTTTTCTTCCACCTATGATATATACCAATATAGCGACTACAAGGTGTATCCAGAACCATGGACTGCTTGTGCCGAGGTTTTCAGCTATGTAAATAAGTATCAGAACTCTTGGTAAAAAGACAGTTAGTAGCACTTCTCCCCAAAATGGAACTGTATTAAAAGGAATAGCATGCATAAACCACCATATAATAAGAGCGATACGTGGAAGAAATAGGCTTAAAACAAGAAAGGCAGTATCCATAATTTAAGTATTTGTATAAAGTTACTCAAATATTCATAAATAAACAATAAATCGGAGCTTTTTTGAAATTGATATGAAGAATTATCTTAGTTATTTTGATTTCATGCAGGGACCTGATGCAATATGGATTATAGGATTTGTATTTTTGATCTGGCTTATCTTTTTCAGGAAGGGAAAAGAGGTGTAAATACATAATTTTTCACTCCTTCGTAACAACTTTCACCTTATATACGTAAAGTATCTAAACCTTGATAGGGTGCCGCGCATCATACAGCAAACAAAGATAAATTAAAGGAAATTGTATGAGAAATTTAATTATACTTTTTATTCTCATAATAAGCCTTACAATTATTACAAAAAACGGGAATTCTCAGACGCAGAATCAATCACAGTCTAAAACAACTGAAGATACAACTGCTACTGAGGAAAGTGTCTTTGTGCCGAACAAGGTACCTGTGCTTGTTATTCCGCGTATTAGCAATGGACAGGTTACAATAGACGGTGAACTGAATGAGGAAATATGGAAAACCGCCGCTGTAGCAGATAATTTTACCGAGATATCTCCCGGTGATAATATCAAACCTGAAGTCAGAACCGTAGCATATGTCGCATATGATGATGACAACATTTATTTTGGATTTGAATGCTACGATGATATGAAAAATATCCGCGCATCGATGACAGACAGGGACAGGATGTATTCCGACGACTGGGTAGGACCTTTCATTGATACCTATGGCAATCTGAAAGATGCTTTTGAATTTTATGTAAATCCGTATGGAGTACAGGGCGATCTGTACTGGACGCCTAATTATGAAACCTCCAGTGAGGACTTCATTTTTACAGCCGAGACAAAGATATATAAGGACAAGTGGGTCGCTGAGATGAAGATTCCTTTCAAAACATTAAAATTCCCCGACAAAAAAGTACAAGAATGGCGTGTTCACATGTTAAGGAACCGACCGCGTAATTTGAGACAAAGAATATACTGGGCATCTGTATCCAGGGATGACCCAAATTTTGTTGGACAGTCAGGTATTTTCAAAGGAATAGAAGACATCGAGGGCGGAAAGAATCTTGAATTTCTTCCATACGTGATAGGTATTGAAAACGCATCACTTTCAAGCCCGGTAAACACAAATTCAACATTAGATTACGCCGATCCAGACGGAAGCTTTGGATTTGACGTAAGGTATGACCTGTTTTCAAATATCTCACTTGATGCAACATATAACCCGGACTTTAGCCAGGTCGAAGCCGACGCGCCTCAGATAGACGTTAACCAGCCCTTTGCACTATTCTTCTCGGAAAAACGGCCTTTCTTCCTTGAAGGAATTAGTTCATTCCGGACGCAGCTGAATAATATGGTCTATACCCGGTCTATCAATAACCCGATATTTGCAACGAAAGTTACCGGTACAAAGGATAAGTGGAGTTTTGGCTACCTCAACGCTATGGATGAGAACACTCCTTTTATTATACCACTGGAGGAAAGAAGCTATGTACTTCCAAGTAACAAGTACTCGCTGGCAAACATACTTAGAGTAAAATACGATCTTGGCGGAGAAAATTATATTGGGGCATTGCTTACAGACAGGGAATTTAGTACTGATACAACATTCAATTTCGACTTTACCGGTTATAACCGAACGCTAGGTCTGGATTTTAGATTCAACTTCCTTAAGAATTTTTACTTCGGTGGTCAGATAACGGGATTTGCAACAAGAGAAATATCTGATACTGCTTTCTTTGATAACCAGACAAGATTCGGAAGCGACGATCAATACACCGCCGCGTTTGATGGTGAAGCATATAATGATTACTCTACATACTTTTATATAAATAGAGAATCGGAAAATTACGGGTTTTGGACTGAATTTAGCTCAAACGGACCAGCTGTTAGACGTGATCTAGGCTTCCTAACGAGAAACAATTATAACGAACTTTATTCATACCATTATTATAATATCTATCCCAAAGGTGATCTAATCAGAAGGATCACTCCTGATATTACCGGCGGGCTCCGCCATAATAAGGAAGGTATTATCAAAGATGAATACTTTTATCCCGGCGTAACTATCGAATTCCATAACGGAACAAGGCTATGGGGTAATTACACTTTTATAAATAACGAAACATACGGCGGAGAATGGCTCCCCGGAGCTACCAGATGGAATTTTGGAATAGAAAACTATGCTTTAAAAGAATTTGGTATGGGCACTTTCTACCAAAGAGGAAAATCAATTGTAAGATTCGGTTCACCTCCTTATATAGGATTTGGTCAGTACTGGGAAGTATGGGCTGATCTAAAACCTATTGACAGGCTTGTAAGCAGCTTCTCATACTCATACGAAGACCTTGGTGCAGAGGACGGTAATTCCCTACTATACGCCGGATGGGTATTAAGCAATACTACTCGATACCAGTTTAACCGTAACCTGTTTGCAAGATTGCAATTCCAGTATGATCAATTCAATGATGCATTCTCGGTTGATCCTCTTATAAGTTACAAATGGAATCCATTCACTGTACTTTATGCAGGTTCCACACACAACTTTGAGCAAATAGATGATGGCACACTTAATAATAAAACTACTCTTAAAGAAAGCAGTAGAACAATTTTTATTAAGTTCCAGTATCTCTGGCAATTATAGATACTAGATTAGCTTTTAAGCCCGCTTCCTGCGGGCTTTTTTCTTTCCTCTTTTAATATATTGCATAAATCTTTATCTTTTAATTTACATACAAAAAGATTAGAAAATGAGTAAAGGAAAAGTAAACCCGATTCCGGGTTATTATCAAAGAGTTATCCCTTATTTAATCGTAAAAGGAGCTTCAGACTTAATGGAGTTTCTTAAAACAACATTTAATGCTGAAGAAACTGAAAGAATAACAATCCCTGATGGAACAGTTGCTCATGGAGAAGTAAAGATCGGAGACAGTACTATAATGCTCAGTGAAGCGACTGAAAAGTATAAAGAAAACCCTACAATGCTTTATATTTACATAGAAGACGTGGATTCAACTTACAAAAAGGCTCTCGATGCAGGTGCAACTTCGATACAGGAACCATGGAATGAATATTATGGAGACAGAATATGCATGGTAAAAGATGCTAGTGGTAATTCATGGGCAATTGCTTCTCATATTGAGGATGTTCCACCTGATGAAATGCAGAAAAGAGCTGCTGAAGCAATGTCTAAATCTAGATAAGGTCAATTCTATTTAAATAAAAAGGGATAATATGAAATATTATACTCATATAATATTTTCACTGCTCCCTTACCAACGTCGAGCTTAGCACTTATGATGATTACCAGATATATGGTGACATCAGCACTAACGTTTAACAAAGGGTTACATCCTACATTCAGGTTATACACTCGGCACATTAGATGGAACGTTTACTATTGACGCCAGAGCAGGAAGTTATGTCCTAAATGATTCTCTACAGGGAGGATGGACTGCTTCTAAGAAATGATTACAATTATACAGGTATAAAAGAAATCCCCCGTTGTGCGAACGGGGGATTCTAATAAGCAAGTAAAGGAGGATTTACATTGCTTCTATTTTACTGCAAATCATTATTTCACCAATATCATCTTTTGAACCTTTACAAAATCACCTGCTATTATCCTGTAGAAATAAACACCACTGGCAAATTGTGTTCCGTTCCAGCTTACTTCGTATTTAGCTGGTTCTAGATTATTATTTACCAGCGTAGCTACTTCCCTGCCTGTCACATCATATACCTTAAGTGATACAAAACCCGATTTTGGAATATCAAATCTGATCGATGTAGTTGGGTTGAACGGATTGGGGTAGTTCTGGAACAAGTCATAGACTGTCGGAATCTCAGAATTCTGACCCAGACCATCGATTACGTCTGTTGTGAATTTGAAATAACCTGAGAAATCACCCCATCCCAGTTCGTTCTTGGCTTTAACTCTCCACCAATATGGTGTCAGCTGTGTTAAGTCAGGATTATAAGTATATGTAGTATCAGTAACCGTCGAATCTTTGAACACTGCAGCGCCAGTTGTATCTGCGTAAAGCTCTATCCAATAATTTGAAATTGCATCACTTTGGATATTTCCATTGCTCCTTACAGGTCTGTAGTTTTCGATGGATTTATTCCAGTTAAATATCTTTGGATGATTTGGAATTACATTAGTTGCATTGTTAGCAGGGAATACTAATGACGGTCCTAATGGGATCTTTAAACCAAGGAATTCATCTGCACCTACGTCCGGAGTTACTGCATTTCTTGTTGTACCATGGATATCGGTTGTAATTCCCGGAATTGGAATTCCACCGCTTTCACACAATGTTGGAACGGTTGTCTTCATATCCAGATTATACGGATGAGTAGATACGTTCATGAAAGGACTGTTCTCCGCAAATGAGTTTGTCTCTGCCGGGGTTACTGCCGCCTGATATGCTGCAAATGTAGCGTAGGTGGTAGTTCCATCATAATAGAAATAATTTAATGCTCCTGTTGGTACATAAACATTGTTATTATTAGATGCCGTATTGTATACTACACCTGTTGCTTTAAAAATAGCTATATTTCCTCCTGTACCTGCCGGAGTAAAATTATTGACAATAATGTTATTCTTCATAGTCGCATTTGTCGTACCTGCGAGGTATAAAGCATAATTTCCGGTATTTGTACCTGTAGCGCTGCTATCCATATAGATAGTGTTATATGAAACGTTTGCAGTGTCACCACCATTTATCCAAACACCAAGAACTCCAAGCGCGGAATTACTTATCGGCGCATATACCTCACTAACCATATTGTTATACACATCATAATTAGCTCCGGTGATCGTTGCTCCCAGAAGCATACCGTATGCTGCTGGTAAACTGGCATCGTTTTGCGCATTAACAACATTATATACCCTGTTGTTATATATGTTTCCATAAGTAACATAATCAACCCGGATACCACCGGTCTGTCCGATACTGTCATTTCTTATATTGTAAACTAGATTGCCATATACATTTTTCGTTATTGTACTACCTGACAACCCCGTCGCAATATTCATAGCAATACAAGTACTACTACCTTTTGTTTTTATATCATGAATAGTGTTATTGTAAACTTCTTCTATACCAGTAGCCATAGAGCCAAAATTATAATAACCATATATCGTGGCTGTTGTACCGTAATTGCTTAAATTATAAATATTATTATTATAATTTCTACAAGTTGGTGTAGTAGTACTCTGGTAAATACCGTACATTGTTCCTGTTGTACCGGTCAGATTATCCTTTGTCATATCTCTAACCGTATTGTTAAATACATTAACTTCAGTTACAGTCGGTGAAAAGTAAATTCCAGCCATGGTACCTGTTGCTGTCGAGTTGGTAATGTTATATACGGAATTACCACTAATATTTGTTGTAGCGCCACCACCTAATATATACATACAATAAGTGTTTCCTGCTCCGGCTGCCGATTGAGTTCTGGAAAGATTGCGTACTGTATTATTTGTTATTGTATAAGTTGCTCCGGCAGTTGTCTGGCTCGAGGATGAATATACACCATATTGACCTCCTGTAGCAGTCCCGGTTCCGCCAATCTTACAACTATCAACCAGATTATTTGACATTGTTAAGGAAAATGGATTGCTGAAACTGTATACATACAGAGATGAACTGCTTGTAATATTTGGCGCATAACAGAATTTTACAGTATTGTTTGTAATTGTAACACTGTTGTTTGGACCTGTTGCTGAATACCCTACACCACTTGCAATTGCCCCATGCTGTCCTGTGCCTAATGATGTATCACTGACTGTATTGTTATTTATCTCCAGCATGGCAGATAATGCTGTTGTACAAAGAATACCATAATGCGTTGAGTTGTTAGTCCAGGTGTTAACGTTGATATCGTTATTGTTAACTTTTATGCTATCACAATACTGCGTATAGATTCCATAATGAGAACCGGCGTTCACTGTACCGGCACCAAAACCGGAACCGATGTTTCGCAGTGTGTTTCCGGTGACATTTCCGATATTAATACCGTTCTCGAACAGATCATAAGGAGCAGCTGAGCTGTACCCTAAGAAATACATTGCGTTAAAGCTATTATTGAATGTACAACCCTGAACAGAAATATTTTCGTGAATGCCGTTTCTGTCAGTAGGATTAGTTGTCGTCCCGGCCTGATTCCTGTTTCCTGAAGAAATACAGCTTGAATATATATCGGACTGCTGCTGCTGGAATGTACATCCGCTAATTGTAACGTTTTTACATCCGTCAGTTGCAGAACCTCTGACCATTACAATACAATATTCCATTTTTAAAGTTTGTGTAGCTCCTGTATATTGTTCTACAAAACTTAAATTATTAAAAGTTATATAATCAGTTCCAACAAGCCAAACAAGTGCATCGCCATTACTTCCCAGGGAAGTTCCTGCAATAGTACCTGATCCTGCTCCATCCGACTGTATTATTGGATTAGCTCCAGCTCCGTTTCTCTGGAATACCACCGGGTTTCCTGATGTCGGCTGATTACTTGTGATGTTTATTATCAATCCGCCGGATGGAACTGTCTCTGTATATCCGGGGGAAATATTAAAAGTAACACCTCCTGCACCAACTCCTTGCGCATTGAGGTCAGTAATTGCCGCTGCTATAGTAGCATACGTCCCGGGTATTGTCTTTGTACCCGTTAATTGTGCATTTGCACTGCCTTGCAATAATACTAATAACAAAGCGAATGCAAATAATGATGTTAAAATTCTTTTCATTATTATTTCTTTAAAATTTTTTGATTCTTTTTAATTGTTCCTACTTGCTATTTGGTACATAGATCTGAGGAACTTCATCCGCCTTGTTTGTAACAAGGATTATCTCACTGCTATTGCACAGATTCACACCATTCATTAAATATTGCTTCCCCGACTCATCTGTGAATCTTATGTCATATTCACATACTTGTTCATTTACAGTAAAATCAATTCCGATGCTTTGATCTTTACTGATCGTGCGGGAAAATGTGGTTGATAAATTTCCAGAGTTATCTCCGCTCGGAGTGATGGTTATATTGGTTACATTCACTCCAGATTTGTTGATTACGGAATAGCTTCCTGAGTTGGTAAAAGCAATTACCACCATGAGCATTAGTATCGCAATTCCGGAAAATAAGAATTTCTTCATGGATTTAAATCCTCCTAGTTAAGTTTGGATGGTTTTTAAAATTTGCCAGGCAGTGTAAGTAGTAGAATAATTTTCAAGAAAAAGGAATCCAAGACATATCCCCGAGTAATCTGCCTAAAAAGCCTTAATTTATGTAAAAAAACAGTTATCCTGCTAATAATTTTATAAATTAAAAACTCAATTTAGGGATACTGGATTTACAATCAAATAAGTATTAACCTGATAATAGGTAAGATTCTATGAGTACTGCTTGTAGGAAATAATCGGGGTACAAATTCAGTATAGTTCAATAAAAAACCCCCATTGTGCGGACGGGGGTTTTTCATTGATGCACGATAAAGGAGGATCTATCGCACATATTGCAACTAAAGTTACTTAGTCAATATCATCTTTTGAACTTTAACAAAGTCTCCTGCCGTGATCCTGAAGAAATAGACTCCACTGGCAAACTGTGCGCCGTTCCATTCTACTTCATATCGCTGTGGCTCAAGGTCACTGTTTACAAGCGTGGCTACCTCTCTACCCGTAATATCATAAACCTTCAATGATACAAAGCTCGACTTCGGTATGTCAAACTTTATCTTCGTCGTCGGGTTGAATGGGTTCGGATAGTTCTGATAAAGCTCGAATACTGTCGGTAATGATGTTGGTTCGATATTCGTTACACCGGTTGTAAAGTTCCATACTGAAGAGAATGGTCCTTCTCCAAGTGAGTTCTTACCGCTTACCTTCCAGTAATATTTTGTATTTATTGCCAGGAAGTTGTTTGGTAAT
>JACKAC010000002.1:900000-1016703 GCA_020635255.1 Ignavibacteriales bacterium
TTTCTTCGCAATTACTTCTTAATACACATCCGGCTAAAACAAAGCAGGATCTGCTGAAGATCATAAAACAGCTGGGCTACATTCAGATAGACACTATCTCTGTTGTAGAGAGAGCTCATAAGCATGTTCTCTGGACGCGCTTCCCGGGTTATAAAAATGAAATTTTAGATGACTTAATAGATAAGGACAGAAAAGTATTTGAATTCTGGGATCACGCCGCGTCATATCTCCCAATGGAGCATTGTAAATACTCACTTCCACGGAAAAGGGCATATAAAAATAGGCATAAAGAGTGGACTTCAAAGAATAAAAAAATGATCAGGTTTGTCCGTGACAGGATAAAGGCAGAAGGTCCGCTGATGTCGAGGGATTTCAAAGATGATACAAAAAGGGGAGTATGGTGGGACTGGAAACCTGCAAAAGATGCCCTCGAATATCTCTTCCATAGCGGTGATCTCATGGTATGGGCAAGGAAGAATTTTCAAAAGGTTTACGATCTGACTGAGAGAGTACTGCCATCAAATGTTGATATTTCTTTTCCTAAGGAGGCCGAATTATCGGAGCATCTTATCCTTAAAGCTATTAATGCAAACGGTATTACCTCTCAAAAAGAAATGACCTATCTGCGCAGGCATCATGAGAAAACTACAAAGTCTGTTATAAACAAATTACTTGAAGAAAAAAAGATCGTTCCTGTTAGTATTAAGGATTCACCTGAGAAGTACTTTTCGACTTCTAAAAACCTAAGATTGGTCAAGAGGCTTAAAGCAAGTAATACAGTTCATATACTTTCTCCATTCGATAATCTAGTCATACAGAGAAAGCGTATGAACTCGCTCTTTGACTTTGACTACGTCATTGAGTGCTATGTGCCTGCTCCTAAGAGGAAATACGGGTATTTTTGCCTTCCTGTATTATATGGAGATAGATTTATTGGACGGTTGGATGCAAAGGCAGACAGGCAAACCGGGGTTTTTAAAGTGATAAATTTCTTTCCGGAAGAGGGGATCAAGATCAATGGTAAGATAAAGACGCTCTTTGATAAAAAGCTTAATGAACTGGCAAAATTTTCCGGATGTGAAAAAGTAGAGTATTAAAACAAGCCCCTTATAGAAGGGGCTTGTTCAATTATATTATTTTGCGATCAAACCTGCAGATCCCGTTGGAAGACCTGTTTCCTCGGTCATATTAATCGTTGTCAAACTCCCATTCCCATTCACCTGGAACGAACTTATGGTACTATTACCTGCATTCAAAGTATAAAGGTAGTTCGAGCCTGAACTGAAAGCCATGTCGATAGGTTTACTTCCGCTTCCCGTAGATCCGGTTTCACCATTGCTATTAAGCAATGTAAGCACTCCGGCAGAATTCATAATGTAACCCGTGATCGAGCCGCTTCCCGTATTTGTTGTGTAAGCGTATTGTCTGTCTTCGGTAATTGCGATCCAGCATGCCGCTGTCTCTGTTGTAAAGATTGGACCCGAAATTAAACCGACATTGGTACCGGATAATGAATATGAAGAAACAGCGCTTGAATCGACTGCTCCTCCGAATGCTTCGGATACGATTATCTGGTTGTCATTTCTGAACTCAAATCCGAAAGGTGTCATTCCAATAGCAGAGTTCACCGTTGGTCCCGTTACTGTTCCGTTACTATTAACGGAATATGACAATATATTGCTTGTACCTTTTTCGGTTACTACGATTGCTGTACCTGAAGGGTTAAATTGTACCTCTGCAGGTCCCGGAGCGGATCCGGTACCGTTGTTACTCAGGTTAGCCGTTGAGTTGGCTATTGCGCTCAGGGTTCCGTCAGAGTTTATCCTGAATCCGGTGATATTTCCGCTTCCGCCGGCATTTAAAACATAAAGCAGATCACCGCTTACAGTTACGCTGATGGGCATTGTTCCTCCCGATGGCGTCGTTGAAACCAGCGATACACCGGTAGCCGAAACTGCAAATCCGGAGATACTATTTGAACCCGCATTTACGACGAATATCATTGATCTGTCGCTATTGAATGTAAGAGCTCCCTGTGATCCAAGTCCCATTCCTGTCCCGGTACCACCGGTGGAATAAGTATTTGTCAGGGTTAGAGTGCCGTCGCCTGCACGGGAATACATCATTAGCTGATTGTCTGAGGGTTGATTAGATTGGGTGTAAACCGCGTCGGGTGTACCCAGGATTGTTGTTACTGCATTATCCGAATCGCAGCCGTAAAAAAGAAATGCGATTAGAAATGAGCATAAGAATGCATAAGAGCATGTTCGTGACATTTCATTCTCCTTTTAAATTAATGTTTTCTTTTCCCTATTAGTACCTTCTATCCCTAAGCATTTGTTTCAATGCTCCCATATAAAAAGTTAATGACTGTGAAGCGTAAATGAAAGGGGATTTTAAAAAAGAATGAAAGTTACCGCAAACAATTAATGATCGAAACTAGTTTCCATTATTGCATGAAAAACTTTACTCACTTGCTTTGCAAGTTTTAATTCCAAACAGGGTGTATAGCGGACACCAGTTTACTACTGCAGTAAATATTGGAATGATCCCGATTAACCCGAACCATCCAACCTGTGGAATTGTAAAACCTGCTATTATAATTGCTAGTCCCAGTATTATTCTGATATACTTATCGGCTTTACCTACGTTCTGTTTCATTGTGTTTTACTCCTTTAGTTAATTTATCTATACAAATTTAACTATGAACCGGAGTAAATCAATGTGACAAAATCACATTTTCGAATATTTTTTTAATCCCGTTTTATCCTTTATTGTGATCTTTCCACGCGAGATATCCAGGATATTATTTTCTTCCATTTCCTTAAGTATCCGCGTGATGACCTCTCGCGAAGTCCCAAGGTCTATGGCTATCTTCTTATGTGTGGTTGTGAGCGCCCCATTTTGATCGGAATTATTGAGTATATAGTCTGAAACCCTGGCATCAACCCTTTTGAATGCTATCTCATTAATAACCATGATCACGTCGGAGAGTCTTCTGGAGAGAATATCGAAGGCATAGTCTCTAAAGGACTGGCAAGAAGTAAACCAATCGCGGATGACTTTTGAGGGTACTAAAATAACTTCAACGTCGTCCTCTGTGACTGCAATTGCAGGAAAATTATTACTTCCCAAGAGACAGGACAGGGTCAAAATGCAGGATTCTCCTATTCCAAATCTATATAGTGTTATCTCTCTGCCTGATTCCCCGGCTTTGAAAACTCTTACTTCTCCCGATAGAACAAAGGAAAAGAAGTTACAGTTATCGTTCTCTAAAAAGACGTATTCTCCTTTTGGGATCTTCTTGTATGTACCATACTTTGAGATATCGTCAACCAATTTTTTGTCAGGATCTTTTAGGAAGGGATACTTTGCGATTATTTGCTGAAGGTGATCCTGGGTCATATGCTTAAATTAAAAAAGCCCCTTTGAAAGGGGCTTTAGTATAGTGCAAGTTAACTAAATTTATTTCCTTTTAAACTTGTCTGTTTCAAGAGTAAATACCAATGATATCCTGTGGGTATTTCCAAGATCTTCATCACCATCGAACTTAGCAAAAGAATAATCTATGTTCAGTTTAGGAAGTTTTACACCCGCGCCAAGAGTTAAATTCCCAAGGTCATTATATCCGGTTCTCACACTGAATACATCCTTGAATGTATATTCGACTCCTGCATGCATATCAAACGAAACAGGTCCGAGATTTGCATTCGCTGAGTTTTCCCTGCCTTCGAACCTAACATCGAAATCAACTGCCGGGGTTAAAACACCATTTAAAAAATCTATCTGATATGCAGTACCCAGTTTAGCTGTTGGAGTTATAGTCTCTTTTTTACCTGTTGACCATGATAGGTATGTTGTGGTTATGTCCTGGAGGTTTGCACCTAGGTAAAACTTTTCAAATGGACTGTACCTCGCTCCTATGTCAAATCCAAGTCCCCAAGCGGAGGCCTCAGCAAGGTCTCTTCTTATTATTTTTAGATTCGCACCGTATGAAAATTTCTCGTTCTGTTTTTTAGCATAAGTAAAGAAAAAAGCATAGTCCGCGGCATTAAAGAAGGTGATTTTATTAGGATCGATCCTTTCGCCGGGGTCCAGAACACCATTTCCATTCAGATCGATGAGAGCGTTTCTTGTATCAGGGATATCATCTACACCCAGTCTTATTATACTGAATCCGAGGGATGAATTTGTGCCAAGAGGAAAACCTACTCCACCGTAGTCATAATTGACAAGGTTTCCAAACCTTTCGTCATGCATCAATGATAATTCGGGATAATTTATATTGGAGAGTGCGGCGGGGTTCCAGTAGCCAGCTGTTACGTCATTTACAACAGCGACATATGCCCCTCCCATTCCAAGCGGGCGTCCGCCTACACCTATTGAGAGAAATTCACCGCCATATTTACTGCTTTCCTGAGCAAAAATGCCAGTTGATGATGTCAGGAGAATTATAGTTATAATCGCAAAAAGCTTAGTCCGATTCATAGTTGAAATTTAGATTCAGAGTAAAATCGTAAACATTAAAACAATAATTCTCCTATTTAATTTCCTAATAATGTTCAATAAATAAAATTAAGTCAAGACATAAAATAATTATTAAAAATATAGCTATTTGGGTTAATCTATAGCAGGAAGAATTTTTGTCCTGACTTCACCAAATCCAATGCGAAAATCGTCTTTTTGGCAATATGCTGTAATGATCACAGTATCACCGTCCTGGAGGAATTTCCTCTCCTGTCCGTTCGGTAGCTTTATTGGCTCAGTTCCTCTCCAGGTGAGCTCCAGCAGACTGCCGTAGCTTGATTTGTCCGGTCCGCTTATCGTACCGGAAGCCATGAGGTCACCGGGCTGGGTATTGCATCCCGTGACTGTATGGTGAGCTAGTTGCTGGGACATACTCCAGTACAGATATTTAAAATTAGATTCGCTGATCCTAACCGGCTCATTCATACCATCCGGCTGTAAGTACACATCCAATATAATATCGTAAGAGTAATTCCTGTCCTCTCTCAGGTAATCGAGTGGTTCTTTCTCAAAATTCGGGCTTGTGGTACGGAATGGCTCCAGTGCTTCGAGAGTTACAACCCATGGTGATACTGATGTAGCAAAATTTTTCGCGTTAAATGGACCGAGGGGCTGGTATTCCCATTTCTGAATATCCCTCGCACTCCAGTCATTGACAATGACCATTCCAAAGATATGATCTTTTGCGTCGGATACTTTTATCGGATGCCCGAGTTTATTTCCCGGTCCGATGAAAAATCCCATCTCTAATTCAAAATCGAGAAGACGCGAATGCCCAAATGATGGGCTTTCTGCATCATCAGCTTTTGTTTGCCCTTTCGGTCGGTGAATATTCTCACCGCTGAGAATAATAGAGCTGGCTCGCCCGTGATAGGCAACAGGTAGGTGAAGCCAGTTAGGCATGAGAGCGTTTTCCTTTCCTCTGAACATGATACCAACATTCGTAGCATGCTCTTTGGAAGAGTAAAAATCCGTATAATCTCCTATCTCCGCAGGAAGTTTCATCACGACTTCTTCCATTGGGATAAAGGCCTTTTCTCTAAGCTCAAGATTATCTTTAAGTACATTATTTTCCTCTACGAGTACCTCCAACAGCCTCTTCCTGACCTGAGACCATGCTTCTTTGCCAAGAGACATAAAGCAATTGAGGAAGGGGTGATTAAAAGGATTATCGTCGGAGATTTTAGTTTCCTGGAAGAAACCATCTTCGTATAAGGCATTTAGATCGAGAACATAATTCCCAATTGCCGTACCTACTCTAAATGAAGAATCATCTTCGCCTTTCTTCTTAAAAACCCCGTAGGGGAGGTTTTGGATAGGGAAGTCCGATCCTTTGTCGACCGGAATAAAAGATGTTAGCTTTGAAATATCGGTCATTAAAGTAAATTTAATTTTTGCAGATCCTCGATGGGTTCGGTGAAGCTACAGCTTCCAAATGAAATTGTCAGGGCTTCTCGTGAGTATTTTATATCTTCAGCGGTTACCCTGTACTTATCCCAGCTAAAATACTCATCGGTGAACTCAAATGTAGCCGGATCTTCCTCTTCTAGGATGTTTATTAGTTCATATTCTGAAATATTATGACGGATGGCTATTGCACCTGCAGCAAATATATTAATAAACCCATGGATTCTTTTCCTAAATTCTTCATCACGATGTCTGAACGGGTGATGGAGTCCGGCTGTAAATTTCAAAGCGATCTGCCTGTTAAGACACTCCCGGATAGTGAAGGCTACTACTTCTGGGAGTGGAAAATCTGCTGCGTTAGTACCGCCGGTTCGCAGTTTAAATCCGGTATTGTAAATGTCTATGTCATGGATCTTAATACCCTCTATCGCAGCGCTAATATCGGTTCTCCATTCACTGCCTGGAGTTGCTTCAAAAAACAGGATCGTGTCCTTGCCAACGCTGTCGGCGACATTCGAAGATACCGTTTCCACAAAATCACCTATATCACCTGAATCCTGTGAAGCGACTAATTCCCGCGGTAATTTAACTTCATAAAACTTTGTCTTTACTTTACCTTCATTATCTGTTAGGAATTTCTTCCATGCTTCGATGTCATTTTTAAAACTATCATTAAAGTCATCGACAGTATCTCCTCCGGTCCCGAGTATAGAGAATCTTAGAGGACCGGCAGTGTTTGCTCCCTGGATCAATTGAGTAAGTTCGTCGAGTTTCTTTGCGGGGATTATGAAGTTGGATAACATCCAGTTATAGTCTCCGGATGTATATTCGATAAAATTCTTGAAGGCCTGGTCCAGCGGGAGGCTTGCGGGAGGGAATAATCCCGCGTAATCAATTAGTCTCTTTAGGAGAGCTTCAAGGCTTTTTGGAGTTATGTTTGACATTTTTCGTATATTTTAACAATCAAACATAACGATTCTAAATCGATATTGAAATTAAAAAAGCCGTGAAGTAGATACTCCACGGCTTAGTGTAAGGGTATAAAGAAGCTTACTTTACTAACAGCATTTTTCTTGTTTGTTTAAATACCTCAGCCTCAAGGCTGTAAAAATACACTCCACTGGCAAACCTATCCCCATTCCAATTTATTCCATATGTACCGGGTGATAAATTTTCATCAATTAAAGTCTCTACCAATTTCCCGGAAATATCGTATATTAATATCCTCACATTACCGCTTTTCGGTATGTCAAATCTAATACTTGTCGAGGGATTGAATGGATTTGGATAATTCTGATATAATGTAAATTTCCCGGGAATAGATGTATTTGTGAATCCAGTACCGGTTAGTGGATTTAAATATTCTATCTCCCTGTAAATAAGAGTTGCCCTGGATAGGGGGGCTAAGTCATTGAATGCGAAACTCCCGGGTTGAGGGTCTTTTTGATAGACCAATGGAATTTTATAATTGAGTATTACTCTTCTATTTAATGAAATATACCTTTCGTCATTGTTACCGGAGGTTATTTGATATGGAGTGCTTACGCCTAATAGATCTGCACTAACAAGGCTGAAGTAAGCGTCCATAGAGTTAAACCCATTCACTGTATCGGTTTGTTTTGGTACGCTATAGCCGACGACTGCATAATGTCCGTTCTGGGTGACCGATAGGGAAGGCCAATCCATTGAACACATGTTTGCTTGGGGACTAACGGCACTCTGCATCGCGCCGGGTATATCAGTATTTCTGGCAACAATTTTATTCTGAGTCCCATTCCTGTTGATCCAGATCTTTGCTGAGGAATAGGATCCATTAGATCCCAGTGTATTGAAGGCTACATAAAAATTACCGTAATCATCATATACTGCATCCAGTCCAATCCACGGAGAACTCGTATCGCCGTCAGAATCTATCTGTGTATCAAAAAGTACGCCTGGGCTTGACCAGTTTGCTCCATAGTCAGTCGATGTCCAATAAAAAATTCTGTTTCCACCAAATGATCCACCCTCGTCATTTATAGGAGTAGTTACTAATAAAGCTTTCCCCGAAGGCCCGGTAGCGCTGGTTAGCCTCATGTTTAAATGAGTAGAAGCACTGGACAGTAAGAACTGCTGAGTGCCGATCCATTGACCGCTATTAGGGTTAAATACCCAGGTTGATAGAGTATCTGTTGCAGAGCTTCCCTGATATGTATTGCCTGAGACAAGTACATTACCATTACTCAATGTATTGACTTGAGGCCAAATAAAATATCTTGGAGCTGGCATTGGATAATGTGTAAACGAACCAAGACCGGGAAAAGCATCTACGTGAATAGCCGTGCCAAGGGGTGATCCTGAATGATTGGCAATAATTGCTGAACCGTTCGAAGCCCCGTTGTTTCCTGCAGTTAAAAAGGCAAATCCGCTTCTTACGTTAGACGGGACTTGTACTTGTGTTTGCCATATTAAACCGCCGTTTGAGCTAAAGGAATATACAGTTCTTCTGCTTGTTTCGATATTTGTGGAATCGATTGCTGTTGTAAATGCTGTATGGATGATACTTTCGCTGACATAGTAAACATGGTGCTTGCAATCCCCGTTTGTCTGCCAATCGTAAAATCCCGATAATGAAGTCATTCGTTCCGGACCTATAGTATATCCTCCGTTTATATCTTCTATAGAATCTTCGAGCTTAATACCCGGACCTTTGTAGGGTATACATGTTACAGCTTTATTATTAGGCTTTAATTGCTGAGACGATTTTTTCTTGTCGATCCTGTCATTTGAGAATGAAGTTCCCTGCAAAAAAATTAGCAGTAGTAATGTTAATGAGAATGTTGATGTTGCCCTCATGGTAGTTTTTTATTTTATTAACAGCATTTTTCTTGTTTGATTAAATCCTTCGGCCTCAAGGTTGTAAAAATACACTCCACTGGCAAACCTATCCCCATTCCAGTTTATTTCGTACGTACCGGGTGATAAACTTTCATCAATTAAAGTCTCTACTAATTTACCGGAAATATCGTAAATTAATATTCTTACATTACCGCTTTTCGGTATGTCAAATCTAATATTTGTCGAGGGATTAAATGGATTTGGGAAATTTTGCTGGAGCTTATATGATTCGGGTATTTGTTCACTTAAGTTGTTTATTATATTTAGTAAAGGAACAGTAAGCTCAATTTCTCTATAAATTAAACTGGAGCGGGAAAGTGGTGCATTATCATTATGATCGGGAGCGGATGTACCCGGTTGTGGATCCTTTTGATAGACTGCTGGAATTTTCCTGTTAAAATCTCCAAACGAGATCCTATTCAATGAAACAAAACGTTCATCGTCCGTTCCATTTGTGATCTGAATGCGGTTATTTGATGGAGAAAGATTTCCCGCATTTGCATAACTAATGTAGATGTCCATAGAATTAAAACCATTTACTGTGTCATTTTGTTTTGCCACGCTATATGCGCAAAAAACAGCATCGCTATATTCCGAAAGAGATATAGAGGGCCAGTCCATCGAACATACATCCTCCATATGGGTTCCAACAGCTGAGGTCATCGCTCCTGTGATTTGTGAATTTTTTACAAGAATCTTGTTTTGTACACCGTTTTTATTCAGCCAGATCTTTGCAGTCGAATATTCTCCACTCAAAGAAACCGTATTAAAAGCAACGAAAAAGTTTCCAACTTTATCATACACTGCGTCGAGTCCTATCCATGGTTTGCTTGTGTCGCCATCAGCATCAATCTGTGTATCATACATTAGGTTTGGACCGGACCAACTAACCCCGTAATTATTGCTAGTCCAATAAAATATCCTGTTTGCGCCGAATGAACCACCATGATCGTAAACAGGTGACATTATGAGAACAGCCTTTCCATTTGGTCCGGTCGCATTTGCAATTCTCATGTCGAAGTGGTCTGAAGCGCCAGACCGAAAAAATTGCGGCTGTCCGATCCATTGACCTGAGCTGGGACGGAAGATTTGTACTGCAAGAGTGTCTGTCGAAACATTATCATTATAGGTTTTTCCCGACACAAGCACATTTCTATTGTCCATTAGATTTGCCTGCGGCCATATGTAATTCCGAACGGAATTTGATGGATAATAAGTAAAAGACCCTAATCCGGGAAATGCATCTGTATGGATATATGATTTTACGGGACCCCCGTAGTGATTTACTATTACTGCTTGAGGTCCAATTAAACCGCTGTCGACCGTGAGGTATCCGTAACCGCTTCTACCCGGTGGAACAATTGCTGAAAGGTCCCAGTTAAGCCCCCCATTACTGCTAAATGAATACCTCGTTTGCCGGCTGGGATTGACCTGAAGCGAATCCGTAGATGTCATGTAGATTGCATGTAAGATAGATCCGTTAAAGTAATAAATTTGTCTTTTGCAGTCCCCATTCGTCTGCCAATCATAAAAACCCGAAAGCCCGGTTATGGGTATCTCGGGACCAATGGAAACATTATCTAAGATTTTTGATCCTTCAATATGTATATCCGGACCATTATAAAATACAAGGTTCTCTCTATTTTTTGTTTTATTGTTTGTTATACCGGCTAGGGGACTTAGTGAAATTAAAAAAAGGATCAGAATTATTCTTGTAATTAAGTAGTTCATTTAGATGAATTTTACTTTATCAATAGCATTTTTCTTGTTTGATTATATCCTCCTGCTTCAAGGCTGTAAAAATACACCCCACTGGCAAAACCGTCTGCATTCCATTGGACCTCATACGTTCCTGCTGAAAGTTTCTTATTAACCAAAACCTCGATCAATTTTCCCGCTACATCATATATTGAAATTTTGACATTACCACTATTCGCAATACCAAACCTAATGTTCGTGGATGGATTAAACGGATTCGGATAATTTTGGTATAGCCGGAATGCTTCTGGTACGGTATTATTTACTTGGTTTATGTCGGTTACTCCTCCGGTCGTAGTTCTGTAAATAATACCCAGGTTTCCGCCTGCCCATCCGTGGAGAGAATCAATAAAAAATAATGAATATGTTGATGAGAGTGATTGCTGTGAGAAACTGACTCCACCATCTGTTGTCTTGAAAATACCATTTGCTGCTGCTGACCAGCCCGTGTTGAAATTTATAAACCTGGGGAGAGAGCCCGGATCCAAGAGTGTTGAATCCCATGTCTGACCTCCGTTTGTTGACCGGAGTATTAATCTGCCTTGGTTTACAGGGAAATTGGTTTTCCCGGATACAATTATATTATCATTATCTATGTGAAATATTGAATAAAGGTTTAAACCGTTTCGTGAATAGATACGGCTCCAGGTATTCCCCGCATTTGTAGTCTTCATTACAGTGGCGGTATCATGACCTGTGTCATCGGTGTATTTAGTGGTGACCCATCCGGTATTATTATCTTTAAATTTTACATCCAGGTAAACATGAGTTTGCGTGAGTAACGAGTTCCAGGCAGAGCCGAATGAAGTGCTTTTATAAAAGAATCCCTGTGACCCGCTTCCATTACCGCCATCTCCAAGCATAAATCCGAGTATGGGCGTTTTAAGATATATGTTACTTATATAGCTCTGATCTATAATACCGTAGAATAATGAATCCCAGGTATTGCCCCCATTTGTAGTACCTACCAGGTAATAATAATTAAGAGCAAAAAGATTTCGTGATCCGCCTGCACACCACCCGGTATTTTCGTCAATAAACGATAGTAAGTTCAATTTGTAATTTGAATTCGAAAACTGAATGGTCCAGGTGATACCGCCGTCCGTACTTTTAATTATCTTGCCGCTTGCAAATACAGCCCAACCTGTCATTGAATTAACAAAATATATATTGCTTGCTTGCTCGGATATTGGAGTCTGATAGCCTATCCAGCCGTCTATGCTATACGCGTTTGAAAAACTTAAAATTATTATTAGAGTTAGTATTATTTTTTTCATATTCTTACCTTATTAAAAGCATTTTTCTTGTTTCCTTAAACCCCTCCGCCTCGAGCGAGTAAAAATATACCCCGCTGGGATAGTTTTCTGCATTCCAGTTAACCTCATAAACACCCGGGGACAGATACTTATTAACAATTAGAGTTACTAATTTTCCTGAAATGTCATTGATAGAAACTGTAACATTACCTGACGATGGAACTTCAAATTTGAAACTTGTTGAAGGATTAAATGGGTTTGGATAATTCTGATATAGCGTAAATGATTTAGGAAAAGCATTCCCAATATTCTCAATACTGGTTAGGGAAGTATCTCCTATCAAAACTCCGTTTATTATCCCACCCTGGAATGAATAATAAACCTCACACGATGGGTCTCCATTACAGCAAGTGAATATCCCAATGTTTTTTTTATATGTAGTATTTCTTACGGTTAATGAATTATGTGAGAATGAAATGATGGAATCATTCCTTAATGTACAGACTTCCTCATAAAGTACGCAGAAATTATTACTGGAAAGCGTATCTCCTGCATTTGATGAAAGGCTGTCTACTAGTTTATTGAAAGGATATTCTAAACATTGTGAGTTAGCTCTGTACTGAAGAAAATTGCCCGTAGTTGAATCATATCTGTAGTACCCGTTATCAAGTTGGGGAAATCCTTGGAAATAAAAATATCTTTTACCATTATAAGTATTTTCCTGAATAATCCGGCTGGTTATTAACTCAGAGAAGTTTATCCCATATCTTTTGTAAACAAAATAATCACCCACATGCATAGGAATGAATTTAGCATTAATCGTATCTTGAGAGTATGTATCGGAAGCGCCAAGTATAACTAAAAGCAGTAAAATTTTTTTCAATTTTTACCCTCCATTTTTGCGGGAGCAATGATGGAATGAATACAACTCTTCTTAAACTTAACTATAGATGGCAGTAGTCAGAGTTATTATTTCAATATTCTCAAAATAACCCTAAATGTCAATAAGTTTTGTATTAAATTAATGTATTGTAATACATTAATTGCATTTTTATATTGCATTTTCACATTTTTAGCGCAATTAGTATTAGATGAGATTAACCCAATTTTTCTTACCGACAGTAAAGGAAGACCCGACTGAAGCCGTAGTAGCTTCGCATAAGCTGATGATACGTTCCGGTATGATACGCCAGGTAACCGCCGGTGTTTATTCATATCTTCCCCTGGGAAAGATTGTCTTCGATAAAGTAGAAAAGATACTCCGTGAAGAGATGAATGCAATCGGCGGGAATGAGTTCTACCTGCCGGCGCTTGCCCCGAATGAACTCTGGGCGCAGAGCGGACGCCTCGATGAGTACGGCGATCTTATATTTCGCATCAAGAACCGCGAAATGGTTCTCTGCCCAACGCACGAAGAGATATTCACTTCCATTGCAAAGCCAAATCTTATCTCTTATAAAGATCTTCCGCAGATGTGGTATCAAATACAAAATAAATTCCGCAACGAGGAGCGTCCGCGCGCAGGTCTCCTTCGCGGCAGGCAGTTCACTATGAAAGACGCTTACTCATTCGATGCTACATGGGAAGGGCTCGACGAGTCTTATGACAAACAGGAACAAGCTTATAGAAATATTTTTACCCGCTCCGGGTTGAAATTCTTCTCCGTTAAAGCGCACAGCGGTGCGATGGGAGGAAGTGAGTCAGTTGAGTTCATGGTCGAAGCCGCCGCAGGTGAAGACTATGTCGCAGTTAATGATGACGGAAGCTACGCTGCTAATGTGGAAGTAGCTGTTTCAGTTGCAGAGGTTACTCCAAGAAAAGACACTAACCTAGCTTATGAAAAATTCCATACTCCGAATATTAAGTCTATTGACGAGCTGGCGGACTTTCTAAAGATAGATGATAAATCCCGCCTTGCCAAATCCAGAGTATTTGTGATAGCCGGTGAAGATAAAAAAGATGAGTATCTTCTTGTCCTTGTCAGGGGGGATGATGAAGTAAATGAAGCCAAATTACAGACGTTGTTCGGAGGCGGCATAAGACCTGCTCATCCCGAGGAATTGCCGGCAATTTCCGGTGCTGACGCGGGTTCCATAGGACCGATTGGTTTTAAAAATAAAAGCGTCAAAGTAATAGCGGACCTTAGGCTTCAGGATGCCGATGAACTTGTAAGCGGAGCCAATGAAAACGATTACCACATAAAAAATATAGACCTTAAACGCGACGTTCCGGGTATCGAGTATAAGGACATACGTGTGGTTAAGGAAGGTGAAGGCTCAATAGATGGAAAAGGCAACCTGAGACTGGTGAAAGCGATAGAGGTGGGGCACATATTCAAGCTTGGTACGAAGTATGCCGAAGCAATGGGTGCTAAATATCTCGACGAGAACGGAAAAGAGAACGTGATTATCATGGGCAGTTACGGCATCGGTGTCGAAAGGATTGCTGCTTCATACATCGAACAGAATCATGACGAGAACGGAATTGTATGGGAAGGTGAACTTGCGCCGTTCGATGTTTCACTCATCTGTGTAAATACAAACAAAGATGATGTTGTAAATACTTGCGAAGAATTATATAAAGAGTTACAGTCGCAGGGATTGGATGTATTATATGACGACAGAATGGACGTCCGCCCCGGATTTAAGTTCGCCGATGCCGATCTTGTTGGACTGCCGGTGCATGTGATAGTCGGTGAAAAAAATCTCAAAGACGGTAAGATCGAGATCAAACTCCGCAGATCAGGAGATCGCATGCTGGTTGGTAAGGGCGAAGTGATATCAAAAGTAAAGGAGCTACTGAAAAAATAATGTCGGCAAAGATTTCGAGAATATTCAAACGAGAGTACGTACTTGCTTCAAAGTCCGCGCGAAGAGTTGCTCTTTTAAATCAGCTTGGGCTAAATTTTATTTCAATTGACAGCAATATAAATGAAAAAGAGGGAAGTAACCTTAAACCTCTCGACGTAATAAAATATAACGCTCTTCATAAATCCAGGAAAGTAGCTTTTGAATTCGAGAATAGGGTAGTGATCGGCGCGGATACGGTGGTTGTCTTGAATAAAGAAATGATAGGAAAGCCTAATAACCAAAAACAGGCAGTTGAGTTTCTGAAGAAGCTAAGTGGTAAAATGCACTACGTTTATACAGGTTTTAATATTATCGACACTAAGTCAGGCAAGGAAAGATTTGATTACGAGCGCACATCGGTTCATTTTAGGAAGCTAAGTATTGAAGAAATAGCATATTACGTTAAAAATTTCAAGCCTATTGATAAGGCAGGAGCTTATGGAATACAGGACGATTTTGGGTGTTTATTCATAGATAAAATAAATGGAGATTACTATAATGTAGTCGGTCTTCCGCTCAGGAAGCTATACTTAAATTTAATGGAGATATTATAGAATACTTACTACGGTTGGACTTTTTTATTAAACAGACATAGAGCGTTTGTTTTCTAAATATAAAAAGAAAATACTTTTTTCAGCCGTAGCAGGTGCGTTGATTTTTCTCGCCTTTAGTGTCTATGCGGACTTTGATAAGCTTCTTGATGCCTTCAAAGAGTTTAACTGGTTATTTTTCCCACTCATTCTAGTGCTTTCATTCCTCAATTACATTTTCCGTTTTTCTAAATGGGAATACTACAGAAGGATTCTCGATATCAAGCTAACTACTGGGAAAAGTTTTCTTATTTTTCTTTCTGCATTTGTAATGAGCGTTACGCCGGGCAAAATGGGTGAAGTATTGAAATCATATCTGCTAAAAGAAGAAAACGGTACTCCAGTCTCAAAGTCTGCTCCTATTGTGGTTGCTGAGAGGCTTACTGATTTTATTTCGATCGTTTTCCTGTGTATAGTTGGGGCTTTTGTATTTGACTATGGACAGACTATAATAATGATCGTAGGCGTGGTCTTTATCAGCTTGACTTTGCTTATCAGCTGGAAAAAAGCATGCTTATACTTTATTTCTCTTTTGGAGAAGATAAAATTCTTATCAAAACATGTCGAAAAATTCCACACGGCATATGACAGCATTTATAGGCTGGTGAGAATAAAGCCTTTGTTGATCGCGACGGTGATAAGTGTAGTCTCTTGGTTTTTTGAATGTCTTGGCTTTTATATAGTGCTGAATGTCTTTTCCTCTGCTACGAATATCGAGGTTAGTTTGCTGACAGCTACGTTCATTTATGGATTTTCTACTCTTATCGGTGCGATAGCAATGTTGCCGGGTGGATTGGGAGTTACGGAAGCGTCTCTTACCGGATTGCTCCAGATCCTCAAAATACCCAAAAATATCTCTGTCGCGTCGACGATTATTATTAGGGTTGCAACACTCTGGTTTGCGGTAGTTGTCGGGATTTTTGCAGTTATTATTTATCAGAGACTTACACATAGGGATTTAGAGGAGATTCAAGTGCCAAATCAGGCATAAATGAGCAATATTTAATCACTTGAAGAAATATTAATATAACAATAACTTTAAAATTCTTAAGTTTTTAATAGATTATGGACGAAGAAAAAAATACTTCGACTGACCAAAAAAAGATAAGGATTATTATCGGCAAAGTCGGGCTCGATGGGCATGATAGAGGTGCAAAAGTTATTGCAGCAGCCTTCCGCGACGCGGGAATGGAGGTGATCTATACCGGACTCAGGCAGACCCCTGAAACCATCGTTGAAGCTGCGCTGCAGGAGGATGCGGATGCTATTGGGATTAGCATTCTTAGTGGGGCGCACATGACGATTTTCCCAAAGGTTAAGAAGCTAATGGACGAAAAGGGGATGACCGATGTGCTTCTATTTGGAGGCGGTATTATTCCGGATCAGGATATTGAGGAATTAAAGAAAATGGGAGTGGGGAATCTATTTACTCCCGGAACGCCTACATACGAGACGATCGATTACGTTCGTAACTGGGTGAGTGAACATAGAAAAAACAATTAAAGCATTAATGGGCAAAACCGAACCGGTAAAATTTGGTACTGACGGCTGGCGTGCTGTGATTGGTGAAAGTTATACCTTCGACAATGTAAAAAGGGTATCACTTGCTGTAGCTAGAAAATTCAAAGATCATCCTAAAATATCCAATGGAATAGTTATTGGATATGATACGAGGTTCCTTGGAAAACAATTCGCGTACGCGGCTGCAGAAGTTTTTGCGAACGAAGGAATAAAAGTCTTACTGACGGACACTTTTGTAACAACTCCAACCGTATCTCTTCTTGCGAGAGACAAGAACCTTCCGTTGGGTGTAATGATAACAGCATCACACAATCCATTCAAATATAATGGGTACAAGCTAAAAGACGAATTTGGTGGCTCGATGAATCCCGATAAAATAAAGGAGATCGAGGCAGAACTGAGTTCTATTGGGGAAGTTCCATCTGTTAAGACATCGGATGAATTGATTGAGGACGGAATCATTGAGTATTTTGACGGACGTGGATACTTCATTGATTACCTGAAAAAAGGTATAGATATCAGAAGCATTGTTGATTCGGGTATTAAAGGCATTTATGACACTATGTTTGGTGCCGGGCAAAATACTGTGAATGAATTTATGAAGATCGAACAGCTTCACAACGAGATAAATCCTTCCTTTCCTATTAATGGAGTTCCTGGCGGTGCACCTGAACCCATAGAGAAAAATCTCAATGACATTACCGGCATAATGAAAGACAAGGGTGATTATAATATCGGAATTGTAACGGACGGTGATGCAGACAGAATAGCTATAATTGACGAGAAGGGAAATTTTCTTGATGCTCAGAAGATGTTTGCTTTATTGTTGATGTATCTTCACAAAACAAAGGGTTTGACCGGTAAGGTAGTGAGGAGTTTCTCCACCAGCGAGTTGATCCAAAAATATTGCGAGAAATACGGTCTGGACGTTGTAGTTGTGCCAATTGGATTTAAGCATATTTCGAAATATATGATCGAGGATGATGTTATGATTGGCGCTGAAGAAAGTGGAGGTATCGGAATAAAAGGACACCTTCCGGAAAGGGATGGGGTTTATAATGGACTGATGTATATGGAGATGATAGCAAAAACTGGCAAAAGTATCACAGAGCTTAAGAAAGAGTTAGAGGACGAGTTTGGAAAGTATTTTTATAAGAGGATTGATGTACATACCACAGATGAAAAAAAGAATGAAACATTAAAGAAATGTTCGGAAATAAAACCCGGTGATATGATTGCCGGTAAGGAAGTTCTAAAAGTTGAGGATCTGGACGGCTATAAACTCTTCTTTGATAACGGCTGGGTTATAATAAGAGCCTCTGGCACGGAGCCACTTCTGAGATTTTACTGCGAGACTTACAATACAGATGACACTCAACAAGTTTTGGAAAGCACAATAGCAAATTTCAATCTATAATGAATATGAAAAGATTAATTTTATTAATGGGAATGTTAGCTTTTGTTAGCAGCTATTCCATGGCTCAACTGGGAAATCAAAACAACAATAGCTCAAGTGATGATCCTCTTCAAAAGATGCTTCAACAAGAAGGGGGACAACTTCCTTCAAGTAGAATAAACGCGGATGCCCCCGAATTATTTGGCTCTATTTCTGATGCAAATGTCCATACCCAACTGACACCACTTGAAGGAGCGATCGATCCCGATAAATATATTGTGGGACCAAATGACCTGTTTAATTTTGGTATATACGGTTATATAAATCAGCAGGTACCGGTGTATGTATTACCTGAAGGGGTGGTTGTGATACCAACTGTAGGTGAAGTATATGTAAATGGATTAACACTGAGAGAAGCTAAAGAAAAGGTTGTCGCTGCTACTAAAAAGAGGTACTATTCAAGTGACGTGAGCTTTGCCCTCACTTCTCCTAGGGTGTTTGTTGTAAAAGTTTCGGGTATGGTGCAGAGCTCTTATGAGGTAAATTCAGTTACTAGACCTTCGGAGATACTTAAAAGGCTTTATTTTGATACAACAAATGTTTCGAGAGCTTCCTACCAAAAAAATAATGAGAGAGAGGTATTCATTCCTCAGCTCTCCCTAAGGAATATTGAGCTGATTAGAAAGAACGGAAGCACTGTAAAAGTTGATATCTATAAATATTTTATGACCGGAGATGATAAATATAATCCCTATATGCTTGAAGGCGACAGATTGAAACTAACTAGTATACAGGCTGACAGAAATTATATCACGATTACAGGAGGAGTCCAATTACCGGGATCATATGAATATTCTTCAGGAGATGATCTTGAGACTGTCGTCGGATTGGGGCGCGGATTCCTGACAGATGCCGAACCTGATAGCATTGTCTTGTTCAGGCCTTCCTTGACCGCTTCAAAAGGGTTTGAAGTATATAATTTATCTTATAAAGATGATAAAGACTTTGATATAAAAAATTATGATAGGGTGTTTGTAAAATTTAAGCCTGATTATTATAAGAAGGGTACTGTGCTTGTAATTGGGGAAGTGGAAAGACCCGGGTTCTATCCGGTCTCTTTTAAAGAAACAAGAGTTAAAGACGCAATAGAGATGGCAGGTGGTTTTACAAAGAATGCCTACCTGCCTCTTTCAACGATTTTTAGGGATTACGATGAAGAATATACTGCAAATGATACGCTGGAAGTCTGGGTAAATCAAAGAGCAAATGATCTCATAATCTCCAATCAGGACCAACTAAATTTTTCACAAGATGTACAGGCAAGAAGGAATCGTGTCATAATTGATTTTCCAAAATTGTATAAGGACAATGATCTTTCACAAAATGTAATTCTTGAGGACAAAGATATCATTTATGTTAACGACAACAAGAATATTGTATATGTCTATGGACAGGTCAATAACGAAGGATATGTTCCGTATAAAGAAGGTGAAGATTATATGTATTATATAAATAAGGCGGGCGGTTTTTCATTAGCCGCAGAAGAGGGCAATGTACGGGTGATCAAATTTAACTCACGGGGTTGGTATAAGCCCGACGATATCGAGATTCAATCTGGGGATTTTGTTTATGTACCTAAAGTAGTTAAAGAAGAATTTAAGGATGTTATAAGTGTTATAGCCCAGGTAGCCGGCGTGGTTATCGGGGTAATAACTACGTTTATATTAATTAGCAGGGATTAAATAGAATGGAGAAATCACCATCTTACAGTAAGGATACTTTATCTGAGTATGTTCTAATTGCTATAAAGCATAAGAAATCTTTGATATATACATTTATTGCGAGTCTTATTATATCAATAATAATTGCTTTCTTTGTATTGGATATGATTTATTTATCCACAGCAACTATTAAAACAACCTCAGATTCTAAAGGTTTAAGTTCTATGCTGGGACTCAGTGGGTTAGACAATTTGGGCGATATTAGTAGTTTAGCAGGTGGAGGAAGTACTGCGTCAGAACTTGCTTTATATGAGAATATACTTTATAGCAGAAGGTGTGTGGAAACAGCAGTAATAAAATTTAAAATTATGGAAGAGGAAGATTTTTCTACTATGCATGATGCACTTAAATATTTCCGAAATGATGTAATGGAAGTTTCAGGGGATAAAATTGCAGGAACAATGGAAGTAGGTGCCTTCAATAAGGATCCTGTAAAGGCAAAAGAAATTACCGAGTATTTAATTAATGAGTTGAATACGATTAATGTTGAACTAAAAGTACAAGACGCAAAAAATAATAGGTTGTTTCTAGGGGAAAGGTATAATTTAGTTAAAAGTGATTTAAAAAAAGCGGAAGATAGTTTAAAGACGTTTCAATCTTTATATGGTATTTCCCCTGATTTGACAGTACAAGCAGCTGTCAAAACAGAAATTGAGATTCAGGCGCAAATTGCTTCTGAAGAGGTTAAACTGGAAATTCTTCGGAAAATTCTTTCATCAGATCAGGCTGAAATCAAAACTCAGGAAGAAAAAATTTCTGCATTAAAGAAACAATTAAATGATATCCAAAATAGTTCGTCAGAATCCGGAAATATATTAACTTTAAAAGGTAAACCCGATGTTATTATGAATTTTCTTAGGCTTAAAAGGGAAGTTGAGATACAGAATAAAATATTGACTATAATTCTGCCTTTGTATGAGCAAGCTAAAATTGAAGAAAATAGAAATACGCCTTCTATATTAGTCCTTGATCCTCCCTTTATACCGGACTATAAAACAAAGCCAAAAAGACTCTATGTCGTTCTTGGAATGACGATTGGAATTACTTTGCTTGTTTATATAATTTTTATTGCAAAGGAAAAATGGAAGAATTTTAAAAAACACTTACAGGTAGTTTAGCCGACATGCTTAAAATATTCGACTTTAATGAAAAAATCATCCTAGTTTTGCTTGGGCTTACCTTTGTATTAAGATTACAAATTCCTTTTGGAGATACGATTTCCTCAATTGTTTTTTTTATTGAATCGATTTTATTTATATTTATTGTTTTGAGTTCTTTAGGAGGATACCAATATCTAAAATCCGGTTTAAGAATTAATTTGCTTTTTGAAGTTCTACTAATACTTAGCTTTGTTGTATTTTTATTCGCAACCTTCATTACAATTTCGCAAAATTCCTCGCTGATTTCCTTGTTTAAAATTTTCTCCTATTTGGTTATTGTAGTTTCTTTTTTTTTTGTTTTTGCGAATAGTATTTATAATGATGCAGATAAATTTGAGGCGTTTCTTGATATAATCATGTATTTGTCTATTTTCCTCTCTATAGTTGGGATTTGTTTTTTCATAATTGGTTTCCATCCTATAAAGATGTATAGCTCTACTACAACTGGTATTTTTGCTCACCCTAATACCGCTTCAATGTTTTATACCATCGCAATTCCAGTTGTAGCATACAAATTCTTTACGAAGAAATTATCTTTCCCACAATTTTTCATAATAATGCTTATCCTTATTTTTTGTCTTCTTTTTACTTTTAGCAGAGCTGGCTATATAGGGGTAGGAGTTGGATTATTGCTTATAACCTTTTATCGTTCTAAAGTATTATTCTTCTTAACATTACTTTTTTTATTTTTGGCGGTTTCAACATTTGTTCTTGATATGGCGGTTGCAAAATCTGATAGCTCTGTTGCTAGGCTAATGCTAATACTTACCGCAATCCAATTAATAACAAAAGATCAAAATACTTTGTTATGGGGATACGGTACTTCGGATGCATATAAGCAATTTCAAAAAGAAAAGTTTCTTTTTGGTAATGAAGCCGTTCTAGATCCGCATAATATTTTTTTATTGATGGCTCTTGAATTTGGAATAGTTTTGACAATTTTATTAGTAATAAGTTTTTTTGTTCTCTTAATAAATACTTTTTTTCTGAGATTCAAAAATCCTTCATTCAAATCTGACCTCAGGCTTAATTTAAGTGTCACTATTGTGATTGCATTGTTTGCTCAGAATTTTCTTGAAGATATGCTTATCTATACTCAGTATTTCTTTATGCCTACATTTTTGATCTTTTTAGGGTACTTATATTATACATACAAAAATAGATTTGTGAATTCATCTAAAGGCAAGCCAGCATTTTAAGATTATTTAAAATAACGTCCAAACTTTCTTTCTCTACGATAATTAATTCTGTTACCAGTATTTTAAGGATAAAGATATTTGCTATTTTTCTTGGTCCGGCTGGTTTAGGGATTATTTCCCAGCTATTAAATTTTCAGGTATTGTTAAACGGTATTATTAACTTAGGAATACCGGTTGGAATAACTGCAAAAGTTTCAGAATTATATTCTTCTAAGGAAGAGGACTATATTGCTAGAATAAATTCGTATTGGGCTTTTTTTATTAAATTAATATTGATCTTATCGTTCTCAATTGTATTATTATTGGTATTCTTTTCAAATCCATTCACAAATGCATTAGTAGGAAGCACTGAATACAACCTGTTATTTATCATAATAATATTAGGAGTTCCTTTCACTGCTTCATACTCTATTATAGATGGTTTTCTTAAGAGCTTCGGTGCAATTTCTACAATTGTTAGGATTTCTGTTATAGCAACAATTCTATCTACATTAGTTCTAATTCCTCTAGTTATTTATTTTAACGTAATAGGGGTAGCCCTAAGCATTTTCTTTTTAGGACTATTGCCTATGACAATTTTTGCCATCAAATACCGGAAACAGTTTAGATCTTTTTTTAGATTCAAAGATTTAATCCAGATTAATCTGGGGGAAAAATGGAATGTATTAAAGATTGGTATTGTATCGATTGCTGCTGCTTTGATGCATCAGGGTGCAATTATTTTAATGAGAAGGCTAATTATCTCAGAATTCGGGGAGGTTGATAATGGAATTTATCAGTCGGTTTTAGGTATTTCGTTGAATTACTTTGCCATTATCTATGCTTTTTTGTCAAACTATACTTTGCCCAAAATATCAAGTATAAAAGACAATTTTGATCTGGTTACAGAACTAAACGGTAATTTAAGGTTTTTAATGGTTATAATTGTACCTTCTATTTTATTGATTTTCTCATTTAGAGATATTGTTTTGCAACTTGTATACACCAAAGAATTTCTAGAAGCAAAAAATCTTTTTTTGTTCCAATTGATTGGTGATGTATTCAGAATGCTGGCGGCTTTATTTGGGCTTTGGCTTATTCCTAAAATGAAAATTATTCCTCTTTTGATAATAGATTTTGTTTTTAACGCTTTATTGATTATTCTTCCGTTTTCATTAGTGACATTCTGGAAACACGATTTAATGGTTTTTCCCTTAGTTTACATGATAGCATTTTTCTTCCATTTTATTATGTATTTTGTCTATACAAAAAAGATTATTAAGTTTCGATTTACAAATGACTCGATTAAAACCCTTTTATATGGAGCTCTAATAGTGTTATTTGGGTTTTCCCTTTCTAGCTTGACTATAGAGTATGGTCATGTTGCAGTTTTCATTTTACTTGGTAGTTGGTTTTTTTTAGTCTTTAATAAGGAAGAGAAAAAAAGCCTAATGAAAAAAATCAATAGTTTTTTTTCTAGATAAATCCTAATCCGGTTTATGAAAAATATTCTTCTTATTTCACATTCCTCGGCTAAAGCTGGCGGAGGCGAAGAAGATTTTTTTAGATTAGCGAAATTTTTATATTCTGATAATAATCTATACATGGGTATTCCGGAAGGTCCCAGAGAAACTGAATTGCTCTCATTTGCAAAATCTTCTGTCCGGGTTTCTAATAATATATTCCCATTTTACAATTTTAGTTTCAAAGCGTATTTGGCCTATTTTAAATACGGAATGTCTGATAATTTAAAACTTCTGCGCTTCATTAAAGGAAAAAAAATTGATGTTTGTTTTATAAATTCCTCCGTCTCGTTTATACTGATATTTTCTCTTTTGTTCAAAAGAATTCCGGTTGTTTTATCTATTAAAGAAATTATTCAGCCATCTTTTATTCGTGGAATCGTATTCAAATTGATATCTTTATTTACTTGTAAAGTTATTGTAATTAGTAAATTTGTAGAACAACTTTATTTGAAGCAGGGATGGAAAAAAAATTGTTTATTGATATATCCTTCTATTGAAAAGGATATATTAACTTGTAATTATTTAAAAGTTGGTAATTCTGAGAACATCAATATTGTTAATATAGGTGTAATTACAAAGGGTAAGGGGCAGCATGTTCTTATAAAAGCTTTAAAAAATATAAGAAACTTAAAGTTTGAAGTTAAATTTATAGGAAAAATTACTGATTTGGAGTATTACAATTCCTTACTGAAGTTAAAAAAAGATCAAGATCATTCTTATGAATTCCTAGGTGAGCTTACTAAGGAAAGGGTTTTTCAGGAAATGAAAAGCTCTGATATAGTTGTTGTAACATCCCTTTCTGAGGGCTTTTCTTTTGCTATTTTAGAGGCATTGGTTATGAAACTACCTATTATAACTTCTAATGTAGGGATTGCTCAAGAAGTGATAGTTAATGGTCATAATGGTTTTATTTATGAACAAAATGATTATAAGAATCTGGAAGATCTTCTTTTAAAATTCTCTCTAAACAAAAATATTTTTAAAACTCTCGGTTTATTAGAAGATTTCTCTATTAGATTTAACTTGGATGAAAATTTAAAACGAATACAAAACGTATTATATTCTTGTATAGTTAAATGAAGATATTCATTAACGCTTCAGCCCTTAATCAAAGAGGCGCTTACTCTTTATTGAGAGCTTTTGTAATAGAAATGAGCAATTCAACCTCTTACCTGGAAAGCGAAGGCTTAATTCTTCACTTTCTTGTCTCAAGGAAGGAATTGCTGGATTATCAAAACAAAAATGTAACTATTACATTTGATACTACTTCCAAAGATGGTTTTCTTACTAAATGGAAATATGAAAAGACCACTGTTCCGGATATCGTTAATGAGGGTGGATACGATGCCTATCTTTCTTTACAGAATTATGTTTTAAAGAATATTAGAACAAAACAATTCAGCCTTATACACCAGTCGATTCCATTTTCTGATCTTAGGATTAGTGAACTTGAATTCTCAAACTGGCTTAAATATAAACTTATATATGACAGGATACTCAGAGATCAAAGATCTATTATTGACGGAGTAATTGTGCAAACACAATGGATGAAAGATGCTGTTATTAACAGATATGGATATACTTGTCCCGTAGTTATAATCAGACCTGAGGTTGAGAATATAACACAAAATAATGCTCCTCTTAGTTCTGACATGCAAAACAAATTATCGACTGATTACATAAAACTCTTTTATCCTACATCTAATGATAAATATAAAAATAATAAATTATTGACTGAAGCTGTTGAGCAATTCAATGAGCTTAACGAAAACAAAGTTATACTGTATATTACTGTTGAGGGCGAATCGACGGATTCGATAAAACGGATTGGCAAAGTTCCTTTTGAAAGCATATATTGGTTTTACAAAAATATGGATGCGTTGATATTTCCCTCTCTTACAGAGACAATGGGATTTCCCTTACTAGAAGCCCAGCAATGTTCACTGCCCATAATCTGCTCAGACCTGCCTTATGCCAGGGAGATTTGCGGTGACAATGCTTATTATTTCGATCCTAGAGAAGAAAGAAGTATTGTTGAAGCTGTTGGATCCTTTGTTGGCGATCCTATGAAGAAGATTAGTAAACCGCCTCAAAAACAAGAGAGTAAATATTTAGATTATATCAAATTCATTATTTCCCGGGTCAATGGATAAGATGCTGATTACCGTCATAATCGTAAATTATAATGTGTATGAGGACATTAAAGAGTGTATTGCCTCTATCCAACAAAATACTAAAGACTTAGTTTTTGAATTTATTGTGGTAGATAATAATTCATCAGATCGCGACATAGATAATATAATAAATGATTTCCCCGATGTTGAATATGTTAAGCTCGATGTTAATAATGGATTTGGTTATGCTAATAATGTCGGACTTCGGAAAGCAAAAGGGGAATTCATACTTTTGATGAATCCCGATATCCTTGTTGAAGACGATTCTATCTCTTTGTTAGTTCAGTTTTTAAGGTCGAACGAAAAAACCGGTGTTGTAGGACCTGTCTTATATAAACCCGGGGAAGGAAAGGAAAGGTATTATCCCTTTTTTCCCTCACTATATTCTCGCCTTATGCAGGAAAATTGGATGTTCCAGACTGCTCCTATTACCAAACAAAGGTTTACCACATTTTGGGATAAAAATGTAGACAAGGGAATTCCCTTTAAAGTCGACTGGGTAATGGGTGCCGCTATGCTAATTAGGAAAGAAATTGTCGACTCGATTGGCGGATTTGATGAGGCATTTTTTCTTTATGAAGAAGAGACCGAGTGGGAATATCGGATGTCTCTCAAAGGCTGGGACAGATATATTGTCCCTCAAGCTAAGATGATCCACAATCACCACTCATCTACCAGTAAAATAGGACAGCTATTTAGAGAATATCACGAATTCAGAAGCAGAATAGTATTCTGGGCAAAGCATGATAGAGGTATTAAAGGAGTGATAAGAGCTGTAATGATCTATACCGGTTTAAAACTTCGTCCAATATGGTTTTCCATTAAGTATGCCATTACTAGAGACTCCGCTTACAAAACCAAGAAATTAATAATCAATAACTTACTGAAATTTTTCAAATCAGGTAGAGAAGCAATAATAAATAATAGATTTGATTTCAATAAGGATATTAATATGTTTAAGGTATAGATAATTAATGGATTAGTTTTGAATTTTAAGAGATCGGTTAAAAATTTAATATCGGGTTTTAATAGAGTTGTCTTTCTTAAAAAAAGAAAAAATCTTGACCTTAGAAACGTCAAATCTGTTCTAATAATCTCACTATATTTTAGAGGTGATTTCTTATTCCATACCCCTTTTATTAAACTACTTGCCGCCATACTTCCTGATGCCAGGATAGACATTTGGACCAAATCCAGAAATCTTGAGCTTACTCATAATAATCCTGATATCGATGATGTTTTAATGTTCGACGATATTAAAACCGCCGGTTATAATGATAATGCAAAGTTTAATTTAAGCGGGAAGATTAACTTCTTTAAAAAGCTCAGAAAAACCAAATATGACCTTGTAATCGATCTGACCGGACATGTTTCCACAGCAATTTTTACATATTTATCAAAGTCAGGTTATACAATTGGTATCAACAATTTTGGATTTGGAGCGGCTTACAATAAGTTTATAGATCTTAATCCTGCCAGTACAAGAGGTCATCTAATTGATAAATATTTAAGCGTTTTAAAAGAAAGTTTTGGCATTAGCGATGAAAAATGGGAAACCCTCATCGGCGCAAATGGCACTAAACCTGTTTTATATCCATCCCGGCAGGATGCAGATACGGTCCGGAAGATACTCGACGAACTTTCTATAAACCGGGATGAACCTTTGGTACTACTTCATACCACAGCTGGGTGGAGTGCTAAGGAGTGGGACCCGCTTAATTATAGCAGACTGATAGAGATGCTAAATGACAAGCACTATCAATTCATTTTTATTGGTGACGATCGTGACAGGAAAAATTTTGAACTAATACTGGATAATTCGGGATTAAAGGATGTACCGAAATTTAAAAAGCATTTCCTTAAATTGAAGTTCCTTGAGGTTGCCGAACTGATAAATCAGGCAGATATCCTTGTTGGAAGTGACTCGGCTCCGTTACACATCGCCGGCGCAATGAATACGCCGTCTGTTGGCATATTCGGACCGACAAACCCGGATTTTTCGAATCCGGTAGGCGAGATGCACAAAGTCGTATATCATAAACTGCATTGTTCGGCTGCGGACAATATGCAATACTGCACAAGGAACGCCGGTATGACCTGCCCAACTATTGATTGTATGAAGATGGTCAAACCGGAGGAAGTAATGCAGTTAATTGAAGGTCTAACTAATGAATTCAGGGAATCAAAGAAAAATAAAAGTACTTCTGGCAGTTTGCAATAACGTTCTTAATGGAACAGAGAGATATGCGGTCGATCTTGCATCTCATCTCCCTAAGGATAAGTTCGATGTCTATATTGCTACCCCAATGAAAGGACCTTTATCGGAAATACTCAAAGAAAATTCGATCAATGAGGTCATATTCGATAATGACAAGCTTCAAACGTATTCTTTAAAGGGATTGCTTAATATGAGGCGTATTCTGAAGAAGGAGAGATTCGATATTCTGCATGCGAATGCCGGAATACTGCCGTGTATCATGGGCAGGGTTGCAGGGACGAAATTTATTATGGAGGTTAAACACGGGATTTTTTATTCCAAAGCCCAATTGGATTCATTACCCTTTCTCAGAAAGTTGTATGAGAAAAGTAAGAAGTTGTTTGTAGATAAGTTCATTGCGACGTCGCCTAATGATAAAAAACTAATGATCGATTACTTCAATATTCCTGAAGAAAAGATCGACGTTATTTATTTGGGATTGGATATTGATAAGCTGAAGAAAAAATTAACCGCTCCTGCTGAAAAAAATAACAATAAAGAGTTTCTGTTTGGGCATATTGGCAGGTTGACATTCCAAAAAGCGCAGATAATTTTGCTAAAGGCATTCAGGATTATTTCTGATAAATATCCCGGCGCGAGACTGGTCATAGTTGGCGATGGTGAAGATAAGAGTGAACTTGTGAATTATATGAAAGAAAATAATTTAGAAGAGAAGATATATTTTAAAGGATATATCAGCGATATATATAATGAAATGAGTACATTCGATGTGCATGTTCTTACTTCCAGGTTTGAAGGGATGGGATATGTAAATCTGGAAGCTATGGCGCTCGGCGTACCGGTAATAACTTCCGATGTAGGGGGTGCTACTAACTTTTTAAAGGATAGATACAATGCCCTCATTACGCGGGTTGAAGATCCGCAGAGTACGGCAGATGCCATGGAAGCAATAATAAGTGATACGGATCTCAGAAATACCTTAATTGAAAATGGTCGTAAAACCGTGCTTGACTTCTCTGTAGAAAGAATGGCGCAGGAAACAGCAAATTTTTATTTGAAAAACATTGGTAAAGCTCATTAGTGGACAGTAATTCTCATATTAGAATTCTTTCTCAATATTTCTATCCTGATGTTGCTAGCACAGGTCAGTTGCTGACTGAGCTATCACTTGGGCTTGCCGGGAAAGATATCGTTGTAGAGGTTATTACGGCAAAACCAACTTATGCCGGGAAGTTGCATGCTCCGAAAAAGGAAGCATATAATGGAATTAACATCAGGCGTTTAAAAACCACCCGGTTCAATAAGAATACAAAAGGCGGGCAGATATTTAATTCAATATCCTTTTTTGCACGAACTTTTTTCTACCTGCTTTTTAAATCGAATAAAAAACCGTTGATGTTGGTTTCAAATCCGCCCTTTCTCCCATTCATGGGTTACTTATTATATAAGCTAAGAGGGATTAATTATGTAATACTGGTGCATGACGTATTTCCCGAAAAGGCGATAAAACTAAATTACATTCCTAATAAAGGCTTCACAGCATGGGCATGGACCTTGCTCGATAAAAAAAGCCTGCAAAAAACTTCCGGCATCATCGCGATCAGTGAAAGCATGAAATCTAATATTGAGAATAAACTGGTCAAATATAATTTTAAAACACAAAAAGATATTACCGTTATTCATAACTGGGCTGATGCTGAATTTATTAAACCGATTGATAACGATGAAAATACTTTCATAAAAGAAAATTCTCTCGGCGGTAAATTTATAATTCAATATTCGGGAAATATCGGGGCTTCATATGAGTTAGAGGTCCTGGTGGAAGCCGCGCGTTCAATAACCGATTCCGATGTTCTGTTCCTATTCATTGGGGACGGTGTGAAAAAGAAAAAGTTGTCTGCTATGGCGGAAAATTATTCCTTAAAGAACGTCATGTTCCTGCCATACCAGAAAAGAACAATGCTTCCTCATTCTCTCACTGCCGCCTCTATTTCTATTATTACTTATGAAAAGGAAATGGAAGGTCTGCTTATGCCGAGCAAACTATATACCACTCTCGCGTCCGGAAAGCCGGTCATATCATTTTGCACGGAGGATTCTGAGGTGGGAAAGATTATTTGTCATGCCTCATGCGGATTTTCTATCAACCCTGATAACGTAAAGGAATTATTGGAAAAGATATCTTTTTTCAGAAATAACCCTGAGGAAAGGGATAGAATGGGCAAGAATGCCCGTAAGTACTTTGAAGAAAATTTTACATTAGAACATTCTCTCGAAAAATATATTAATGTCATTAAAAAATTGAATAGATAATGCTTTCCAAACTTGAGAAAATATTAACCGGGTTAAAGATCTTTTCAAAAGACAGAAGATTTTTGCGAAATATGACCAAAGGCGGCAGATCTCTTGCTTCCTATCAGCTCAATATCTCGGTTAAGAATTATTGCGGTAAGTTCGGTACAATAATAGATGTCGGAGCTAATAAAGGACAGTTCGCCTTTGCCGCTTCCGAAATATTTCCCGATGCCAATATAATCTCTTTTGAACCGGTGCCCGAAGTGTTTCAAGAGCTGAAGAAGAATGTATCCGGGATCAAAAATATACAGCTTTTTAATAAAGCTCTTGGGTCCGAGGTCGGCAAGATAAAATTTTATAAGAATAAATATTCTCATGCCAGCTCTGCTCTCCCTATACATAAAAACCAGACCGAACTTATGCCTGGCACGTCTCAAGTCGAAGCGATAGAAGTGGACGTCGAAAAGTTGGAAGATTATCTACGTCAGGATAAACTTGCCGGTCCGGTTTTACTCAAACTAGATGTGCAGGGTTTTGAAAAGGAAGTCCTAGTTGGTGGAGGGAGTGAATTATCTAAGATAGATTATTTGTTGTTCGAAACTTCTTTTATAGAGATGTACGAAGGCGAACCCTTGTTTGATGAGATGCACGAGTTTGTTAAAAGCAAAGGATTTACACTGCTTGCTCCAGTGGGTTTTCTACAGGCGTCTAACTTCCAGATACCGCAAATGGATCTTCTTTACAAAAGGACGCATAATTAAATTTTTAAATGAAGGTTAGTATCCTAATAATATTTTTTTCTTTGATGTCTCTTTTCTTTGGTGATTCAGGAGGCAGGAAAGCCGAAGCTAAACTTAATAAGAGGTTCTTTGGGTTTCATTTCGATTTTCATGCGACTACAGATGATAGGAATATAGGGAAGAACTTTGACAGTTCGGCTGTCGATCTGATGCTGTCACTTATAAAACCCGATTTTGTTCAGGTCGATACCAAAGGAGTGTATGGTATTTCAAGCTATCCCACGGATGTGGGCTTTGTCGCCGCGCCATATAGTGAAGATATTTTAGGTGAATGGAGAAAACTTACCCTGAATCATGATGTCGATCTTTATTCTCACTATTGTACAATCATGGATGAGGAAGCTGTAAAGAAATTCCCCGGTTGGGCGCGTATAAAAAGCGACGGGAGCATTGATCCGCAAAGAGTTTCGGTCTTTAGCAATTATGCCGATAGCTTGTTCATCCCTCAGGTAAAGGAACTGATAGCTAAATACAAAATCGATGGGATATGGATAGATGCGGATGGCTGGTCGTTTGAGCCGGAGTATGGTACTAAGGTCACTGCCGAATTACAAAAGAAAACCGGTTTGAAAAAGATTCCGGGAAATGATGACCCTGATTATAAAAAATATATTGAATTTTTACGGGAAGCATATAGAGAGTATGCCCGGCACTATGTAAATGCGATTCACAGCTACGACCCGGACCTTATGATCGGGATCAATTGGGCTTATTCGGAAAAGATGCCCGAAAAGGTCGACATTAATGTCGATTATTTATCGGCTGATATGTCGGGAACGAACTGGGTTTATGATGCTGCATATGACGCAAGAGTTTTCGCGTCTTACAATATGCCGTGGGATCTCATGTCGTGGAGCTTTACAAAAAACGGTATAAAGCCGGAGAAATTACTTAAGCTTGAAGCAGCTGAAGTGATTGCCATGGGAGGCGGCTATCAAAGCTACTGGTTCCAGAAAAGAAGCGGTGACATCGGAAAAGAGAATCTTTCGTTGATGAAGAACCTTTCCGACTTTTGCAGGGAACGGGAGCCGTACTGCTTTGAGAATAAGATAATCCCGCAAGCAGGTATTTTCTTTTCCAGGGATACATGGGCGGAACACACTAAGTCAATTTACAATGGTGGTGGTAATGAAGAGATACAGGGTATAAATTCATTGATGCTCGATGCCGGACTCTCATGCAGTTTTATCATGGATCACCGGATAGATGAGCTCAACTCCTACCCGTTTGTAATATTACCGGAAGCCGACGTGATAAGTCCTGAGTATAAACAAAAATTTATGAATTATGTATATAACGGTGGTACTCTTCTTGTGATTGGAAAGGAGGCAGTTAATACATTCAAAAATGATCTGGGAGTCTCATTCGATGAACCGTATGTTTACCATGAATATGTTTTAAAAGATCGAAACCAGGCTGAACAGTTCGATCTGCCGTACCAGCAGGTAAGAGTATTGAGCGGAACAGAAACCATTGCTAACGCTTTCACCGACAATAACAACAATAAAGTTTTCTCTCCGTTCATCACAATGAAGAAATTCGGCAAAGGAAACATCACGGCTTTGTATTCGGACGTTGGAAGATTTTATAATAAAAAAGGTTCTGAAGTTTTAAGAAATATTTTGCGTGATGCTATGGATAAGTTTTTTCCTTCGCGCATGGTGATCCCGGATACGGATTCAAAAGTACACCTGGTAGCATCCGAAAAAAATGAAAACGTTTTTATACAGGTGGTAAATATGGATGGTTTGGAATCTAACCGGACAGTCGATGAATATGGAAATATTAGACCAATTCGTGATGTGGAATTGCGCATTAGATCGACGGCATGCCCTTCAAAAGTATTGTTACAACCGGGTAATACCGAACTGCCGTTTGAGTATAATGGTGGGTATATAAATTTAAGTGTACCAAATATAGAGATTTACTCTATTTTACAATTAGTTAATTAAATAAATTTCATTTTTTTTTAGAGGACGAATGCCTAATTTAACCGATAAATTTTATGTATTTGAGCTTTGTCAAAAAGAACCGAAAAACTATTTCTTGTATTTTCAGATATTATTTTTATAAATCTGGCATGGATCGTTTATTTTTTTATTAGAGTCGAGTCCGGATGGATCAGCTATGCTAATCCGCCGGCTTTCTGGGCTCCGATGCTTGTAGTGTTCTTTTATTGGGTTATAGTTTTTTCGTTTGCGGGACTTTATCAGCATTGGTTTGTTAGATCCAGGTTCGATGAGTTCGCTTCGGTTTTCAAAGCCGTTTCGGCAGGAAGTATATTATTGTTCTTTGCAATTTTTATCGATGACATGATGCGGGATGCTCCGATCATTTCACGGTTCATCATTTTGTTGTACTGGATATTAATGGTGCTGTGCGTTGGGTTTGGGCGCGTAATTATTCGCGGTGTACAGAGGAGCTTGCTCGAGAAAGGCATCGGGTTAAGAAATTCATTCATAATCGGTAACGGCGAAAAAGGGAACGAGCTTCTTGGCTTCATTAATAGATTCCCTCAGCTCGGTTATAAGTTTGCCGGGTTCATTAAGCCCAATGGAGAAACTTCCGGGGGTGAAGCGCTTGGAAAGATTGAGGACCTTCCTTCGTTGATAAAAGGTTTTGGTATCTCGGAGATCCTGATTGCGCTTGAGCCGGATGAAAAAAGCAAAGTGCTCGATGTGATTAAATATTGTTCCGGTACGGAGGTGAATCTGAAAATAATGCCTGATACCTATGAGATAGTGAGCGGGCTTGCCAAGACTAACCAGATCTATGGCGTGCCGTTGATCGAGGTAATGCCTGAGATCATGACACCCGCTGCTAATCTGACGAAGAGGATCATCGATATTTTTCTCTCTGTTATGATTATTCTGTTGACGCTTCCGCTGATCATTATTTCGATAGTATTAATTAAGCTTACTTCGAAAGGTCCGATATTTTATTCGCAGGAGAGGGTAGGAAAAAATGGTAAGCACTTTACGATATATAAGTTCCGTACCATGATCGAAAATGCAGAGGAGTACGGTCCGGAGTGGTCAGGTCCTGATGACCCGCGCATTACAAAGTTTGGGAAGTTCATGAGAAAAACGCACATAGACGAGATTCCTCAACTGTTTAATGTGCTTAAAAACGAAATGAGTATCGTTGGTCCAAGACCGGAAAGACCTTACTTTGTCGAGGAGCTAAAAAGCCAGATACCGTATTATTATAAGAGGTTGTCTATTAAGCCCGGCATTACGGGATGGGCGCAGATAAAATATAAATACGATTCGTCTTTAGACGACGTAAAAAGTAAATTGCAGTTTGATTTTTATTATATAGAAAATATGAGTCTTACACTGGATTTTAAAATTATTTTAAACACGATCGTTGTTGTTATACTTTTCAAAGGCAGGTAAAAATTGAGAAGAGTACTTGTTATAATTCCGACATATAATGAATCCGAAAACATCACGCGGATAATTCCCGAGGTGCTGAAACATACCAACGAGAATAATGAGTTCAACGTTCTGGTTGTCGATGATAATTCACCTGACGGGACCGCCCGCATTGTTAAGGAAATGAATAACAAGAATGTTTTTGTTATCGAGCGCGAAGGTAAAATGGGACTGGGGACGGCATACGTTAGAGGTTTTAAATACGCCATCGAAAATAAATTCGACCTTGTCTTCGAAATGGATGCAGACTTTTCACACGACCCGAAATATCTTCCCGAATTTCTCGAAAAAATAGACGAAGGTTACGACATGGTCGTGGGTTCACGCTATATAAACGGTGTATCGGTTCTTAACTGGCCAATGGGCAGACTCGTGCTGAGCTATTTTGCTAACATGTACACCAGGCTCGTAACTGGTTTAAAAGTCAGGGACACCACCGCCGGGTTTGCTTGTTACAAAGTTGCTTCTTTGGCGCAGATAGATCTGGACAGGGTCAGGTCCAACGGCTATTCTTTCCAGATAGAGATGAAGTTTAAGATGTATAAAAAAGGATTTAAGATAGTTGAGATCCCGATCCTGTTTATTGATAGGCGTGCGGGTGAATCAAAAATGTCTAAGAAGGTTGTGTATGAAGCGTATTTTATGGTTTGGAAACTTAAACTTAAATCCATTTTTGGAAGGCTCTAAAATTATTCCCGAACATTTATTGAAAAAATGACAGATGTTTCGATCGTAATAGTTAATTATAATGTTAAAGACCTTGTAGATAATTGTATCTCCTCCATATACAAAGCCAATACCGAAAACCACTCTCTCGAAGTTTTTCTTGTCGATAATAATTCAATAGACGGAAGCGCGCAATTCATACGTGAAAAATATTCCGGTGTAGAGGTTATAGAAAATGAAGAGAACGTTGGGTTTTCTAAGGCGAACAACGTAGCCCTGCGAAAAGCATCAGGCAAATACATTCTAATACTCAATCCCGATACTATTCTGGAAGAGGGTACTTATTCCCGTATGATAAGGTTTTGCGAAGAGAATCCCGATGCCGGTGCAGTAACTTCCAAGCTGATTCTTGCGAACGGTCAGCTTGATTCTGCCTGCAAACGAAGTTTTCCGACGCCATCGGTTGCAATCCCGCGTATGCTGGGACTCTCAAAGCTTTTTCCCAACAGCAGACTTTTCGGACGCTACAATCTTACTTATCTGGATGAAAATAAAACACATGTCGTGGACGCGATATGCGGAGCATTTATGTTTATCCCGAAAACTGCTCTTGGTAAAGCGGGTCTGTTCGATGAAGATTATTTTATGTATGGCGAAGATCTCGACCTTTGTTTCAGGATAACTAAATCCGGATATAGGATATATTACTATCCTGATGTTACAACTATTCACCTCAAAGGATCAAGTACGCAAAAGACGAACATTTCCTATGTGAATAATTTTTACGGAGCGATGGATATTTTTGTAAGGAAGAATTTCACGGGTGTTCCGAAACTTCTTTCATGGATAATTAGACTTGGTATATTCTTTCGCTCATTTGTTTCATACGTCAAGCGGACATTAAAGAATATTCTCTATCCTCTGACGGATTTGGTTTTCTTATTTATCAGCCTTGTGCTTTCTGTTAGAATAAGATTCGATATTTTTCCCAACGAAGACTACCTGTTTATCATTTCGGTTTACATACTGGTATGGTTGACCCTCTTAATGTTATTCGGAAACTATTCGAGAAAGAGGCTTTCACTTCTTAAGACTTTTAATGCAGTCCTCACCGGATTCTTTGTCAATTCCTCCATTACATACTTCTTCAACGAGTACGCGTTTTCCAGAGGTGTAATTTTAATATCGACTGTTATTTCCATTATCATGCTTATTGGATGGAGATCGGTCGTGTTGATGTACAATTTTTTCAAATCCAAAAACATTCTCCTCAATAAAGTTAATCTTCTTGTTGTCGGCAATAGAGAACTAACTCAGGACACAGAAGAAAAGCTTGTTGCAAAGTATAACGTAATTTATTTCAATGATATTTCCGAAAAAAGGACTGTAGCCGATCTGAGAGAAGCCATAATCATTAATAATATTCACGAAGTTGTATTTTCGGAAGACACATTCTCGAACCAGGAAATATTGAATACCATCAGTTCATTCAAGGATAGAAATATACAGTTCAAGATAGTTCCATCAGGAAAAGAGTTGATTTTGTCCAAGTTAACCTCGAATATAGATGATATTTCGCTAATTGAGATTGAATATAATATTAATAATAAATTAAATATATTTTTAAAGAGAGTTTTTGACATTGTCCTTTCGTTTATAATGCTTTTCACCGTTTACCCTTTCATCTTCGTTTATTCGAATATTTTTAAAGGTAAGCTCGGACGGCATATCTCGAAGCTTAAAGATCTGCCGAAAGTATTTATTGGTAAGATGAGTTTTGTAGGTATCCCGGAATGGTTTAAGATCGACGGTAAGGAATACCTCGGAAAAAGGGGATTGACCGGTCTTATACAGATAAACTTTTACGACGGTATGTCGGATGACGAAATGGCAAATTATAATGTGTTTTATGCAAAAAATCAGAGTCTCATGCTCGATGTAGAGATACTACTTAAAACATTCTTTTCATTCTTAAAAAAATAACGATACTATGGCAAACAATAATTTGGACTTCGAAAAGCCTATCATAGAGCTTGAAGAAAAAATATCCGACATGCGAAAGGTGTCCGACCGGCTGGACATCTCTAATGAAATAAACGAGCTGGAAAGAAAAGTAAAAGAGCTTCGCAAAAATGTTTTCGATAACCTTACGCCGTGGCAGATAGTACAGCTTGCCCGGCATCCGGAACGTCCTTATACTCTCGATTATATTTATTTGATGACGGAAAATTTTGTCGAACTTCACGGTGACAGGTATTACGGTGATGACAACTCTCTTGTCGGGGGATTTGCAAGTATCGGCGATCATTCGGTAATGATAATGGGACAGCAAAAGGGAAGGGATACCAAATCCAACATCTTTAGAAATTTCGGCATGTCCAATCCGGAAGGTTATAGAAAAGCACTGAGGCTGATGAAGCTCGCTGAAAAATTTGACAAGCCCGTAATAACATTGATAGATACCCCCGGCGCTTACCCCGGGATCGAAGCGGAAGAGCGCGGTCAGGCTGAAGCCATCGCAAAGAATCTTCTCGAAATGTCGCGTCTCAAGGTTCCTATCATTGCGGTTATAATCGGTGAGGGAGCATCGGGCGGAGCGCTGGGTATTGCAGTTGGTGACAGAATATTGATGCTTCAATATTGCTGGTACTCGGTTATCTCGCCGGAGTCTTGTTCATCGATCCTCTGGAGAAGTTGGGATTTTAAAGAACAGGCGGCAGAAGCGCTTAAACTTACCGCGGGCGACCTTATCAAAAACGGAGTAATAGATAGGATAATTACCGAACCGGAAGGCGGGGCGCACAGGGATCATGAAAAGGCGGCGCAGATATTAAAAGATGTTCTGATAGAAGAACTTAATGAAGTTGGTAAGATCAAAAAAGATAAATTGCTCGACAACCGTATAAAAAAATACGGCAGTATGGGATTTTATAAAGACTAAGGAGAATAAGTGACACAGGTACTAAATAAAGAGAAGAAACTTTCACAGCAGGTAGACGAGTCTCTCAATAATAACGGAAAAGTAAATTCCAGGTTTTTAATAAAAGGGGGAAGTCCTCTTAATGGAAAAGTAAAAGTGACCGGAGCGAAAAACTCCGCGCTCAAACTTATTCCCGCTTCACTTCTTTCATCTGGCAGGTCGGTATTTCACAATGTTCCCAATAAGATCAGTGACCTTGTAATAATCAAAGATATTTGTGATTTGCTCGGTTCCGAAATGGAAACCGACGGTGAATCGTTTTCGATAAGCACTCCGGAGATAAGATCATCTCACATACCTTTCGAGCTTGGAAACGCAACCCGCGCGGCTATTTTGATGGCGGGTCCGCTACTAGTAAGAACAGGAAGCGCGAGGATACCGATACCGGGCGGATGCCGTATCGGCGCGCGACCTCTTAATTTTCACATCGAAGCGTTCAAAAAACTTGGAGCGGATGTAAAAGAAGAAGGCGATTACTATGTGATGCAAGCTGATGGTCTCAAAGGCGCTAACATTAATCTAAACTATCCCAGCGTAGGCGCGACGGAGAACGTTATTATCGCAAGCACGCTTGCTAAAGGAAGAACCATATTAACGAACGCCGCGGTAGAGCCGGAGATAATCGATCTGATAAAATTTCTGCAAAAGATGGGAGCTATCATCGAAATAAGTACCGACAGAAAAATAACTATCGAAGGTGTTGAGAGATTGGATGGAGCGGAGCACAGTGTAATTCCGGACAGAATAGTAGCGGGTTCGTTTGCTTCAGCCGCGCTCGCATCAAAGGGTGATGTCTTTATCGAAGGCGCAAGGCAGGATGATCTCATTACTTATTTGAATGCGGTTAGAAGGATAGGCGGTAAATATCAAGTAATGGACGGCGGTATAAGATTTTATTATGACGGGGAATTAAAACCCATCGCGATCGAAACCGACGTGCATCCGGGATTTATGACCGATTGGCAGCAGCCGTTCGTAATACTTATGACGCAGGCTAACGGAATATCGATTGTGCACGAGACAGTTTATGAAGAAAGGTTCGGATACATCGAGGAGCTGAAAAAAATGGGAGCAGAGGTAGAGCTTTATGACAGGTGCCTGGGAAGTTTGCCATGCAGATTTTTAAATACGCATTACCATCATAGCGCAGTCATCAAAGGACCAACACAATTGCACGGGGCGGAAATAAATATCCCCGACTTGCGCGCGGGATTTTCCTACCTCATCGCAGGTGTGATCGCGAAAGGGGAGTCACTTGTGAACGGTTCTATATACATCGATAGAGGATACGAGGAGATCCACAAAAAACTCCGGGAATTAGGCGCAGATATTCAACGCATATAGTACTCCATTCAAAAAATACCGGTAATACAATAACACATGAAAGATAAAATAGAAGAACTACATTCCAAACAAGCCGAGGCGTTAAAAGGCGGCGGTGAAGCCAAGCTAAAATCACAGCACGATAAAGGAAAGCTCTCCGCAAGAGAGAGGATAGACCTTCTTCTCGATAAAGGAACATTTGAAGAGGTGGACATGTTTGTGCGTCACCAGTCGAAAGATTTCGGGCTCGAGAAAACGAGATACTATACCGACGGCGTTATTACCGGCACGGGAAAAATAGAGGGGCGAACGGTTTGTGTTTTTTCGCAGGACTTCACTATACTCGGCGGATCTCTCGCGGAATACCATGCAAGAAAGATATGCAAGCTGATGGATCTCGCCATGAAAATAGGCGTCCCGGTGATCGGCATAAACGACAGCGGCGGCGCGAGGATACAGGAAGGAGTTGTTTCGCTCGGCGGGTACGCGGACATTTTCCTGCGTAATACGCTGGCAAGCGGGGTGATTCCACAGATATCAGCGATCGTGGGACCATGCGCCGGCGGCGCGGTATATTCACCTGCTATTACAGATTTTATTTTTATGGTAGAGAATACATCATACATGTTCGTTACCGGACCTAATGTCGTGAAGACGGTTACCAACGAGGAAGTTTCGTTCGAGGATCTCGGCGGCGCGCATACTCACGCGGAAAAGAGCGGGGTAAGCCACTTTACGTCACGGAATGAGATAGAATGTTTCGAGGAGATACGCAAGCTGATGTCTTATCTTCCGCTGAACAATATGGACGACGTGCCGAAATACGAATACGATAACGGAAGCGAGCAGGACCAGAACGACCTCAATAATTTCATGCCGGATAATCCAAATAAGCCATACGATATAAAGGACGTTATAAATAAGATCGTCGATTCGGGCAGTTTTTTTGAGGTGCATGAGGGGTATGCGCAGAATATCGTTGTTGGTTTCGCGAGGCTTGCGGGCAGGAGTATCGGCATAGTTGCCAATCAGCCGCTTGTATTAGCCGGAGTGCTGGATATTGCATCATCGGTAAAAGGCGCTCGGTTCGTTCGTTTTTGCGACGCATTTAATATTCCTCTGCTGGTATTCGAGGACGTGCCGGGATTTTTGCCGGGTACTGACCAGGAATGGCGCGGAATAATACGGCAGGGCGCGAAACTGCTCTACGCATTTTGCGAAGCAACGGTGCCGAAAGTTACAGTCATCACGCGAAAGGCATACGGCGGAGCATACGACGTTATGAATTCGAAGCACGTGCGCGGTGATATAAACCTTGCGTGGCCAACGGCGGAGATCGCTGTAATGGGAGCGAAAGGCGCGGCGGAAATAATATTCAAGAAAGAGATAAAGGATGCTGACGACCATGAGGCAAAGCTTAAGGAAAAGACGGACGAGTTCACTGATAAATTCGCTAACCCATACCTTGCGGCTGAGCGCGGTTTTATAGATGACGTGATCGAGCCAAAGGACACTCGCAAAAAACTTGTGTACTACTTCGATATACTGGAGACAAAAGTGGATAGTAATCCGAAGAAGAAGCACGGGAATATACCGTTGTAGCAGTTAGTAGTGTAATATTTGTTTTGTTGTGGTAGTGGGTTTGTTAATTCGTTTTTGGTTTAGATTCTTCGCTTCGCTCAGAATGACAAAATAAAAGGGAATTTCAAATATATAAACAGGCTAGCCTGATTTCGTTGTATCATACGTTATACAGTATTTACGGTACGTATCCCACAGAGGATAAGGATACAACTGCTCCTTCTGCTAAAGGCGACGGAACACCTTTACGCAGTGTTTTTCACCGCATTACAGACGGCTGAACTGTTTCGCCGGACTTTTTAGTAGAGGTCCGATCCAAAGTCACTATTAGACTCTCACCGCCGAAGGGAATATACATATCACCCTTCCACAACATCCCTCACCGTGAAGAAAGCAACGGTTTGCACGAAATGATCCTCTCACAATTTATGCACGAGGGACAGCTTATGCTGCCGGTAGAGACCCTTCGAAGAGAAGTGATCAAGCGGTCCCGCCCGCCTAGCGACCTAGGACATTGACAATCTTTACTTAAGCAACAGTGAAAGCGATGCAAGTTAGACAAACAGAACACCGCGGAGCGCGGATATTACCGTTCCTGCCGTAAATACCGGTTCTATTTAAAGAACTGGTTATTCGAATAACCAATGCAAAATAATGTGAAGTCAAGATAGTTTAAATGAAGAAAGGGTTAGATACGTATCTATACTTTTTTTTTGTGTTGGTCGTGTGAGGTACTGAGAGCGAATAATGTGTTTAGCAACGTTGAGAGGTGACTGGTCTGGATTCCCGCCTACGCGGGGATGACAAGGTGGGGTGGGAGTGCAAGGGATAACGGGTTAGTCCGAAGGACTCCTACGGAGATGCGTATATATACTTTTTTTAACCCCCCTTAGTCCTCCCTTTGTAAAAGGGGGGATTTTGCTTATTTATTATTCGTTCGTGAATCTGATAATACTATATTAATTTCCAATATTCCATTTCAAACTTGCAGTCAACTTTGCTTTTGCAAGGTTTTCATTATTTTCGGTAACATTTTCAATGTTTATAGCTAATACAGAACTTAATCCTGTAATTATTCCAACCTCAGCAGCTATTCCTCCTTCAAAATTTTCTTTTTGAAAGTTAAATATCAGCTCACCACCTAAACCCACTGATAGGTTATTAGTTCTGAGTGCAATTCCCAAAATATTTTTCGGATTATCATTACTAGAAAATCTACCCTGATATGTTGCATAAAAATTAAAATTATCAGAGTACTGAACAAATGAAGTCCAAACATTATGATTTGAAACAACAATGCTATCGGAAGATAATATCCCACCTTTCAATAACCCACTCAAACCATATCCAAAAGATAAAGCATTCCCCCCTGCCTTACGTACTTCTTCTATTACTTCTTTATATTTTTCCTTCAAACCTTTAACCTCTTTTTTTTGATCAGAATCTTTGAGTATATTAGAAGCTTCAGGATTTAATATTTTTTCGATAGAATCTATGATTGCAGGATGTTGTAAGGGATCATGAGAATCCCATAAGGTACTCCTAAACCCTATGCCATATGCTAAAGAATTAGTGTCCTCCATACTCTGCACGGTGGCAACAGAGAGTAGCGTATTAATTAATATCCTTGCAAGGTTGTCCTTTCCATAATCCTTTATGCTGTTTAATCTAATTCCCAGTAAATATGGTGAAAAATCAATAGCAATCCCGGGCTCTACTTTTTCACTAGAAAAAAAGTTAGAAAGAATGCTAACTATAATGGGTTTTGATGCACTTCCTGTTTGAATCTTTTCCGGAGCAATTCCTAATGCAGTAAAGCCTGGTGATTGAGGTACATTATAGTCTAGGATATATTTATAAACTGAAGAATCTTGACAATTTCCGTTATTGTTAAAGACTATCAAGATGAAAATAACTATTAAGGGAATAATAAATTTTTGTTTCATAATTTTTCTTTTTTATACAGGAATATTTGCAAATAAAATACTTCTTTGTAATTCGGTTACATTTCCTGATTCACATAAAGGAATGTCTTCGATGTCCCATAAGGTTTCCTTTGTAATTTTGCATTGTACACCGTCCTGACTTAAGATATAACCTGCTCTCCCATAATTTAGCTGGTTTGATAAAGAACATATATTTATACCTACTTGGAGATATTTTCCATGAAGTTCGTTTGAATTTATTGTAAAATTATATTCCTTAGACTCATCGGTTTTTTTCATGTCCCACTTGCTAACTACATCATAATTCCCATCTTCATTTTTTTTTAATATCTTACAATTCATGGCTGCAGCTAAAAAATCATTTGCTTGAAATGTAATTTTTAATTTTCCTCCAAGGGGGTCAATTATACAGATTCTTTGTGACATTCTCTTTTATTATTTGGTTTAGAATAAGCAATTAGTAGATTTGCAAAACTTAGTTTGAATTATGTAAATTTGTTTATTAAATTTCTTAGCCTTTTTTCTCTTCGCTTAGGCTTTTTCTTACTCCTATTAACCTTTTCATTATATCATACCAGAATGGGGCTCCCATTGTAACGGCGAAAATTGTTAATAGTAAACCAGCTATCTTTCTAATTAAAAATGAAAAAAAGTCCTGCTCCTTCCATTTCTCATCCCAACCTAAGGGAATTCCCAGTGAACCTAGATCCGTAATTATAGTATGTAAACTGTCCAGTTGTTTTATTGAATTTCCAAGATCGTCAACGCCATTTTTTGTTGTATCTTTATTGATTGAATCCTTTTTAACAGTATCCTGTGTAATGGAGGTCGAATCTTTTTTAACTAGTGTAGATACTGAATCTACATTTGAAACGGAATCATAATTTCCGATTTTATTGTTATCAAGATACTTCACAACTTTATTCGTTACTTCTGTTAATTCTTTTTTATTGGAATACAGGGTCTCAGTGATTTTTATTGTGTCAACGTTAAAGAATAAAATCATAGATGATGCAATTATTAATATCCATTTTGTTGATCCCTTTTTAAAAGATTCCTCCAATCCTTTCATTGCATTTTCGTAATATTTCTCCAGACCATTTTGGGCAATAGCATATTTATCAATTAACTCATTTGGAAATAGGTTTTCTAAGTTCTTAAAGTCATCAGCGCTTAAAAAATCATTTCCTTCCTTTACATAATATTCAATCAGATTCTTTGCATCAGCACTTAGTATTTCATTTTCTGCCAAGCTTTTCGCACTTTCACTAATATTAGCTCTATTAATATTAGAAATATCCAGCAAGACCTTTGCAAAATACTTTGAAGGGATAAAGTTGATTTTGATCTTAAAAAAAGAGTCTTTTAAAGATTTTATTAGAGGATGATTATAAAATCTTTCTACAGCAGTATCTTCCGCTTTGCCATTAAGTAATTTTGAAATAAACTCCTTTAGTAACTTTCCTCTACTATTAAAAATACTATACATTAACTCCAGAATTGAAGATGAAACAAAGGAGAGAATAAAATATGTAAATGACAAAACCAGTATTATATCTATTACTTCAGAATTTATTAAATTCATTGTTAGAAAATTTATTTATAAATCACATTACACTTCTATTTGGTGATTATACTTTTTTTTCTAAATTTTAGCAAAGAAGGTTGGACGATTATGTTGCAGGTTTTGATATTATGATTTGCGTGAAATGCTCTAATAAGAGATAAAATCGCAGAAATATTGAGGTGTAATTGTTGCAAAACGAGGAATGCAGTATGGGGACTCTTTTATTTATTTTTGTTGTATGGTGCATGTTTGAAAGTACATATTAAACAAAGCAATATTTTTCCGGTTTATTAGAAAGATACTCACCGTAACCACTGCTTACTGGATTGCTTTTCAAAAGGGTTTTGCCTAATTTTGGGTTTGTTTATTTAACCCTCAGGATGAAATCAGAGGAAGGGAATAAACGAAGTTCTTTCAGGGAGATAGTGTCAAAACCCTTGATACAGACGGATTCCAAGACAATGCAGTATTCGGGGCTTGGAATACAGCTTGCAGCGACGATAGTAATATTCTTTTTTATAGGTTACTGGCTGGATGGGGTATTCGACACTAAACCGGTTCTTATGCTTGTCTTTACTTTTCTTGGTTTTGGAGGGGGATTTTATAATTTTTTCCTGACGATACAGGACCTTTCAAGGAAAGAGAAGGAGAGTAAGAAGACCGATCAGAACGTAAAAGAGGATAGGAAGATTTGAATATACCAGCCGGCTATGTAAAGTTTTCGGTTTACGTGATAATCTCAGGAATAATAGCTTCCGTAGTATTCATTTTAATAATGCAGGGAATCGGACAGCCGACGGACATAACGGCTGTGATAGCAAACCTGGTCTTCACGGTGTTAAATGTTCTGATAGGAGTATGGGTAGTGATATCAGGTCTGGATAAGACGAACCCGGTTTTCTTTTCCCGTTTGCTTGGGAGTTTATTTGCCAGGATATTGATAATGGCAGGTTATGTAGCGCTTGGACTCGCAGTTTTTAAATTCGAGGAAGTTAATTTTGTGATGTCTCTATTTATATTCTACTTCTTGTTCCTTATCCTCGAAATGTTGTACATCTTCCCCAACAAAGATAAGTTAATCCCGGGGAAGCAGCAATTAGAGAAACCAAATAATTCAAAAGATTGAGAATTATAAATATTTTACCCGATCTTTTTAACACATTCAGAAAGAAATTACTATTAATACTATTTGCCGTAACGCTGGCGGTTGTTTCCGTGCCGTCAATGAACGCTTACGCGCAGGATGAACACGGTAATAATCCGAACGAAGATAAAGTCGAACAGCACCAGGAAGGAACGAGCAAAGTAGAGCATGAAGAGGAAGAGGACAAGCTTGATATTATAGAAAAGATCACCGACCACGATTACGTAGATTTTTATTTCCTGGGCAAGTTAGCATTACCAAAGATCCCCGCCATACACATCGGCGGTCTCACCATAGACCTTTCACCTACAAAGATGACATTCATGATGGTTGTTGCATCGATATTACTGATAATAGTAATGACGAGCGCGGCAAGAATAAATTCCAAGAACAAAGCTCCGAAGGGGCTGGGTAACCTGGTGGAAGTACTGGTGGTATTCGTACGGGATGATATAGTAGTTCCTAATATGGGAAAGAGCGGACTCCCGCTCCTGCCATTCTTCCTCACACTGTTTTTCTTCATAATGTTCTGTAACCTGCTTGGATTGATACCGTTTTTTGTACAGCCGACGAAGAATATCAACGTTACCGCATCGCTGGCTATCATTACATTTGTATTGACGCAGATAAAGGGAATGCAGAAGAACGGCGTGGGCGGATATTTGAAAGGGCTTATTCCTCCGGGAATCCCGGTATTCGTACTGCCGATCATGATACTGGTAGAGTTTATCGGACTGTTCACGAAGCCATTCTCACTGCTGATGAGGTTATTCGCAAATATAACCGCTGGTTCGATCATTATACTTTCATTGATAGGTTTGATATTCATATTATCATACGCGGGCGCTGTGATCGCAGTACCGTTCGCGCTATTTATATATTGTCTTGAGATATTCATAGCATTGCTGCAGGCATACATATTTACGATGCTTGCGACGCTTTATGTAAACATGGCAATGCACCAGGATCACTAGAAAAGTTTTTTGTAATAATATTTTAAAACATTTAACAAAATTCCCCCCGCGAAACGGAGGGTAAAGGAGAACTTAAAATGGATCTTGCATTTTTAGGAGCCGGACTCGGAGCAGGCTTAACAGTAATCGGCGCAGGTATTGGTATCGGCAGATTAGCTGCTTCAGCTATGGAAGCTACAGGAAGACAGCCAGAAGCAACCGGTGAAGTTAGGACATCTATGATCATTGCTGCAGCGCTTATCGAAGGTGTTGCACTGTTCGGACTTGTTATTTGTATTCTTCTTGCGCTTAAGTAATAGCGGAAGATACGCGACCTATTTTAAAACAATTTTAAATCAGGATTATCATGGCTTATTACCTGACTTTACTATTTAACAATTTGCTGGTATTCCTCCAGGACGGAGGACATGAAAAGCCTTCATTGCTTTCGGTAAACCCGGGGCTCATAATATGGACGATAATTATTTTCGTGCTTCTGCTCATTTTACTGAGAAAGATAGCATGGACACCTCTACTGAATGCACTTAACTCGAGGGAAGAGTCCATAAAGAACTCACTGGAAAACGCCGAGAAGCTAAACCAGGAAGCGCTGGACCTTATCGAACAGAATAAGAAGAACCTCGCAGAAGCCAACGCCAAGTCGATGGAATTAATAAACCAGGCTAAGGAAATGGCTAACAAACTGGGTGAAGAAATGAAGCAGAAAGCCAATGAAGACGCTAAGAAGATCATCGAGCAGGCAAAGGCAGAGATAGAACAACAGAAGAACTCGGCTATGGACGATCTGAAAGACAAGATCTCCGACATAGCAATAGAGGCAGCAGAAAAGATAATTTCGGAGTCACTGGACAAGGACAAGCAGAAGAAGCTTGTCGATGAGTTTTTGACCAAGGTCCCGAATAATTAGTACCGGTAAAAGTTAAAGTAAAATTTTATTAAAATGTTCGAAAGGATTTCGAGAAGATATTCCACAGCTTTATACGAAGAAGCTAAGCAAAAAGGCGAGCTGGACAAAGTTTCCGGCGACGTCGACGGTGTGATAGATGTAATTACGTCAAGCCGTGATCTAGAGCTATTCTTCAAAAGCCCGATCATAGACCAAAAGAAGAAGGAAGCCATTGTTAAGGAGATTTTCGAAGGGAAAGTTTCCAGGCTAACGATGAACTTCATGCTTCTACTGATACAGAGGCACAGGGACGCGCACATACTTGAGATACTGCATGATTACCAGCAATTAAAGAACGAGAAAGACGGTATCGTGTCTGTGGACGTGACTTCAGCAGTGGAACTAACCGATGACGAAAAGAAGCAGATGAAGGAAAAGATAGACAGCTACACGAAACTGAACAGCAAGCTAAGCTTTAAGGTGGACCCAAATCTCATCGGCGGATTTATCGTGAAAATAAAGGACGTAATTCTGGACGCAAGTATCAGACGTCAGCTCGAGATCTTAAGGAAGCGTTTTAAAGAAGGTGATATAGCCCTGAACTAAAAAATAAACCGCCCGCAAGGGCAATCCAAAAGGAGTTAATAAAAATGGTTAATGTAAAATCCGATGAAGTATCAGATATCCTGCTTAAGCAGTTAACAGGATTTGAGAAGGAACTGGACATATATGAAGTCGGTACCGTCCTTTACGTAGGTGACGGTGTGGCGAGGGTTTACGGTCTGACGAAGTGCCAGGCAAGTGAGCTCATCGAATTCCCGAACGGTGTTATTGGGATCGCGCTGAACCTCGAAGAGGATAACGTCGGTTGTATTCTTTTCGGTGATTCGTCACTGGTAAAAGAAGGCGACATGGTAAAAAGGACCGGAAGAATCGCATCGATGCCTGTTGGAGAGGCAATGCTGGGCAGGGTTATCAACCCTCTGGGGCAGCCTATCGACGGTAAAGGCGAGATAAAGACGGATAATTACCTTCCTATAGAAAGGAAAGCACTCGGTGTTATTCAAAGGGCGCCGGTTAATCAGCCTCTGCAGACAGGTTTGAAGGCGGTAGACGCTATGATCCCTATCGGACGAGGACAGAGGGAGCTTATCATCGGAGACAGGCAGACGGGTAAGACCGCTGTCGCTATCGATACTATCATTAACCAGAAAGATACAGACGTATATTGTATATATGTTGCAATTGGTCAAAAGGGTTCTACGGTGGCGCAGGTAGTAAGAGCGCTGGAAGCTGCAGGCGCAATGGATTACACGACAGTAATCTCTGCGACGGCATCCGATCCGGCACCGATGCAGTTCATCGCACCATATTCAGGCGCAACACTAGGAGAGTATTTCAGGGACAACGGAAAGCACGCGCTGGTTATCTATGATGACCTTTCAAAACAGGCGGCGGCTTACAGGGAAGTATCACTTCTACTCAGAAGGCCTCCGGGACGTGAAGCGTACCCCGGTGATATTTTCTATCTGCACTCTAGACTTCTCGAGAGAGCATCAAAGCTTTCAGACGATCTCGGCGGAGGAAGCCTTACGGCGCTTCCGGTTATCGAGACAAAGGAAGGTGACGTATCCGCATACATCCCGACCAACGTGATCTCGATCACAGATGGTCAGATATACCTCGAACCGAACCTCTTTAACGCGGGTGTAAGGCCGGCTATTAACGTAGGTATCTCGGTATCCAGGGTAGGCGGAAGCGCTCAGATCAAGGCGATGAAGAAAGTCGCGGGTACACTGAGGCTCGAGCTGGCACAGTTCAGGGAGCTGGAAGCATTCGCAAAATTCGGTTCAGACCTGGATAAAGCAACGACGCAGCAGTTAACAAGAGGACAGAGACTGGTAGAAATTCTAAAGCAGAAGCAGTATTCACCGATGCCTGTAGAAAGACAGGTAGCGATCATCTTCGCGGGTACTAACGGATATCTCGATAACATCCCGGTAGAATTTGTTAAGAAGTATGAATCGGATTTCTTAGATGAAATGGAAAGTCTGCATAAGGATGTTCTCGATGCGATAAAGACATCGAAAGAGATAAGCGACGAGACAAAAGGCAAGCTTGATACAATATTGAAAGATTTCACGGAAAGATTTTCATCTGCAATAAGTCAAACAGCATAAAAAGGATCTAGTTGGCTACATTAAAAGAAATAAAAGGCAGAATAACCGCAGTTCAGAATACGCAGAAGATCACCAAGGCTATGAAGATGGTGGCGGCTGCGAAACTGCGACGAGCACAGGAAAGAATTACGATGGCGCGCCCGTATGCTAATAAGATAAACGAACTTCTGAACCACCTGGTAGACGCTTCGACTGAGATAGTGAATCCGCTTATGGAGGAACGCTCTGTCAGCAACAGGCTGGTAGTGGTTGTTTCATCGGACAGGGGACTGGCAGGATCATTCAATTCCAATTTGCTCAAGTTCGCCTCAACATACATAAACGAGCTCGGCAAAGATACCATGGTAATGGCAGTTGGTAAAAAGGCAAATGATTATTTTAAGAACAGGAAGTACAACCTGATAAAAGGAATATCCGATCTATTCAGCGATCTGAGAGTAGAGAGATCACAGGAAATAGTGAACGAGCTTGTGAACGGGTATCTCGGCAAGAAGTTTGACAAAGTGGACATAATATTTAACGAATTTCAGTCAGTGGTAAGGCAGATCCCGACCAGGGAGCAGTTCCTTCCGCTGGGAAGCGATAAGCTGACCGACGAGAAAAGGGACGGTGAAGAGAAGAAGGCTAATGTAGATTATATTTATGAGCCGAGCATAGAGAAGATACTTAACGACCTTATCCCGAGGAAGCTGGCGACACAGTTCTGGAAAGCGCTTCTGGAATCGAACGCGGCTGAGCAGGGAGCAAGGATGACAGCTATGGAAACCGCGACAAGAAACGCGGATGAGTTATTAGTGAATTTAAAACTCCAGTTTAACAGGGCAAGACAGGAAGCGATCACGAAGGAGATACTTGAAATAGTAGGAGGAGCGGAAGCACTAAAAGAGGCTTAAATTAGGTACTAGGTTAATAAAAGCAGAAAAGCCAATTCCGTCTGGTTCGGGGTTGGTTTTTTTGTTTTATGTAACTTTTATAATCGAGGATAATTAAATTAACGAGTGGATAAAAATTATTTTCATATAAGAGAGATAGCGAATTACCTGGGTAAGGAACTTGCAGGAGCCGAGCTGGAGGAGGCTTTTACGCAGGAGAAGGGGAAGCTGGTAATGGCATTTTCGAAAGCCGGTGAGGAGATATTCCTTGAATACTCGATAGCGAAAAAGGCGGAGAGCATTGTTCTAAGGGAGAATTATTCCAGGGCTAAGAAAAATGTGGCGGAGCTGTTTCCAGAGCTGGCAGACGCTAGAGTGGAGAGTATCGGGCTTTTTAATGATGACCGGATAATAAGAATAGTCATGTCCGGAGGGAGTGAAGTATTGTTTTCGTTTATAAGATCGCTGTACAACTGCTTCGTGGTGAAGGACGGATCGGTGGTAAATGCGTTTAAGAACAGGAATGAGGTATTGCAAAAGGATGTGAATGAGATTTTCCCGCAAAAGCAAACACACGTTTCGAAGGATATTAATACAGTTAAAGATTATATTAAAACGAGGTACGCTGATTTCGGAAACTTGTATCAGAAGGAGGTGCTTTTTAAAACGGGGCTGGACGGTGATGATCCGTCAGAGGGGAATGAGGGTGTTATAGACGAGGAGTTTACAGCATTGAGAAGGAGATTTGATAATCCGGTTTATTTGTTTTACAGCATGGATGACAATGTGAGGACATCGCTGGCGGAGCTGGAGCATTTGAAAGGGTACAGTAAAAAGCAATTCGATAGTATAAACGAACTTATAGATCATCAGAACAGGTTCAGATATAAGGAAGAAAAGGCTAAGGACGTTTTGGGAAGTGAGATTGGTAAGGTTAAGAAAGAGCTATCGAGGATAGAAAACAACGTCGATAATCTGAATAACACAGTCGTGGAGTTCAAAAAAGCCGACAGGTACAAGATATACGGCGACCTGGTGCTTGCAAACCTGGGACAGATCAACGAAGGGGATGAGGTACTGGAAGTAACCAACCCGGTTACGTATGAGAAAGTAAAGATAAAATTGAAAAAGGATCTTAAACCGGCGGAAAATGCCACGTGGTATTTTGAGAAATATAAGAAACAGAAGAACGCAATAGTAGACGTGGAGAAGTCACTGAAGAAATTCGCAAAGGAGAAAGAGAAGCTGGAGGCGGAATTGGAAAGGCTTGAAGGGATTGAGGATCTGAAGGAGATAAAGAAACTTGAGAAAGATGTAATTAAGAGCGGGAAACCGGATGAGACGAGCAAGTTCAGGAAGTTTGTTTTGAATGACAGGTATGAGGTATGGGTAGGTAAGGACAGTGTATCTAATGATCTATTAACGACAAAATACTCAGCTCCACACGACATATGGTTCCATGTGAGGGGGGCGAGCGGGTCGCATACGGTGCTTAAGGTAAGTAATAAAAAGGATGATGTAAGTAAGGAGATAATCAAAAAAGCGGCTGCAATAAGCGCTTATTACAGCAAGGCGAGGAACGCATCGGTGGTCCCGGTAGCTTACTGCGAAAAGAAGCACGTAAAGAAACCCAAGGGAGCTAAATCGGGGACTGTGATAATGCAAAGGGAAAAGGTTGTGAATGTGAGACCGGGTTTACCGGAAGATTAATTCTCTTCGCCGGCGAAGTTAATGCGCTCGAGCTCGAGCAGTTTCGATTCGATGCGTTTTTTATTTGGTGTACCGGCGCGAAGGAGAAGGTTGTACGCGTTAAAGGCTTCTTTGAAGTTACCCTGCTGAGCGTAAATGTCCGCGAGTGTTTCAGTAACTATTTTTATCCTGCCAAACAGTTCTTCTTTTGCTTCCTGCTTTTTCGTGTTGTCATACGCGTTACCTGAACTATGGAGAACCAGTGATGCGTTATCAAAATTTGTCTTCATCTTTTCAAACCTATCCCTGTTTACCTTCCTTTCAAGTTCGTTTAGGTTGTCGTCTTTCACTTCGATGGATTTTAGGCGTGACTTTCCTATTATATTCATCACTGAATCTTTGTTGTCGTCGAATCTAAGCGAGGGTTCTTTCGCAAAATTATAAAAGATACGCTCCTGGTTTGGCTCCTGTCTTAGTTTGACAAGGCTTTCCTTAAACTTTGCATGAATGGGAAGGTTTGCTATTTTGCTTTCGATGTCGTTGAAGCATTTTTCTGCTTCGTTTAGATGTCCGAGCTTAAGCAGGGACTTTAACATTAGTACGCGCGCGGTCAAATAATCCGGGTAAATCTCAAGCCCGGTTTTACAGACAGATATGCACGCCTCATACTGCTTATTGAGGAAGTACACGTTAGCAAGACGGATGAAGACGGGTGAAAACACCTTTTCATTGAGCGACGCTTTAAGGTTTTCTATGTAGCCGTCGAGATTATCCATGTGATCCGGCGAGTTTCATTTTCTGTGAAATAATTCTATTTGCCATAATAACCTGCTTAATTGAAAGATAAGCCAATAAACTGAAACCTGCAGTGAACATCAGCTGGAACGGAATTGCGGCTATCTGGGCATGGATTATGGCGAGTACCACTCCAGCACCGCAGTACAGCCCCATTAATGCCTCAATATACGATGTGAACGGTATCTTCTTCATCTGGTACGACTTATCATGCCATTTATCCGTTTGTGAGGTGATCTTATACTTTGGGGTACGTACGAACTCCGATTTTTTGTTTATTAAGCCTTCGAATACAGCTTTGGTATTGTTCACGGAGAGTCCCATGCTTCCGGCAAGGAAGAGCGGGAAATATATTATTCTTTTCTGCCAATCGGTGTAGACGTCTTTTTGCGAATACAGGTAAAAGAGGAATGAGCCGATGAATGCAAAGACGAAGATGGACATAAATTTAAACGTGCCGTCATAATCACCGCCAAGTTTGATTAATAGTATCGGAATCTGTAGAAGCGCACATAAAAGGATGAACGGGTAAGCGAGATTGCTCCAGAGATGAACGAATGACTGCACTTTCTCTTTGAAAGGCATTTTTGAGCGAAGGACTTTAGGGTAGATCTTCTTCGCTGTTTCTATTGCTCCTTTTGTCCAGCGGAACTGCTGGGACTTGAGGGAATTTATTTCAGCGGGGAGCTCTGCGGGTGATGTGAAATTTATAAGATATTTGAATTTCCATCCTTTCATCTGCGCCCGGTAGGAGAGGTCGAGGTCTTCGGTTAGAGTGTCTGCCTCCCAGTTACCTGCGTCGAAGATGCATTCTTTACGCCAGATGCCGGCTGTGCCGTTGAAATTAATGAAGAACCCTGCTCTATTACGGACGGCCTGCTCTATGACGAAGTGACCGTCCAGAGCCATGGCCTGTGTTTTAGTGATAAGTGAATACTCCCTGTTCAAGTGTTCCCATCGTGTCTGCACGAGCCCGAGCTTTTCTATTTTGTAGAAGTAAGGGAGCGTGCGTAGAAGGAATTTTTTCCTCGGGATAAAGTCTGCATCGAAGATAGCAACGAACTCACCGCGCGCGGTTTTAAGTCCTTCTTTTAGCGCGCCTGCCTTGTAGCCGGTCCTGTCGGTTCGGTGAAGGAGTTTTATGTCATATCCCTGAGCAAGGTATCTTTTAATATGTTCGGCGATGATCTCTGTGGTATCATCGGTGGAATCGTCGAGTATCTGGAATTCTATCTTGTCTTTTGGGTATTCTATACGGATACAGCAATCGATGAGCCTGGTGGATACGTAGCGTTCATTAAACATAGGGAGCTGGATAGTAACTACGGGAAATTCTTTGAGGTGGAGGTCTTCCATTGTTAGATCATCGGTGCGCTTATTAAACGTTCTCATATAGTAATATATCATAGTATAGCCATGCGCTCCGAATAAGAACAAGATCGTCAATGCAACTATATATATTGTAAGTATTACGCTTTCGATTGCCATGTAATGATGATTGCTACCAGTTGGATGTTAGATCGTTTAAGATATCTTCCGTGATCTTGTCAATTGCTTCGTTTATCCCGGTCTTTCGTTCGGAAAAGCTCCCGGAAGGGGAGTTGTATTCTCCGAAGTTATTAAAGGTCTTCTGCCAGATCTGTTTACCGGTTTTTAAATTCTGAAAATCGGCGCTGATAGTAATAGTTATCTTTCTTTTTGTTACGGTCTCGTCGCCGGAAATAACGAGGGGTTCATCGGTTACTGTGGCAATGTTACATACCAGCATACCGTCTGCGCCCTCTTTGCTGTCGAGAAGGAACGTATTGTCCGCAACGATCTTATTTTTCAGTGATTCGGTAAAATTCTCTCTTATGTCGGCTTCCGAAAAATTGCTCGTATTTTCAAAAAGCGGTATATATAATGTATTGATGCCTTTAGGCGGGTTCTTGCCTCTGAACCCGTAATTGCACCCGCTTTGTGTTAAAATTACGCCGATAAGAAGCAATATAGCCAATATTAATCTATTCATCCGTGTCATTCTTCTTCCCTGATATTATACTTGTTTATTTTTCGGTAAATGTTCCTTGGTGATTGGTCCAGTATGTCCGAAACCCGGTTGACGTTCCAGTTATTCTCCTTGAGCAGGTAGTGGAGAACTTCCTTTTCTATTTCGTCGAAGTTCATGCTGTTCATTCTTTCTTTGGGGATGGTAAAGTCATCGGCTTTTCCGTTACCGGATCCTTTACGTGATTCTACAGTGTAGATATAATTTCTAAGGTCAATTATGTCCGACTTTATTTCAGCTAATGCTCTCAGGAGTATCTCCCGGCTTCTGTAGTCTCCAGGTTCATCCATAGTTTCTTTCAACACGACGGGAAGTGATGAACCCGGCAATTGCAATTCGGGCTGTAAATGTTTTTTTACATCGGAAAGGGTTATCACGCCACCCTGGTTCAATACTATTATACTTTCTATGAAGTTTTTAAGTTCACGCGCATTTCCCGACCAGTGGTAATTAATGATAAAGTTCATTGCATCATCTTCTATACCCGGAAATGAGATGCTGTTGGATTTGCAGAAGGAGTTTACAAAGTGATCGAATAAGACCTGGATGTCGGATTTGCGTTCACGAAGCGGGGGGATATGAAGGTTGATGGATTTTAACCTGTAGTATAAATCCTCCCTGAAATTTTTATTCAGAACTTCCTTTGCAAGATCTTTATTCGTTGCGGCAATGACACGGACGTCAACCTTAACTTTCTTAGAACCTCCAACACGCATAAATTCGCCTGATTCGAGCACTCTCAATAATTTTACCTGTGTCAATAATGGCATTTCACCGATCTCATCCAGAAATATCGTACCGCCATCGGCTGTTTCAAAATACCCCTGCCTGCTGTCGGTCGCCCCGGTGAACGCGCCTTTTTCATGACCAAAGAGCTCGCTTTCAATGATCCCTTCCGGGATAGCGCCGCAATTAACAGTGATCATCGGTTTGTCTTTTCGTGTGCTGAGTTTATAGATCGCATTTGCAGCAACTTCTTTACCAGTTCCGCTCTCACCTGTTATCAAGACGCTGATATTGGTCGGCGCGACCTGTTTTATGGTCTCGTTTAGTTCTTTTATCTGTACGGAATCGCCTAAAAGCAAATATCTCATATTATTAAATAATTACAAATATAGCATTAATGGACAGGTTATTAAAGATAAATAGGGGGACTCCTTAGGTAAGTATTGTATTGTAAAACAAAATTTAATTTGATATTAGTTGAAATTTTAGTAATTTAGGGAAGCTCCCAAATTTTAAAACATTTAAAATTAAGGGTAAGAGAAATGACAAGAGCAACTACTACCGCAATAGGAATATTAATCCTATTTATATTTTCAACCTGTCTTTATTCACAGTCATGGAATATCCAAACAACCGGAGTTTATGATTATTTATGGTCCGCATCGTTTCCTAAACCGGATACAGGCTATGCTGTTGGCAGCAACGGGACTATTATTAAGACCGTAAATGGCGGAGTCAACTGGCAAAGTCAAAGTAATCCTTCAGGAGTTCTACTGCACCATGTTTACTTTATTAGCGGGAGCCTCGGGTGGGCTGTCGGGCATAGCGGAAGGATCATAAAGACCACTAATGGCGGACAAAACTGGGTACTCCAATCGAGCGGCACAAGCAGTAATTTATTTTACGTCTATTTTATTCATCGGAATTACGGCTGGGTAGTCGGCGATAATGGAGTATTGAAAACTACTGATGGCGGAGATACCTGGGCAACCAGCCTTGTCGAACCCTGGGTTTATTCTGTATATTTTGTGAATCAAAATACAGGATGGGCCGGAGTTAGATATGGGAAATTGTTCAAAACAACTAACGGAGGTGATAATTGGATTGCGCAGACATCGGGAACAGTCTCTACATCTTTCTCGATGTACTTTATCAATGAAAACACAGGTTGGGCAGCAGGTGATTATAATAGTGTTATTAAAACCACGAACGGCGGTTCAACATGGTTTCACCAGGATTACGAGTTCGGCAGTTTTTCTACAACATTCAGGTCAGTAGTATTTGCGAATGATCAAATGGGCTGGATGGCAGGGTTAGATGGATTGGTACTTAGAACAACAAATGGGGGAACAAATTGGGTTCAACAGTCTGTTCCTGTAAACGGCGATTATCTTTCTATAAGAGTAAACGGAGTGCAGGGCTGGGCAGTCGGGGAAAACGGAACGGTGATCCATAGTGATAATGTTACAAATCTAAATACGATAAGCTCATCAGTACCGGAAAGATATAACCTTTCGCAAAATTATCCAAATCCATTCAATCCATCTACAAAGATAAGTTTCGATATTCCGAAATCAGGTTTTACATCGCTTAAAATTTATGATATACTTGGCAAAAACATAGCGACACTTCTGTCATCGGAATTGCAGGAGGGAACCTACGAGTATGAATTCGATGCTTCGGCTCTAAACAGCGGAATTTACTACTACGTGCTTAACTCCGGCAGCTTTACAGAAACTAGGAAAATGATGTTAGTTAAATAACATATTATTAAATATGAGCTTTTTGGAAAGGTCTCTATACAGAGACCTTTTTTGTTAGATTTATTCAATTTTATTTTAAAATGGTAATAAATATATTGTTTACTTATGGCTAAAGCCCCCAAAAAGAAACCTATATCAAAAAAACCGAAGGTACAGGAAAATGTAACGGATCTGAATACCGTTATCGGCAAGTATTTTTGGCTGATCATACCCATTCTCACGATAGTATATTTTATTTCAAGTAAGTATTCTGTCGGGTTTTACCAAGATGATGAGATCGCGCAGTATCTCAATATGCTTCAATTTTGGAATGATCCATGGGTGATACTGGGGAATAACCCAAAACCGGGTTATAAGATATTTATGGTGATCCCGGCTCTATTCAGCTATGATACGGTTTTAATAGTAAATTCTTTAATCGCTTCACTAACTGTCTACCTGACCTATCTTTTGATCAGGGTATATAAGATCAACTACGCATTTTTTGGAGCGATCATACTGGCATTCCAGCCATTATTTTTCGACCTGTCGTTCAGATCATACTCGGAGATATTCACAGCTCTGTGTATAGTAGGTTTTCTTACGCTGTATGAGAAGAAACATTATATATGGAGCGCGCTATTGTGCGGGTATATATTCACCGTAAGGCAGGAAATTGCTATCGTATTAATTATACTGGCTATAATATTTATACGAAAGAAGGAATATGTACCGGCAGTACTTCTTTTTGTATTCCCGGCTATATACAATCTGCTCGGCTTTATACATACGGGTGATATTATGTATGTGCTTACGGAAATGAAAAAGGTGGCAGGCTTAGCATATAAATCGCAGGGCTTCCTACACTATTTCAAGGTTTATGTATTTATAGTCGGACCGGTTTCACTTACAATGTTTCTTTCAGGCTTCTTTGGCTTTCTGGAAAAACCCGGTGAGTATAAGAGCTACATATCAAAATATTTTCTCCTGTATGTAATGTTTGTTTCTGTTTTTGCCGTTCAGTTGATGACGATGTTTAATGACGGTCCGAATCCGGGTAACTGGCGGTACCTTCTTCACATATCGCCGGTCTGTGCTGTATTTGCAACGATAGGATTAAATAATATTGCGAGTAAAAGTTTCCGCAGAACATTCTTTATACTTACAGGTGTGCTTGCGCTACTGGTTTTGGCATTCCTTTCTCATACGACAGACGGGTTTACAATTAAGGATCAGTCAGAATATTCTAAATTCCTTTTTATCGTTGCGATAATGGTGTTGGTACTGCTATTGTGGTCGGAGACCAAAACGAAATATCTTAACAATATGTCGGTTGTATTGATATTACTGTCGCTGGCTTATTTGTATTTCAATTTTGAGCCTAAGAAGCTTTCTCCTGAAAATCTAAAGATAAAGGAAGCCGCTGAATATCTTGATAATAATTATAAGATCGACGGTAAAGAAGTCCTGACAAATCATTCTATGCTAAGCTTCTTTTCTAAACAGTATAAGGATAATGTTACTAAGTTTAAGCCGATACAATCGGGTACATTGCCGTCTGCTCCTCCGGGTTCAATAATAATCTGGGATACACACTATGGTTATAGACCGGAATGGGGGAACGACATAAATGTCGATAAGCTGCAGCAGGATTCATCGTATAAACTGGTCAATCAGATACTCTGGGATAACCGGGGACTCGGTGCATTTATATTCGAAAAAAAATAGTGTAATGAGCAGAGAAGGAAAAAATTGTATTATATACGGAGGCGGAGGATTTATAGGATCGCATCTTTGTGAGAACCTGCTGAATAAAGGTTATAATGTGACTGTTTTTGATAAGTTGAATTTCTCACAAAAGAATCTCACCGATATTATAGACAATATTAAGATAATCGAAGGGGATTTTAATAATGAGGTAGATATAGAAAGATCGCTCGCCGATATTGATTATGTGTTTCACCTTGTAAGCTCTACACTTCCTTCCAATTCTAACGAGAATCCTGTTTATGATGCGGAGACTAACTTGCTTTCGTCACTCCGTTTACTCGATGAATGCAGGAAAAATAAGATGCGTAAAGTGGTATTTCTTTCTTCCGGAGGTACTGTATATGGTATCCCTGAAGAAATCCCGGTAAAGGAATCACATACTATCAACCCAATCGTCTCTTATGGTATAATCAAACGAACGATCGAGAAATACCTGTACATGTATTATAAACTTTATGGGCTGGATTATTATGTTTTTCGATTATCGAATCCATATGGGGAGAGACAAAATCCACTTGCTTCACAGGGAGCTATCGCCGTATTCATGTATAGGATCATTAATAATCTGCCGATAGAGATATGGGGTGACGGCAGTATTACAAGGGATTATATTTATATCAAAGATGCAGTGGAAGTAATAGCAAAATCAATTGCCAGGAAAACCGATGCAAAAATATTTAATGTAAGCACCGGAAAAGGGTATTCGCTCAATGATATTATCGAGATCATCAGTAGTTTATCCGGTAAGGAGGCTATAGTAAACTATACTGAGAGCAGAAATATCGATGTTCCGGTGAGTATATTGGATAATACATTGGCAAAAGAAGCCTTCGACTGGGATCCGTCGACCGACATTACCGATGGAATAAGAAATACTTACGAGTATATGTTTCACAATTATAACAACACTCCACCCACTGATGTCCCTTTTTGATTTCCAAAATATAACATTGACAGCTTTTTTCCCAGCTTACTACGACGAGGGTAATATTGCCAAGGTTGTGGATAAAACTGTCGAAGTCATCGAGTCTATGAATTTGAAGGATTACGAAGTTATCATCATCGAGGACGGAAGTCCGGACAGAACGGGGGAAGTGGCAGACGAGCTAGCGGAAAAATATGAAAAAGTCCGGGTAATTCACCATGAAAAAAATATGGGGTATGGTGCTACACTGCGCGATGGGTTTATGAATGCTAAAATGGATTACGTTTTTTATTCAGATGGTGACAACCAGTTCGATCTCGAGGACCTGCGGAAATTTGTAGCATTGATTCCTTTTACCGATATCGTTGTCGGATACAGGAAACAAAAACAGTATTCCCTTTATAGAAAATTCACTTCATTGTGTTACAACTACCTGCTTCGGCTTTTATTCGATATACATTACTGGGATATTGACTGCGCGTTCAAAGTATTCAAGGCTGACCTATTCAAAAAGATAAAGATCAATTCGATCGATGCTTTTATCGATGCTGAAATAATGTTGAAAGCGAAACTTTTGGATTACAGAACGACGGAGGTGGGTGTAGTCCATCTTCCACGACTGGATGGAATATCTACGGGCGCAAGACCTTCAGTTATATTGAGGACTATAAGAGAAATATTCGAATATAGGAAAGAGTACAAAAGAGAAATGGCAAAGAAGAATAAGAAGTAGTTATTTTTTTTCTCCCCTAAGGTAGTATTGTCCTCCCAACGGAATGAACCCCAAAAATTTTTCTAAAGGTCTGAATATTTTAAGAAAAGCTGGAAAGAATATTGTGTATTGTTTTTTTGAGATCGTAAAGCCTGCTTTATTCATGAGCGCTTCTGATTCTTTTGCCGGTAGTAGTATCGCGTCCTCATCCCATACACAGTCGCGGACTATCTTGCGTGTTACGGGATTGTTTGGATTGTGCTCAAAAATGTAGAGAGAACCTCCCGGTTTTAGTAAAGAATGAATTTTTTCTGTTGTGTCTTCGCGCAGTTTTGGCTCTATGTGATGGTAAACACATGATATGGAAATTACATCAAACTGCCCGGCATACTTCCCGAGATTTTCATCATCGATAAGAAAAAAATTTGCTCCGGGATTAGATTTTTTTGCAATGTCGAGGCTCTTTTGTGAAATGTCACATCCGAAGATGGACGAATCGGGAAAGTATTTTTCGTAAAAGCCAATATTTCTGCCAATACCACAACCGTAGTCAAGGATCATCTTTGGTTTCGATGTAAGAGTATCTTTTATGATCTTGATCTTATAATCGGCGAAGTAAGAATTCTCCTCCCCGAAAAACTCAAGATCTTCCTTTAATATCTTATCGTAATCCGACGCGTAATTGTCAAAATCAACTTTTTCTACAGGCATGTATTAGTTATTTACTTCACATTTGTAACCGCTGGCTTCGATAGTTTTAGCTATGTTGTCCTTGCTGGTCTTATTTGACGCAAAAGTCACTTCGACGCTTTTTGTCTTGTAATCAGCTTTTACATCCTCTACCCCGTCCATCTTTTTCACTTTGCTGGTGATGGTCTGCTCGCAACCTGTGCATGTCATAGTTTCACATTTGAATGAAGCTGTTTCAAGCTTTGCGTCCTTATTGCTGACTTCTTTCGTTTGTGTTTCCTCGCCGGCTTTTTCCTTTGATGTCATTTCGTCCTGGGATTTAACTTCTTCCTGTTTTGATTCCTGTTGCCCGGTTTGTTTTGTCTCATTCCCGGCGGTTTGTTTTGTTTCGTTCGTCTTATTGCATGACGAGAAAAGGAACAAACCGAATACGAGTGCAAATGCTAATGTGATTGCTTTCATCTTCTTATTATTTAAGTTTCATATATTTTAATCTCATTGAATTACCTACTACCGTAACTACGTCGCTAAATGCCATAAGCATTGCGGCTATGACAGGGCTTATAATTATCCCTATCGGAGCAAGTACGCCTGCCGCTGCGGGTATTGCCACAGTATTATAAAAGAATGCCCAGAAAATATTCTGCTTGATCACCCGCACGGTTTTTCCTGAGAGCTGTATAGCTTTGTAAATACTTTCCAGGTTTCCTTTTACAAGAATTACATCCGCAGAATCTATCGCAATATCTGTACCTGTTCCTATAGCTATGCCGACATTTGCTTTTGCCAGAGACGGAGCGTCATTTATTCCATCGCCAATCATGGCAACATTCTTTCCCTGGGATTGTAAGAGGGTAATGATCTTCTGTTTTTCATCGGGAAGTACGTCATAGTAATAATTACCGATCCCAACTTCATCGGCTATTTTTCTTGCATTCTTTTCGTTATCACCGGAGAGCATGATAAGCTCATAACCTGATTCCTGCAATTCTCTAACTGCTAAAATGGCTTCAGGCTTTATTGTATCTTCAAATTGTATCACTCCTGCAAGTTCTCCGTCTATACCAACATATAGGCTTCCTCGCTCTCCCTGTATTACCGAAGGAATGTTGTTGTCCGTTAAAAGCGCAGTATTACCGATCAGTACCTCTTTGTTTGAAACGACAGCTTTCACGCCTTTCCCGTCAACGTTACTAAAGCCGGATGCATCCATAGGATCGATATTCTTTTCGACTGCGAATGTGTTTATAGAATTCGCGATGGGATGGTTCGACAGCTTCTCGACGGAGAATATATAACGTATTAACTCGTTTTCCGGGATGCCGTTGAGAGCCTTTATCTCTTTAACTTTCATTTCACCGCTGGTCAGTGTTCCCGTCTTATCGAAGCATAATGTATCCACTTTCTTCAGCTTTTCGATGGCTTCGACGTCATTGAACAGAATACCATTTTCCGCAGCCCTGCCCACGCCTATCACAACAGCCATAGGGGAGGCAAGTCCCAGCGCGCACGGGCAGGCAATTATCAAAACGGCAACAGAGTATATGAGCGCATTTCCGAAGGGGACACTCACAAGGAAATACCATACAAGAAATGTGACAGCAGCAATAATCAGCACAAGCGGAACAAATACAGCAGAAATCCTGTCAGCAAGGCGCTGTATCTGGGGTTTGGAATTGGATGCTTCGTTGACCATGTCGATGATCTTTGAGAGCATTGTATCTTTGCCGACTTTTTCCGCTGATATTTTAATGAATCCACTTTTTAAAATGGAGCCGCTTAACACCCTATCACCTTTACCTTTCTCAATTGGTAAGCTCTCGCCGGTCATTGCGCTTTCGTCAAGTACGCCGTTTCCTTCAGCAATGACACCGTCCACGGGTATTTTATCGCCGGATTTAATAATGACTGTATCGTTTAATCTCACCTTCTCAAAGGGGACGTTAATTTCTTTCCCGTCCCTGATTACAATAACAGTCTTAGCCTGCAGACCTTTCAGCTTTTTAATCGAGGTTTGAGTACGCGCTTTGAGGGTCGATTCGAGATAGTTGCCGATCATAATGAACATCACGATCATAGCAGCTGTCTCGAAATAAACCTCGTGCGAGTTACTCAATGCTTCGATATTTAATCCAAGCAGGTGATTAGCAGCAATAACAAGGCTGTAGATATATGATGAAAGCACTCCAAGCACGATCAATACATCCATATTGGATGTGCCGGATTTGAGGGCGTTATATGCGCCCTTGATGAACTTGCTTCCGGACCAGAACACAACGATGCTGGTCAGAATAGTGAGTATTATGAGTGATACAGTAAATGGAATGGAGATAACGTCGAGAAATCCAAAATGCCCCTGCATGCTGATGAACATGACTGTAAGAGCCAGCACAACCGTAATGAATATCTTATTCCTTTGTTTCTTTAGGGCGATCTGTTTTTCCTGCTCTTTCTTCTCGTCATCTTCCGTATCTATCACACTGTATCCCAGCTGACCTATGATACCCTTTATGCTGTCGAGGGAAATTGACTTAGGGGAATACTCTATGCTAGCGGTCTCGGAGTTGAAATTCACGGAAGCGTTCTGTACTCCATCGGTTTTGGAGAGGTATGTCTGAATGCTAGCCGCACAGCTTGCACAACTCATCCCGTCAATTTCCAGGTCTATTTTTTGTAAATCGTTCATTTATCTCAGTCTATCTGCCACCCGGGCAGCTTTCTTATTCTCTAAAACATCATGGACACGTATTATGTTCGCTCCGTTTACAATGCTGACGGAGTTTGCTGCAATTGTTCCTTCCAGTCTCTCATCAATAGGAGTCGGGAATATCTTATCCATAAAACTCTTCCTCGATAGCCCCATCAATATCGGGTGATCGAGCTCCTTATATACAGCCAGGTTTTTTATAAGAGCAAGATTATGTTCGAGTGTTTTCCCGAACCCTATTCCAACGTCAATAATTATTTGCCTGATCCCGGCATTTTCCGCTATCTTGATCGACTCATCCAGGTAATCATATACTTCATTCACAACGTCAACGTATTGGGGATCTTTCTGCATGTTTTTTGGTGTTCCCTTTATGTGCATCAATACGCAGGACGCATCATACTTCGCTGTTATCTCCGGCATCTTTTCATCGAATCTGAACCCGCTTATGTCGTTCACGATGACCGCGCCCGCTTTCAACGCTTCATCAGCGACGGCGCTTTTGTAAGTATCGATCGAGAGGGGAATGCCGACATTCTTTTTAAGCGCTTCGATCACCGGGATTACACGCTTCAACTCTTCATCCAGGCTCACGCTCTCCGAACCCGGTCTGGTGGATTCACCACCCACATCCAGAAAATCCGCGCCCTCTTTTTCCATCCTTACAGCATCTTCAACAACCTTATCCATGTTCAATCGGGAATCGAAATACTTCCCACCGTCAGAGAACGAATCTGGAGTGATATTCAATACTCCCATTATGTATGTGCGCTCAGCCAGGTCATACGTGACGTCACCGAATTTGTATTTAAAATCCGGCACCTAGCTCACCTCCGCGCCGGAGTCAATTTCCTTGTCCACGGTCACCAGCGTCAGCTTGCCGTCCAGCTTCGCCGCGAGAAGCATTCCTTCGGAAAGAACTCCCATCAGCTTCGACGGTTTCAGGTTATTTACAACAATTATCGATTTGCCGATTAATTCCTCCGGTTTGTAGTGCTCGGCAATGCCGGAAACGATCTGCTTCTCTGTATCACCGACCTTCACCTTTATTTTAAGGAGCTTCTGGCTTTTCTCTATCTTTTCGCATTCGATTATCTGCCCCACGTTCAGCTTCACTTTTCCGAAATCCTGTATCGTGATCAATCCCTCAGCCGGCTGACTTCCTTTGTCCTTACTCTGTTTGACGTCCTTTGACTCGTCTTCTTGTGTTTTCTCTTCCTCCATTTGCGGGAAAAGTATCTCGTTTTCGCCGATTTCGGTACCTTCTTTCAGGTTTACCTTTCCTATGCTGTCCCATGTCAATCCTTCGGTGCTTTGCTTCAGTATTCCCATTATCTTCCTGCTTGTGAAGGGAAGCACGGGGTATATCATTACCGCGGTCGAATAGCATGCTTCCAGGCAGTTATTGATAACGTCCGCGGCTTTTTCTTTATCATCCTTGACCAGCTTCCACGGTTCGCTGTCATTAAAATACTTGTTCGCCGCTCTCACGGCATTCATTGTATCGGTCAGCGCGTCTTTGAAGCGGTACTTCTCGTAATTTTCACCGGCGGAATTTGCATGCACCGCGAATTCATTCAACAGCACATTATCCGCATTACCCGACCGGGGCGGAACGTTGCCGTCGAAGTGCTTCTTCGCGAAGACCACCGTCCTGTTAATGAAATTACCGAGTATCGCCGCCAGCTCGTTATTATTCCTTATTCTAAAATCGTCCCATGTGAAGTCCGCGTCCTTATTCTCCGGCATAACTGCAGTGATGGCGTAGCGTACGACATCCGGCGGAATTTCCTTTAACACATCTTTAACCATCCAGCCGACGCCCTTGCTCTTGCTGAACTTCTGCCCGCCGACGTTCAGGAACTCGTTCGCGGGAATATTATCCGGTAGTACTACGTTGCCATAGGCAATGTTCATCGCGGGGAAGATAATCGCGTGGAATATCACGTTATCTTTGCCGAGGAAATGCACCAGCTTTGTCTCCGGGTCGGTCCAGTAATCCTTCCATTTGTCAGGTTCACCGCGCTCGATGAAAAGCTCCTTAGTAGCTGAGATGTATCCTATAACCGCCTCGAACCATACGTAGATGACCTTCCCGTCGAAGCCTTCGATAGGAACGGGAACGCCCCACTCCAGGTCGCGTGTGTACGCTCTTTCCTGTAAACCCTTCTTAAACCACCCCTTGCAGTAATTTATCACGTTCGGCTTCCAGCCCTTCTTCGTATCTATCCATTCCTCCAGCGCGCCCTGGTACTTACCAAGAGGGAAATAAAAATGAGTTGACTCCTTTACAACCGGGGTATCACCGGATATCTTGGAGCGGGGGTTTATCAGTTCGAGAGGGGAGAGCGAAGATCCGCAGTTTTCGCACTGGTCGCCCTGAGCTTCCTCATATCCGCATACCGGGCACGTACCCTCGACGAACCTGTCCGCGAGGAATCTCTGTTCTTTTTCCGAATATAATTGCTTCTCTGTCTTTTGCTCCAGCAGTCCCTCATTATAGAATTTCAAAAAGTACTCCTGCGCGGTCTGCCTGTGCACGTCCGTCGAGGTGCGCGAGTAGATGTCGAATTCCATCCCGAGGTCTTCATACGCCTTTTTATTAGCTGTATGATATTTATCTATGATCTCCTTCGGTGAGACATTATCCCGGATAGCCGCCATCTCGATGGCAGTGCCGTATTCATCCGATCCGCAGACGTAGATGATATCCGTTCCCTGCAGGCGTTTGAACTTAACGAAAATGTCGCCGGGCAGTATAGAGCCCGCGATATGCCCCAGGTGCGTATCCCCATTGGCATACGTCAACGCCGAAGTAACTATATATTTGTTTTTATTACTCATATGGGTAAATATACCGAAAATGGGGGATTTGTTAAATGGAGTCTTTTAACCACCAAGACACGGAGACACTAAGAAAAAATTATTCGTCACCAAAATAGTCGCTATCGATTTTCTTTAATTCATATGTTTGTTGAATAGTTACACCCAAATTATAGTCGATCATAAGTTGTGCTAATCTTTCTCCGTCAATTAGAACTATTTTGGTTTCATTCTTAGGGGTATATTCTTTTGCTTCTTTGGTAAAAAATGAAGTTGTAATAAATATTCCCTTTTTAGCTCCTTGACCTGCTAAAGCACCTACGAATTTGTGTAATTCAGGACGTCCGACTACATTTCCTGGCTGCCACCTCTTCGCCTGGATATAGATTATGTCTAAACCTAATTTATCCTCTTTAATCGTTCCATCTATCCCCTCATCACCCGATCTTCCTATAGCTTTTCCAGCATCCTTAATTGAACCTCCGTATCCCATCTTTACTAATAACTCTACAACTAATCTTTCGAAAAAGGCTGGTGGAAGAATAATTACTTTTGCTATCAATTCTTGTGCTAGTTCTTTTCTGATTTCTTGATAAGAACTCTCCAATATTTCTTCGGGTGTTTGTTCTTCTCCACTTGTATTTATTGTCGTATCTTCAGTATCTTTTTTCGGTGTTTTAAATTCGACGAATTCAGGATACTGCATCAAGAATTTATTTGTAATTCGGGAAGGTTTCTCATCTAAGACATTTAAACCTCTTTCTGTGATCTTTATAACAGCTCTTTTAGGGGTATCTAAGAGTCTTGCCTTTTTTAAGTAGGTTTTTGCCCAACCTGCCCTATTGTCAAAAATTGCTTGTCTTCCACTTGGAAGTAATTCCTTACGCTCTTCATCGGATACATTAAATTCATTTGCAAGATGCTCAACTATATCTCTAAATGAATGTTCCTTTTTGTCTGAAATGCTTTTCAGTAAAGGAAGCATTAAGGACTCATAATCTGGAATAGGCATACTTATTCTTTGTTAATAATTTTGGAAATTATCAATAATGAATTTAAAGTTCAAATACTTATAGTGTAAGAAGTGAAATTACATATTTTAATTTGTTATTTCCCTAGGTTTACTAATTTATTCCCTACAAAAACTTCTCTCTCAGCTCCGGGGTGGGCATACGGCATTCGTTGCGCTTGCCGAACCATTTATAGCGGTTATTTGCGATTATGTTGTAGAAAAAGTCTCTTATGAAGGGCGGGACTATTATGAAGGCATAGAGGATCTTCCATAGTCCGGGAAAATCCTTTACCATATGGAGCGCGGCGGACGATCTTTTGTAGTATTTATCCCGATCTACGAGTATGAATGTATCGAAATCTTCGGTAGGGAGATCGAACTTCTTCAGGAGTTCCTGCCCGGCTTCGGATTGCAAAGCGGCGAATTTGAATTTATTGTACTTGTCGTGATCTATGATGAAGTTCACGGATGAGTTGCAGAAGTTACACACACCGTCGAATAGAACTATTTTATGGTTATCCATCTCACTCATTTATATTAAACTAATAAAGATAAGTTCGAGATGAAATTCAAAAGGAAGGACACCGAGATTCTTCGCTTTGCTCAGAATGACAAATGGGGAGGGATTATTGTTTGTTCTCCTTAGGAATCCGATGGAGAGATTCTTCGCTTCGCTCAGAATGACAAATGGGGGAGTCCGATGGACAGAATGACAATATTGCTAGAGATTTCGGTTGCAGATGGTTTTGTAATCGCAGTATTTGCACCGCTCTTCCTCAGTGGTCTGCCTGAATGGCGTGTCCCTGTCGAATATTTCCGCGAATAGCTTTTCGAGACGTTCCTCGAAGCCCTTCATCTGATCCAGTGTCAACTCCTTGCCGTTGTTGAGAAGAGTCACGCCCTCGCTGAGTTTCTTTATAGGGTAAATGCCGACCTGCACCTTTTCCCCGGCGTTCTTTTTGAGATACATGTACGCGTACAGGTATGCCTGGAAGAGACTGCTGTACCTGGGTTCCATGAACATCTCGGTGTAGAACTGGTCGCTCACTTCCTTCTGCGCGTGCCTCCACTCTACACGGCCCGTCTTGTAGTCTATTATTCTCACCTTGCCTCCGCATACATCCACACGGTCGAGCCGTCCCTGTAATTTTACCTGTGTATCGCCATCGGGGAATGTTACTTCGCTGTCGATGCCTTTCTCCAGTTCGCGTATGCTGAATGGCGCTGTCCTTTCGTCGGTCTCGAGTATCATGCCGAGGAGCTTCTTCATAATGTTTCTTGTGAGCCTGTTCTTTCCGCTGAGGTAGTCCTCGCCTTTGAATTCTATCTCGAAAACCTCCTCCAGTTTCTCATCGATTATGCTATGCAGCGAGGGGAAGTCGTCCGGTGTTATGTCGCGTTCGATATAGTCCTCGTATATCCGCTTCAGCGTATTGTGGACGATGTTCCCGAATTGCCGGGGATCGATTATACCGTCCCTGTCCTCCGGCTCGCGCAGTCCGGCAATGCACCGGAAATAGAACTGGAGACTGCAATTTATATATGTGTTCAGACGTGAGGCGGAAAATTCCAGCTCCTTAAGCCGTTCCATTATGTCATCGGATTTCTCGATCGTGATCTTCTCCAGCTTCGGCGCGTCGGCTTTAGCGCTCACGATATAATTATTGAGATCAATCTTTTTATTCTGTCTGCACAGCTCGAATTCTAACTGGGGAATATACCTGCTACGCTCGCCCTGGTTGAGCTCATCAACTTCGGAGTTGTAAAATATAGTGAAGTTCCGCGCCCTCTGCATGAGCCTGTAAAAATTATACGCATACCCGGAGTCATCATCCTCGAACGTCGGCAGTCCGAATGCTTTTCTTATACCTACCGGGATGAACGTCTTGCCGAGATCGGTTCTCGGGTAAGTACCCTCGTTCATCGAGAGCATATACACATTCTCGAAATCGAGCCCGCGCGTTTCGAGGACTCCCATTATCTGCAGTCCCTTCAGCGGAGCGCCTGTGAAAGGTATCTTTATCGAGCGGAGGGTCTTGAGCAGGATGCTCCACGCGGTCTTTGGCTCTATCTCATCTCCGAATCCCGCCATTAGTCCCTTCAGGTCTTTTATATGCTTTTTGAATTGCTCTATCTGGTATATCTCGAAGCCTTTCGCCCTGCCTTTTCTTCCGCGCACGTTCTTTTCGATCACTTCGATTATTTCTTCAATGTAGTCAAACAGGTCCTTAGTTCTTTCAATTAATTTGAATATTCTATCGACGGCTTCGAGTTCGCCCTCAACCTGTTCCATTATGAGTTCACGGTTGAAATAGACGCGCTTAGTATCGTCGAGCTTCTTCGTCAGCTCGATCGTTTCATCGAAATCGATGGACTTTATATACGGATGCTCCAGTATGTCCTTTACGTAGCGGTAACCGAACAGCGTATCCTTTCCCGTCGAGGCGGTTATCGTGTGCATGTCCTTCAAAAGCTCCATCAAAGTATAAAGTGACGTATTACGGAGAGAGTAACCCATCGTGATATTTATCTCGGTGAACATATCCGGGAGAGCGCTCAGGAGGGGGAGAAGCAACGATTCGTCCGGCAGTACGATAGCAGTCTGCTCCGGGTCTACACTCTGGAAAGATTCGTTTAACAGCTTGCCTAATGCCTTTGCCTGCCCGGCGCGAAGAGGTACGGCATATATGTCTATCTTCTTTTCATCCGTTAGAAGCAGGTCCTCCTTGATTTCCGGCTTCTTTATTTCAAGGTCGGTGAAATTCTTTCGGATAAATCTGCCTGCTTCCTGTTTTTTATCGTCCGCGTAATATTTATCCGTGTCCCAGTATATCTCTGCCTTTCCTTTTTTGAGGAGCGTCTTCATGATAAGCATTTCCGCTTTAGAAAGGATGTTGAACCCGGCAAAGATTATCTTTACGTCTATAGAATCGGAGATCTCCTCTATGTTCTCGGCTGTGTTCCGGTATATCAAGCCCTCGTACGCGACCTTGCCTTCCCTCAGCGACTCTGTGAAATTATCATAGGTCTTTCCCAGTAACTCCCATATGCGTGTGAACTTTTTCTTGGTTTCTGATATATCCTCATCCGAAAAACTTTCCCAGAACTTCTTGAAAGATTCAATTTCGGTAAGATGTAAGGTAAACTCCTGCTCAAGCTCTTTAATATTTTTTATACCGGTATATAATGCTCGCGCATTAACGAGGTTTTTATCTATGAGATCGTAATCCGATAATATTATTTCACCCCACGGGTAGAATTGGTCGAATGTTTCGTCCGGCTGGAAGTGCTTGTAAGTCTCGTAAAGCTCAAATACAAGCGTCAGAGGCTCGGCAACTTCATAGCCCGATAATTCCGTGATGAAATCGTTAATGGGAATAAGCTTGGGGAAGGTCTCCGTCTTGATGTCGTTTGCCGTGAGGTACTTTTCGAGAAATAGTATCATCCTCCGGTTAGGCACAACGATGCACACATCCTTGAGGCTGTCGGGATATTTTGTGATAACTTCCTTTACCAGTTTATTTAAAAACGCGTCCTTCACTTCTTCTCTTTTTTACTTTTCGCGGAGCTGAGGATCAGCCTGTCGTGCCAGTCTGTTGCCGGGAATGTGTCTATTGGATAGAATTTTTTTCCTTCATCCTTTCTCTTAACCGGATTTTTCATTTCACCGTATTCGAACATCTCTTTCTCAGCGTCATAATATTTTTCGAGATCTGGAGACGCTGTTATCGTTTGTGAAATTAAATTCTTTGCCGAAAATCCCTTTTGAGGGTTGTCCGGCGCTATAATGAACAGCCTCTCAGCCGCTCTTGTGAATGCCACATAAACGAGATTCAGATTATCAATGTATGACTGCGCTTTTTCCAACTGCATGTCATCGTTGAGGAATGTATTCTCCAGCGAGTTTGTGGCTCTGACCAGGTACGGCGCGGCTTCGTTAAAGGGTTCTCTCTCCGGTGACACCCAGATGGTGTTTTTGAATCCTTCGTAAAAGATCCAGTTAGCGAACGGAATTATCACAACAGGTTTCTCGAGACCTTTTGCCTTATGGACGGTGTAAATATTAACCGCGTCTTCCTCGCCGGAAATGGTGATGGACTTCTTATCTTTATTTTCTTCCCACCATTCAATGAATCCCGCCAGGTCGTTATTAACCTTTGTGGAATAATCGAGAATTATGTCCTGAAAGCGGAGCAAGTACGCATCGTTTTTCATGTTCAATCCAAATATTCTCACGATTTCCTCTACGAGCTCTACCAGCGAAAATTTATTCAGGCTGAACGTCCTTTTGGCAAATTCTTCCGGCATCCTCTCTTTGAAAAGCTCACCCCTGTCGCTGAATATAATGTGCGGATCAATTTTCTCGTGCTTAATCTTTGTCAGGTAATAATACAATATCTGTGCGCGGGCTATACCGTCCTTCCAGTTGTTTAAATATTTTATTATGTTCACAAGGAATTTTACCGTGTAGCTGGAATTAAGATTCGACGAGTCGGGGGAAATAACACGGATATCGCGTTCCAAAAGGTATTCGGTAATTTGTTTTGCTTCCCGGTTGGTTCTCGTCAGTATCATTATATCTTTCTTCGAATACCCGTCATCAAGCGCCTGCTCTACGCGCATAAGGGTGTACTTCATTGCTTTCTCATATCTTTTCTCTGTGTCCGGTTCGGAAATTAATTTCACATTTACATACCCGCCTTCTTTTTGCTTCTCCTGTTTTACTTCCCGGAAGGTAGTCGCCACCATTTCTATGTGTCTGTCATCTATCTCCGGTTCAATATGCTGTAACGAATTAACAAAAAAGATATTATTGAAATCTATTATATTTTCACCGCTCCTGTAATTCTGTTCCAGGGGCAGGCGTTCTATCATTTCCCCGAACTCAGTGAACTCATTTTCTATCCCGCTCAAAAGCTCCCGCTCTCCGCCTCTCCATCGGTAGATAGCCTGTTTTGAGTCGCCTACAACGAGGGCGGTATTGCCGCTTCCAAGGGCATCCTTGATTAGAGGGGAGAGGTTCCTCCACTGAAACTCAGATGTGTCCTGGAATTCGTCTATAAGATAATGTTTGAAATGGCTACCGATCTTTTCGTAAATGAAAGGCGCTTCGTCTTTTGTTATCATCGATTTCAGCAAGCGGTTAGTATCCGAGATAAGGAAAACATTCTTTTCTTTCCTGTATTCTTTCAGACTTTCTTCGATGTCAGCAAGAATGCCCGCGACGTAAATATTTTTTTGGATCTCGATGGCAGTGTTATATTCCATGAAGTTCTCATCATAGTATGTCAGCACATTATTGAGAACGTCTCTCAGTCCTGCATTCAGGCAGTCTAGAATAGTCTTTTTGTTGCGCGAGGTTTTGGAAGCCCAGTTATCGTCGTGCTCCTGCGCTTCAAAAACCCTTGTAGTGGGTTTGTAATCTTTCTTTTTACCGATCTTATAAACAAGGTAAGCTGCGACCCCGCTCGTTCCATAAGCGAAATCTTTCACTCCAAGAGTATACTCGTTCATTAATTCTTGCGCTCTGAGAGAATAGTTCATCATCGTCTGTTCGAAAGTGTCAGTAATATTTCCTAATGTTACGATAAAATCCCTTACCCTTTGCTTGTCATCTTTATCCTTTTTGTCGATGCCTTCCTGGAGCTTGTGGTACCGCTCGTAGAATAGCTCTTTACCGTTCCTATAAATATCCTGCTCGATGTTCCAGCCTTTATCCCTGTCAATAAGGTTGAATACGAATTCCTCGAGGTACTCAGCCAAATTTGCATCTGTATTTATCCTGTTGAGCATGCTATCGGTAGCCGATGCGATTACAAGGTCCTGATCCAATTCAAGCTCATATCCTATCTGTAATTCCAGTTCTCTAGCAAATGCTCTCACAACCTTCTGGAAAAAGCTGTCTATAGTCTGTATGTGAAAATTAGAGTAATGGTGGAGTATATTTTCGAGAACTTTATTAGCCTGTGTTTCAAGATCATGATTGGGGTATCTCTCCTGTAGCTTCGTGTAGTAGACACTTTTCTTATTACCACGCGCGATCTCCATCAATGTTGAGATGATCCTTGTCTTCATCTCTTCCGTCGCCTTATTGGTGAACGTGATAGCAAGGATGTGCTTATAATCTTCCGGGTTTTCTATTACAAGGTAGAGGAATTCCATTATCAGGTTAAATGTCTTGCCTGATCCCGCCGATGCTGTTAGTATTTTAAATGCCTTATCGGACAACTATATCCTTTGTATTTATGTAGTGGTATTTGTTTGGTAACTGAATAAATAAGGAATTTATTCTATTTTTTTCTTTATTAAAATGTAATATGAGCTTGATAGCGGTAATAGGAGATCTTCACGGGTGTATAGGCACTCTTAGGAGCATATATCCTAAATTGAAGGAAAAAACGGACGAGATATATTCTGTGGGTGATATAATAGATAGGGGACCGGATCCGAAAGCTGTAGTGGAGTTTTGTATGGATAATGGTATTAAATGCGTCCGTGGTAACCACGAGGACATTTTGCTCAAAGTAATCGGCGTGGAGGAGGACCGCCCTTATATTAGTCCTAAACAGCGTCTCGAAAATCATATCCTTAACGGCGGTGACGAAACAATACGCTCATACACGGACTCATACGAACAGGATGTCAAGGCATACCGCAGGGAGGTTGAGTCGAGCGGTCATCTCGACTACATACTCAGTTTTCCGTTTAAAAGAGAGTTCGACGGTGTTGTAATTACTCATGCAGGGATTGCGGAAGGTACAGAGGACGTGATATGGCACAGGAAAGAGGTGATGAAGCTCCCGAAACTGCAGATATTCGGACATACCCCTATGCCGGAAGTTGATTATCAAAAAGGATGGTATGCTAATATCGATACGGGATGTGTCTATGCAGAGAGAGGATATGGGAATCTAACAGCTGTGCTCGTTGACAGCGATACTGGTGAAGTCGCTGAATTTATTACTGAAAAAAACGTTGGGGAATATTCGGATCATGATGTATAGATTTATTTTTTTAATATTATTTTTTGCTGTTTTTGTTCCTGATTCCCGCGCCCAGGTCGTTAAGATCGTTGCGGAAGAATGGAATATCTACAACGATTCACTCGGCAAATTCGAATCGCAGGGAGATGAGCTTGTATTTGTTGAGTTCGACCGTGAGAAAATGCAGATCAGGGTTAGTCATGGAGAATACATCACACGTACCTATATGGTGCTGTCTATTGAGGATAAGGAGGTTGACGGGCAGACCGCTCTCTACTGGAATCTATATGATACCGATTACCTGCGTGTTGCTTTTATACCGGAGATGATAATGTTCATTGACCATGGTGGAAATAAAGCCATGGTGCTTACGAATCTAACATTTCTTAGCCCCGAGTAGTAGATGAAAATTGTCATTTCTCAATTCCTGTTTTTTGTATAGCTTAATCCCGTATGAAAAGAACAGCATTAAATTCCATCGCCATTGTAATGGTGGTTATGCTTTTTCTCCAGACCAATTATCTGCTGGTATTTTACGGGCTTTTCCAGCTTAACCGCAAAGCACTTACGGAGGAAGTATGCGAAAAGAAAGTGGAAGGTTGTAATGCATGCTGTTATCTGAATAAAAAGATGAATGAAGATGAACAGAATTCGCAAACGGCTCCCGACCCGGTCAGAAAACCCGCAACAAAAGAGAACATAAAACTTTCCGAATACGTAGTTAACTTTATTAATCTTGCTAATATATCTTACAATGATCTGCTAAATTACACGCGGATTAGCGAATCGCTCTATTCGTCGGGATACTTTGGCTCAATAGACCACCCGCCAAAGGCTTAATTCTTTTATTAAAGTATAATAAGGTCATGTGGGGAGGCGCAATGTGTCTTTGCGTCTGATCGTGCTTTATTATTGTAAAATTTAAAAAGAATTAAACCAAATGGAAAAACTATTCAATATTACGTTTGTTTTATTGTTGTTTACAGCAATCACTTTATTTACAGGATGCAGTGATGATACAAATCCAACTGCCCCTCAGGGACCGAATACGTCATCCTATGTTTATCTTGGTGAGCAGTATGCCATAGGTGGAAGAGCTAAAGTTATGTTGTATTCGGGTGACTCTCTCTTTACAGGGTATAACAGAATATATTTAGTGCTTTATGATTCGTTAACTAATGATCTAATAGAAGATGCTCACATCGAGTTCGAACCAGTAGATCATGGTTCAGGCGCGCCTGTTGAAAACCCCGATCAAAATGCGGTTAATGGTGTCTTCTCGGGTGCAGTTGTATTTACCGAAGCGCAAACTACTGACGATCTGCGTCACTGGCATTTCCATATACACGTCCATAACCATGAAGCCCCGGGTGAACCCGAAGGCGAAGCTGAATTCGAAGGTTTCCACATAAAAGATACTCCGGAGAAAATGTTCGTTTACTCACCGGACACTACTACTTCCTATGTATTTGCGTTGATCGATCCGCAAAGCCCGGTACAGGGGTCCAATAATTTTGAGATTCTTGTAAGTCAAAAAGTTGGTGTCGAATACCAGGCATTCCCATGGTTCACCTTTACCAATATCAAGGTGCAGGAGATAGGTTCGGGAGTTTTGTCTACAGGCAATTCCGATCCAATAACAACCGGAAACGGACGGTATGCAGGAACGATAAATCTGCCCTCATCCGGAACTTGGAATGTGAAAATGGATTTCTCTCACAGCGGAGTAACAAATTCGGGAGATTTCTTCCAGATAAATCTGTATTGATGTAAATTTAAAAGAACAGAAAAAATGAAAAGTCTTATTATAATACTTTTAGCTTTGGTCATAGCCGGAAATGTACACGCGGACGATAAGTATGGGGAGTTCAGCAGATATCTTTCGAAAGAGCTTGAAAAGCAGTATAAACTTTTTAAACCTGAATGCGACCTCTGCGCATGCTATCTGGGCATAGACCCAAGTTACAACAGCAGTCAGATCAGTCTGCGGTATTCCAGCTTCAAATACTATTCCGAAGGAATCCCTGTCGAATCCGACCCGAATGTCGATCATGGTGATACGGGTACAGATCCCTCCACCGAGTATTATAACCGTGTGGAAGTAACCGGACGCTATTATATGAACCCGTCTGTAAGATTCCTGATAAACATTCCTTATTCGTTAAATAATATTGACGGGAAGCGTATAAAGGATTTCGGAGATGTTAGTGTGATCGGACAATACCAGCTTTACAATACACGCGTCGAAGCGGAGACGGATTTTCGTAACAGGGTATTTGTTGGAGGCGGAGTAAAAGCTCCAACCGGAGCTTACAATAAGTCCATCGTTTACGGTGAAGTCGAACCTCACTTCCAGCCCGGTACGGGAAGCTTTGACTTTCTGCTGAGCGGTACTTATCTGGCAAGATACAAGAGCAATCTCGGATTAAGCACCGATGTTATCTATACTATCAATACGACTAACAGCAACGAGTACCGTTTCTCTAATAGATTCAATGTAACATCCACTTTGTTTTACATAATAAATGCCGGGAAAAGGACTCACACCGGAACTGAATGGACGTTCCTCCCGCATTCCGGGGTATATTTGGAGTCAGCCGGTTTGGATACCCAGGATGGCGTTAATGTGGATGATTCCGGTGGTTCGGTATTATTTGCAACTGGCGGGATAGACATATATTACAATCAATTTGACATTAGTTTTACTTATCAGGGACCTGTAAGCCAGTCTTTAAACGGCGATCAGCCACAAAATAAGTATAGATTTTATATAGGCGCAGGGTATTCTTTCTAGATTTTCACACCTCATTTTTTGTTAGCGTAAAGCCTGATTTTACACCGAAAAATTCGGTGGGTCAGGCTTTTTTATTCATTGAAAAACACACCTAAATTACTTATATTTAAAGGATTTAGATGTTCCATATCCTAAATATTTATGGGGTTTCTAGGTCCAAATGATGGGGCTATAGCTCAGCTGGTAGAGCGTTTCGTTCGCAATGAAAAGGTCAGGGGTTCGACTCCCCTTAGCTCCACAGAATATTAAAAATAAGTAAACATAACCCAATAAATGTCCAATAACGAAAAGATTATTCCCGTCAATATAGAAGAGGAAATGAAGTCCTCGTATATTGACTATTCCATGTCTGTAATTGTTTCTCGTGCGCTTCCCGATGTAAAAGACGGATTAAAACCCGTTCACAGGCGCGTGCTTTTTGGTATGAGTGAGCTTGGGCTTGCCCCCAACCGCCCGTACAAAAAATCAGCGCGTATTGTTGGTGAGGTGCTTGGTAAGTATCACCCGCACGGCGATAAGGCTGTTTATGATACCATGGTGAGATTAGTGCAGGACTTTTCTCTGAGATATCCGCTTGTCGATGGGCAGGGAAACTTCGGTTCAGTAGACGGTGATTCACCTGCTGCAATGAGGTATACTGAGGCACGTCTTGCCCGTATATCCGAGCTCATGCTCCGTGATCTTGAAAAAGACACCGTTAACTTTATTCCTAATTTCGATGACACGCTACAGGAGCCGGTCGTGCTTCCTTCTGCATTTCCGAATCTTCTTGTGAACGGTTCCAACGGTATCGCGGTTGGTATGGCGACTAATATTCCACCGCACAATCTATCGGAAGTAATTGATGGCACAATCCACCTGATTGATAATCCTATCACCAAGGAAGTTGAAAAAGATAAGAAAAAGTTTAAATCCGCTGTGAAGGAACTAATGAAGCATATCACGGCTCCGGATTTTCCTACAGGCGGAATAATCTACGGCTATGACCCTGTAGTGGATGCATATACGACAGGGCGGGGAAGAGTATTGCTCCGTGCAGTAGCCGGTATTGAAGAGCAGAAGAACGGCAGGATGAGCATAGTTGTTACGGAGATTCCATACCAGGTAAATAAGGCTTCTCTCATTGAGAATATAGCCCAACTTGTCAGGGATAAGAAGTTCGAAGATATCGCATCTATAAACGATGAGAGCGACAGGGACGGTATGCGTATCGTTATTGGGCTCAAACGTGATGGTAACCCGCATGTTGTCCTAAATAAGCTGTTCAAATATACCCAGATGCAGATCACATTTGGTATAATAATGCTGGCTTTGCATGAGGGTGTCCCAAAGGTGATGCAGCTGCATGAAATGATTCAGCATTTTATTACCCACAGGCTCGATGTCATCGTTCGCAGAACAAAGTTCGAACTCGACCAGGCTGAGAAACGCGCGCATATTCTTGAAGGTTATATCATTGCCCTGGATAATATCGATGCTGTTATAGCTCTTATCAAAAAATCCAAGGATACTCCAACTGCGAGGGAAGGTTTAATGAAGAAATTCAAGCTTTCCGAAATACAGGCGCAAGCTATACTGGATATGCGTTTGCAGAGATTGACGGGGCTTGAAAGGAAAAAGATAGAGGACGAATATAAACAGCTTCTCAAAACTATTGAGATGCTCAAAGCTATTCTAAAGAGCGAATCGAAGAGGAAAACCATCCTTAAAGATGAATTACTCGAGATCAAGAAAATCTATGGTGACGAGAGAAGAACAAAGATAATTCATAACGTCGAAAAGATGTCCGACGAGGATATGATGAAACAGCTCGTAAAGGAAGAGGACGTGGTTATTACCATTTCCAATAAGGGCTTCATAAAGCGGATTCCCGCATCATCCTATAAGTCACAGGGCAGGGGAGGCAAAGGTATTACAGCCGCTTCTACAGGAAGTGATGACGAGGATTTCATCGAATACATGTTCATTGGTTCGACGCACCAGTATATTATGTTCTTTACCGATAAAGGTAAATGTTACTGGCTAAAGGTTTATGATATTCCAGAGGGAAGCAGGACTTCCCGCGGTAAATCTATTCTCAATCTTATTGCAAAGGAAAAGGATGAGAAGATAAATTCCTATGTGGTGGTGAAAGACTTCAATGAGGAATTGTTTGTTACCATGGTAACGAGCAATGGTGTAATAAAGAAGACAAAACTGGACGCTTATTCCAATATCCGCCGTAACGGCATTCAGGCAATAAACCTCAATAAAGGTGATGAACTCGTGAACGTGCGTCTTACTAATGGATCACAGGAGATACTCATTGGTACAGCCAAAGGGCAGGCGATACGGTTTAACGAGTCCAATGTTCGTGATATGGGCAGAACCGCAACCGGTGTTAAGGGTATATCTCTTGCCAAAGGTGACTTTGTTGTTGAGCTCGTAGCTGTTTCCAGGGCAAGCGCCTCCATTCTCGTTGTTACATCGGAAGGCTACGGTAAACGAAGCGACCTTGCCGATTACAGGATCACAAGCAGGGGCGGCAAAGGTGTCATTACCGTTAAGACCAGCCCCAAAGTTGGTGAACTTATTTCTATTAAGGAAGTCACTGACTCTGATGACCTCATGATCATCACGACAAAGGGTATATTGATTAGGCAAAAGGTAAAAGATATCCGTGTGATGGGTAGAAATGCCCAGGGTGTTAAATTGATCAAATTAAACAAAGGTGATTCCATTTCAGCCGTTGCAAAAGTTGTAAAGAACGGTGCAGAAGAACAATAATTGAAGAGTAATAATAACAGGAAATTTAAATGATAGATCTCCGCAGTGACACCGTAACAAAACCTTCAAAGCAAATGCTTGAAGCAATGGTGAATGCAGATCTTGGTGATGATGTATTTGCGGAAGACCCAACCGTTAATAAGTTACAACAAAGGTGTGCCGAACTTACCGGAAAGGACCGTGCATTATTCGTTCCTACAGGGTGCATGGCAAACCAGCTTGCCGTAAAAGCGCATACAAATTCCGGCGACGAAATAATCTGCGAAGCCGAATGTCACATCTTTAATTACGAAACTGCCGCTCCGGCAATCATCTCGGATGTGCTCGTTAGACAGCTTCCCGGTACGAGCGGTTATTTCAGTAGGAAGGATCTAGAACAGGCGATACGCCCTCCCGATTATTATTATCCTAAGTCATCCCTGATGTGCCTGGAAAATACTCATAACAGAGCCGGCGGTGCAATTATTCCAATTGACGCAATCGAGGAATTAACCTCATACGCTAAAGAAAGAGGATTAAAACGCCATCTCGATGGAGCGCGTATATTCAATGCTTCGGTCGAGACAGGGATTCCCATTAAGGAATATGCGTCGCATTTCGATACGATATCATTTTGCTTTTCAAAAGGACTTGGTGCTCCCGTAGGATCTATACTATGCGGGGATGATGAGTCTATCACAAAAGCTCACAAATGGAGAAAGATACTCGGGGGAGGAATGCGCCAGGCGGGAGTGCTTGCCGCGGCGGGACTCTACGCCCTGGACAATAATATTGAACGGTTGAAAGAAGACAACGCGCGAGCTAAAAAGTTCGCAGAAGAATTATCTAGGATAGACGGATTCGAGATTGACCCGTCAAACGTCCACACAAACATTATAATTTTTGCAAGCAGTAGAATTAATAAGGACGACCTTGTAAAAAAACTTTCTGAAAAGGGAGTTCTTATTTCATTTGGAAACTATGACTTTCTCCGCATAGTCTTCCATCTTGGTATAGATGATGCTGATCTTGAAAAAGCTTTAGATGCTTTTAAGAGTTTATAGATATTTTTGAATTTAAATTTTTTGGAGATGTAAATGTTTAGGCGGCAGATTGCTGAACACACGTTTTTATTTTTAGGTATAATCAAATGGGTTTTCTGGGCAACTTTTGCCGGAGTAGTTGTCGGCGGAGTTACCACAGGCTTCCTTAAACTTCTCGACTGGGGCATTGCCACAGGTGAGTCGAGCGGTTACCTGCTTTTCCTCATTCCGATCGGACTTTTTCTTAGCGGACTTATCATAAAATATCTTGCTCCCGACGCTGAAGGTCACGGTACAGAGAAGGTGCTCGAAGCAGTTCACAAAAAATACGGTAAGATAAAAGCCGCTGTTGTCCCTGTAAAAGCAATAGCGACTATTATTACTCTTGCGACGGGCGGTTCTGCCGGTAAAGAGGGACCAAGTGCTCAGATAGGCGCAGGTGTTACTTCTATCATGGCGGATATTTTTAGATTCAGTAATGTCGATAGGAGGAAGCTTGTTATTTGCGGTATTAGTGCCGGTTTTGCGGCGGTTTTTGGAACACCAATTGCCGGAGCGATCTTCGGCGTTGAAGTTCTTTTCGTCGGAAATATCCTTTACTCGGTTATGCTTCCCTCGTTCATAGCCGGAATAGTAAGCTATCAGGTGGCAGTGGCTCTCGGAATGCATTACTCATATCACCCCCTGTATTTCGTTCCTGTTTTTAGTGAGTCATTTCTTTTGCAGGTAATTCTTTCGGGAGTTTTCTTTGGCTTGGTTTCTGCGCTTTTCATTGAGATACTTCGCGGCGGAGAAAAAATTGCCGCAAAAATTAAGATCTGGAAACCGCTGAAGGGCCTGATCGGGGGTGCTTTATTGGTAGGACTTGCTCTAGTCTTTTCACAGAAATACCTCGGACTTGGTATTCCTGTAATAGATTCCACGCTTAGGGGTGAGAATATAGAGTGGTATGCCTTTCTCGTAAAATCATTCGCTACGACAATTACATTCATTTCCGGCGGCAGCGGCGGGGTAATTACGCCCATACTCTTTGTAGGTTCGACATCCGGCGCTTTATTTGGAAGTGTCATGGGGCTAGATATAGCAACATTCGCCGCTATAGGGTTGGTGGCTGTGCTTTCCGGTACAACAAACGCTCCTATTGCCGCCAGTATAATGTCTGTTGAACTGTTCGGTCCGCAGGTTGCACCCTATGCAACCCTGGCGTGTGTGGTGAGCTTCCTTATGACGGGTTCACGTAGCGTCTATCCATCGCAGATACTCTCTATGGATAAATCCGCTTCGACTAAATCACAAATTGGTAAGGAAATGGATAAGGTTGAGACGAATTTTGATGCGGAGACCAGACGGCAAATGGCAAGGATACGGCGTATGGCAAGAAAGATCCCTTATGTGAAAGAGATAGACGTAGATACATTAGCCAAGACTATTCGTAAAAGAAAAACTAGAAAAAGAAAACCGGGCGGAGAGGACGAAAATAATTCCCGAGAAAGCCAGGATTAATCTTCCTCAATAGTGACTAATTTGTCGGAATCAAAAATATCACCCGGAGAAACTACGGTTTCATCTAGCGGTATATTCTTGCCGTAACGTTTCTCCATAATTTCTTTTACTCTTTCATGAGTGAGATCGAAATCCTTCATTTTTTTCAATGGACCGATTTCTATACCCAAAGCCTCATTATAGATTTTCCATACAAGTTCCGAGCAGTATATTCTTTCATCAGACCATCCAAAATAGATATCATATTTTTTACCAACCATCTGCTCCCCGGTTGCTTTCATTTTATTAATTACAATGCTGTCAAGTATAGTGTCCTTCAATCGTTTTACTACATAATGCCTTCTTTTTCCCCTGTTTATCCATTCATCCAAAGGTGTGAATTTTACCGGTTGGACTGCTTCGAGAACGAGATAATAGTCACCTTGTTTGAAAATAATCCCCATATGACTGTATCGGGAATGTGTGGCGAGTTGTATTGCTGCACTTTGACGGGAGACTGATTCCTGAAAGATAATGTCACCTTCCTTAAGCGTAGTCGTATCGATTTCTTTACTGCAGGAGAGTAAAGATAGTGAAATTAGATAAAGCAGTATGAGGATTAAACGTTCTCTCATTGTTCTTTCAGGATACTTATTATCTTCTCGATATTTTCCCTGGTGTGCATCGGGAAATTTCCTATACGTATCTGTTTATCCTTATATTCTTTATATCCTGAACCTGCTATTATACCCTGTGAGGCAAGTTTATCCCTGTATTCTTTTGAATTTCCTTCCGGTACGTCAATTACAATTGTTGTCTGTGAACGGTCTTTTACTTCTTTTACAAATGGCTTTAATTCATCCGAACTATCCAGGAAGTCATATAGCAATTTCGCTTTCTCTTCGGTTTCCTGCCTGATTCTCCGCATACCTTTTTCATTCAACTTTTGACATACTCTGCCCAGCAGGTAGATATTCATCACGTTTGGTGTTATTGCTGTCTGGAATTTGTCAACATTCTCTGCCAGCGTAACAAAGTTATGATAGCTTCCGATTATAATGCCTTTCTTCATAAGCTCTTTTGCTTTATCTATACACTTTTCATTGGCAATTATCACACCTAACCCGCCCGGCAGTCCAAATCCCTTCTGCACCGAAAAAAATGCGCAGTCGATCTTGTCAAAATCAATTTTGATATAGGGTACACCCGTTACAATGTCCAGTGCAATGAGCATATCAGGATATTTTCCCTTTAGCTGGTATATATCCTCCATGTTTAGGGCGACGCCTGTACTGGTTTCGTTTTGTGTCAGGCATATTATCTCTGCATCACCGGGAATATTCACATTTTCAAAATCGAATCCCTTACCGAATTCCACTTCAGCTTTTCCCGCATCTTTGCCGAGTTGTTTCGCTATTGTATAAAATCTCTTTGAAAAAGACCCATCCACAAAATGGAAACTTTTCTTTTCGACAAGATTCTGAATTATTCTCTCCATACATTCTGTTCCCGAACTCAAAAAAAATATCCTGAATCCTTCCGGTATTCCAAGAAGTTTTCTCAATTGCCCGTCTGTTTCCCTATATATATCCATGAATTCCTGAGAGCGGTGAGAAAGCGATGGGATATTATCTCGCAACGCGTCGGCGATAAATCCTTTGACCTCCGGGTAGAGCTGTGTAGGCCCAACCGTATGAAAAACTTTTTCCACTAGTATAATATCCTGAATTTAATTGTATGAGGGATGTTCTTTAGATCCTTGATCACCTTTGTATCGTAATCTTTTGCTATGTCGGTAATAACGTAACCTATCAACTCGTTCGTTTTTAGGTACTGCCCTATGATGTTTATGTTACTTTCGGCAAGTGTCTCGTTTATGCGTGCCAATATACCCGGCTCATTAGCGTGAATGTGTATTAACCGGTGTGAATTCTTGAAAGCGGGGAGTTGTATGTTCGGGAAGTTCACGCTGAACATCGAGTCACCCTTATTCACGAATTCGATTATCTTATTTGGGACGAATCTGGCAATATCTTCCTGCGCTTCTTCCGTACTTCCTCCAATATGAGGTGTTAATATCACATTGGGAAGCCCCTGTAATACATTCTTAAATTCCTCCTCGTTGCTATTGGGCTCATTCGGAAAAACATCTACTGCCGCTCCTGATACTTTCCCGCTTTTTATATTCTTTGCCAGCGCTTTCAAATCGACTACAAAGCCCCTGCTCATATTAATAAATATCACTCCGTTTTTCATACGGTTAAATTCCTTCTCACCGATGAAATTTTTATTAGCTGGGTTATCATCTATGTGAAGCGTTATCACGTCACACTTCCTCAGAAGCTCTGTAAGCGTATTGCATTTTGTAGCATTGCTGAGTGCGAGCGTATCTATTTTGTCATAATAATGAACATCCATACCGAGAGATTCTGCCAGCACGGATAGTTGGGAGCCTATTTTGCCATAACCTATTATTCCAAGCTTCTTTCCCCTTATCTCATAGCTATCCTGCGAGGTTTTTTGCCATTTGCCTGTGTGAAGAAGGTTGCTTCGTTCATATACCTTCCTTATAAGCACTATTATTTCTCCAAGCGTCAGTTCCACCACACTCCTCGTATTGCTAAAGGGGGCATTAAATACCGCTATGCCCTTCTTTGTGCATGCGTCATGGTCTATCTGCTTAGTTCCTATGCAAAATGCACCTATGGCTATCAGCTTGTCGGCATTTTCGAGGACCTTCTTTGTTACGTTCGTTTTGGATCGAATGCCTAGTATAGATACGTCCTTGATCTTTTCAGCCAGTTCTTCCTCGGTAAGGCTTTTGCTCACCGTTTCAACGCGGTAACCTTCTTCTGTGAATATCTTCACGGCTTGTTTGTGGATCTTTTCCAGAAGTAAGACTTTGATTCTATTTTTTGGGTATGATATTGCCATAGGTAATTTATTTACAAAAAGAAATTCGTCGATGCTCGGTGTTACGTGGTCGGCATTTTTTAAAACTTTTTCCCGCTCGATGTTCTCAGTGAATGCGTAGAATTTATGGGCGACGCCCGCTTTTTTCAATTCGTAATCCGTATATCCGTCACCGATCACATATATGTCGCCTTCCAGTCTGAGTCTCTTAAGCAGTTTTATTTTCCCGCCCTGCTTCGCGAGTATATTATCCTTATCGTAACCGGTTACTTTCCCTTTCTTGTCAAAATAAAATTCATTGGCGTACACATTTTTCTCCGGTATGCCGTAGTCTTTTACTATGGGAACAATAAATTCCTTAAATCCGCCCGATACGATATAAATACTTTCACTGTTCTCTTTGAAAAACTTTTTATTCCTTGAAACAGACGTGGATATTTTTCGCTTTAACCTTTTTACCAGTTGCTCGATGTCTTTTTTGTCGGTATCCAGCAGTTCCAGGCGGCTCTCCAGCGCTTTTGAAAACGGCATCTCACCGTTCATTCCTGCGGTCGTAAGCTTTTCTATTTCTGCAAGCACATTCTGTCCGTTCTTCTTTCCTTTTGATGAAATAGCCGCAAGCTCTTCCATCGCCTCCACCTTAATAAAAGTGCTGTCGAAATCCACAATAAAATGCGTTTTCCTGTCCTTAAGCATGTACAAAAATGGTTAATTAAAAATTGAGATTAAATTCAGAAATGAAGGAATTAATGGTGTGTTATGCTCGAAATAAGGAAGGATATCACGGATACGAGTATTATGTACAATAGGTATCCCAAAAGCATTGCTAGAAAGCTTCGTATAAGACGCCAGAAAATTTTGCCTTCATTAATTGAGCCGATACCCCATGCAATATATAGAAGTGTAAGATTTTTTATAAACGCAAAATAGGGATTGATAAACACCAGCGGTATAAAAACCGTGTTGAGAAGCATGAAGTGACCTATTATAAAAAAAGAATATGCGATATTCTCAGGGAAACTCTGCTTCTGTTTAGGAAATAATGCCCTTGAAGCGATCGGCATTGTAATTACTAAGAGAAAAATAAAGTAATTAAGATTATTGCGGATCATATCGGAAAATGTATCGGGGCGGTATTCTTTGCCAATAGCTTCGTAAAATGATTTCACCGGGTTGTATCCTGAGATCTTAAAGACCAAAAAATATATTGCTGAACAAAGAATAAAATATTTGATTGGGGTGTAATAGCTTTTTCTTTTCCCGGCTATATATTCATGACCAACTTTACCGGGATTTGTCATCAATCCTTTGAATGTTTTCCACAACGGTGAGTCCAGAGAGAATACGTAATACATCGCGTCATGTAACTGATCCTTAAAATAAATATGACCGTCATTAGCCTTCATTCCGCAATGACTGCAGTATTTATCCGTGAATTGACTTCCGCAGTTGGTACAAGTGTGCATTATCCGAAAATTTTATAAAACGAAACAAATATTAATAGGGTTAAGCCAAGGAATACGATAAAACTTAATACCACGGATAGGAGACTTAAAAGTAATTTTACTATCGGATTTCCCTTGTGAAATGAAAACATACCCCATATAAGGTAGACCGCAAATACTTGATTCCCAATATTTACTTCGGGGAAAAAGTAAATGAATGGAATGTATAATATATTCAGTATCATATAGTGCCCAACAAGGAAAAAGCTATATGCTATATATTCTGCATAATTAAACTTTTGTTTGTAAAAAAATAATTTTGAAAATACCGCCAGGATAGGAACAAGGAGAAAAATAAGATAGTTATAGTTTTTTACTATAATTTCTGAATTACCTACGCTGACAGGATTAATTCCGGTGATTTTTACCAAAAGGAAGTATATTGCCGTACATAAAATGAAATATTTTATCGGTGTGTAATACTTCTTTCTCTTTCCTTCAATATACTCGTGTCCGACTTTTCCGGGATTTGTCATCAGACCTATAAATGTAGCCGTAATAGGCGAATCGACCGAAAAAACATAATACAATGCATCATGAAGCTGATCTTTTAGATACAGCCGTCCGTCATTTTTCTTTACTCCGCAGTGATTGCAGTATTTATCGGTGAACTCTTTACCGCAGTTCGTACATGTATTCATATCTAGTGTGATTTTAGAAATAAGTTTGCAATGTTGCTAACCAAAATAATAAAAAGTGCTTCACTCGCTATAACAGTAAGTAAACTCAAAAGTAACTTTAACCATGGATTTCCTCCGTGAAATGAAAACACACCCCATATCAGGTAAATTAAGAAAAATGTATTTGCGAGAATAATATTAAAAAAGGAATAGAGCGGAATATATAGCAATGTTACGAGCAGATACTGTGCTACGAGCAGAAAAGAATATGCTATATATTCGGAATAATTGTTGTGCTGTTTAAAGAAAAAAATCTTTGAAAATAAAGCTAGTATCGGTACCAGCAGGAATACGAAATAATTTCCATAATGTCTTATTGTTTCAGTAGTACTCTCCTCGAAGGGGTCTATTCCGGTTATTTTTACCAGCAGGAAATATATTGCCGAGCAAAGTATGAAATACTTTATCGGTGGGTAATACTTCTTTCTTTTCCCTCCAATATACTCACGGCCGACCCTTCCTGGATTAGTCAATAACCCCTTGAACGTTGCTGGAAGAGGGGAGTCGAGCGAGAAAAGATAGTACATTATGTCATGGAGCTGATCATGAAAATAAATTCGCCCGTTGTTTTTCCTTACCCCGCATTCCGGACAGTATTTTCCTTCGTATTTAAAGCCGCAGTTTGTGCAGACGTGCATTTAATGTTATTTGTTGTGGGAAAGTCGCTCCAGCTTTAGTCTTCCTAATTTAACTAAGCTGGGACTATTTTGCAGGTCATAAGGTGTAACAAAATCGGCTTCGGTCCAGTCGATATCGTATCTGTGATCTGCTCTCATATAGTCATTTTTAAACTTTTTTATCTCTTTTTTTAGTAATTCCATCTCACTGCTCATATCGTCCGATGCATTATCCAGATATGTTACCGCTATCGCCATCATAATGTCGGCAAGTGAACCGCCGCGTATTTTAGCCTGCGGGATGATGAGTTTTATCCTTTCCGATGTGTCGGCTTCGCTGTAGCATCTGTAGATGAGCTCGGAGCATATCATCGGCTGTTTTCCCTCAGCCAGCATATTTGCAAATGCTGTCCCGGCTCTGTCAATAAGACTTCTGACCACCGGCGCTAATATCTCGAGCGGGAGTTTACGCGTCGCGGTCAGTACTCCGAGCAGCATAAACTGCTCGTAGGAATACCGGTCACCAAAATACTCATACTTTCGCATCACGGACATAACGCTTTCTTTTTCTGTGGAGTCGAGATCTTTGTACCGGTACACATCGACGTAATTGACTCCTTTCACACTCACGTCGAGAGGAATTGATTTTACTCCACTGTCGATTGCCTCCAGCACATTCTTACCGTCATATATTCCCGTGTGACTGTAGTTACCTCCGTCGAAGAACATTATGACCTTCGATATTGCCGAGTTGCCATTATACATTAATATATCGCCCGGCTCCAGGTTTTCACGCGAAATAGTTTGAGCCCGTGTAATCTGTGTAAATAGCAGGAGTAATATTACATGCCCGAAGAATTTCATACTAAAAATTTCATCAATTTTTTTAAAATGGGAAAGCTAAATCGAAAAGAATTTATATTAAATTTCATTTGATTTTTCCCCATTTTTTTGTAAAATATATGTATGAGAACTTAGATTTGAGAAAAAGTTTAGCAACGATGCTTTGAAATTGAAAAATCTGACAAATAAATCACATATATTCAACTATTTATAATTTAATAAATTTTAGGTATTGACAAGGTTATATAAATTATTTAATTTGAAACCGAGTAAGTTAACTTTGAAAGCATAACTTTAATAGTAAAATTACTACAAAATAAGTGAAAAACATTCTGATTGTAGACGATGATTTAACGTCTTTGATTAGTCTGAAGAAAGTACTAGAGGATACCGGTTACGGAGTTATGACGGTCTCTAACGGGGAGGAAGCTCTAAAGAAATTCGCGGATTTTAAGTTTGATGTCCTGCTGACTGATTTAATGATGCCCGGAATTGATGGTATTGAGTTGACCAAAAGAGCTTTATTACTTGATTCAGAGATAGTTGTTATACTAATCACGGCGTTTGGCAGTTTAAAAACTGCAGTAGAAGCAATGAACATGGGCGCATATTCTTACCTTACAAAGCCCCTGGATCACAAAGAACTGCTTCTGACAATTTCGAGGGGACTGGAATACAAATCCTTAAAGCAGGAAAACATGCTCCTCAAAAGAGAGCTCGAGAAGAATGAATCCAACGCGGTATTCCTCTCAGAGAATAAAAAGATCAAAGAGATACTTCATGACGCGAAACTTGTAGCTCAATCTGATTCAACGGTGCTTATAATAGGAGACGACGGGACCGGCAAAGAACATCTGGCAAGGTTTATACACGAGCATAGCCTCAGAAAAGATCATAAGTTCATTTCCATAAGCTGTTTATCCATGCCCAAAACGCTTCTCGAGTCTGAGATATTCGGACACCAGAAGGGATCTTTTGACGGGGCGCTGGAAAATCATAAGGGCTACATGGAAACAGCAGACAGCGGCACGATCTTTATCGATGACATTCAGGCGCTCGATCCGCTCATGCAGGTAAAACTCCTGAACGTGCTTGAAAATAGGACGTTCTCCCGAAAAGGATCTTCTAAGCTCACTGCGACCAATGCAAGAATAATTGTAGCAAGTAAGGACAACCTGAAAGATCTTGCGGACCAGGGCAAATTCAACAGAGACCTTTATTTTAAGGTAAATGTATTCGAATTTACTTTGCCGAGCCTAAAGGAAAGACCTGAAGATGTCATTTTGTACTTCCAGAAGTTCATAAAGGAATTTGCGGTAAAAAATAAAAAGCACATAAAAGAGATTTCACCGGAAGTAAAGAAAGCATTGGTGAATCATTCGTGGCCCGGCAATCTGACCGAGCTGAAAAATGTTTCCGAAAGGATGTCTATACTCGCAAAGAACGGTGTTATAACCGTAGACCTGCTTCCCCACAATATATCTAAGAGGGAAGACACACTTGAACTTCTGCCTTCTAAAGATTTTAATGAAAGCAAACACGCGCTTATAAAGAGTTTTGAAACTGTGTTTATTAAAAAGTATCTCAAGCTGAATAATGGGAATGTCACTGCGACAGCAAGGGATATAAATTTCCACCCTGTAACTTTGAGACAGAAAATTTCCAAGCTGGGCATTAATCCGAGGGAGTTTAAACAGTAAAATTGGTAAGAGTAATAAATATTCCTAACTCATTTTTATAAAACTTCAAAGTAGGAGGGTAAAATGAACACGACAGAAGTAAAAGTAAACCATCGCTCTAAATTCGAGATCTACACTTTCGTATTTATGGCGATTCTATCTGTTGTATTGATCGTTGGATTTTTTGTCTAATGATCACAAGCAATGAATTTTCAAAAGGAGGATATATGAAAATTCGAAAACATGATGGTACGAGGGAAAGCATAACTATTCTTTTTATGCTTATACTAACGATTTCAATGATCGTAGGTTTTATAATCTAAGATTATCTCCTAAAAGTTTTTTTTCGTTCTTTATCCCCCCGTATGCTAGACCAGGATTAGTTTATTCCTGGTCTTTTTTTATTGTTTTATGGCATTTTATAAGGACTTTCATAGATTTATATAAAAATGCTATATTATTGATGAGTAAGGGTAATATATGCCGCAATTACGGGATGAGTGGGTAAGCCTAAATGTAAGTAGATATGAAGATATTCTCATTGTCATTAATATATATTCTTTTGGCATCGCTAAATGCTAGCTCCCAGGTGTATAACGAATATTTCGATAAACGCGATTTTTCGGTTACCACCTCAGTTAATTATGTAACCTCAGCCTCTATTCAGTTAAATCCAAACTCCACTGATATTATCGAGCAAAACCAGATCGAGGAGCTTCACGGCGGGATCAGTTATGGTCTGTCTATAAAAAAGAAGATGTTCGGGGACGACATAATGCTGGGGCTTTCTGCCGAATATCTGCACATCGAGGATGATAATCAAAAGGAGAGGGTGTTTAACGGGGCATCTACCGTAAATTTGAGAGTTACCGAGATAATTACCGTACTTCCGGTCGAATTATCCGTATATTATAAGCTCCCTAAGTTCACGGAATCATTTAACTTATTGTTAGGCGGTGGAATGGGAGTATATTTCGGTACCAGGGAAAGAAAGATACTTAACCTGCAAACTGAAACTAATTCGACGGAACAGGCGTTAAATTTTCATATAATAACAGCCGCAGAATACATTATCTCAAGGAATCTTTCGGCTGTTGCCGATATAACCTTCAGAGAAGGTGAATATAGGGTTGATAGTTCTTTTCCTACAAACCGCGTCAGAGTGAACGGGACCACTTACATGATACAGCAAAACTACGATTCAAAGATATTTATCGATGGTCTTAAGCTGGGGCTGGGTTTGAGCTATTATTTCAATTAAAGGGCATATAAATGAACAAACGCTATACAATTTCACTATTTCTACTGCTAACGATAATATTATCCGCGAATACCGGGTATTCCGGAAACATCATCAACTATTCTAAGACTTCATTTATTGTAAAGATGAAGCAGGACCTCGGCGTATCCGAAGCTACAGGCAAGATATCTACTCACACCGGCATAAGATCCATCGACGAAAAGAATAATAAGTATCGGATAAAAAATATTAAAAGAATATTTGAGCTGAATAATGGCGATGCTGAGCTTTATAAGGAACTAGAGATGTCGAGGATATATCTCTTTACACTTGATGAAAAAAATGTTTTTGATGTAAAAGAAATTGTAAGATCGTATTCTGATGATGAAAATACCGATTACTCCGAACCGAATTACCTCGGTCAGGCCGCCGGCAAAAAAGGAAGGGACATGGGAATACTGAACCAATTCGCCACGACACCAAATGATGAAATGATGTACAGACAGTGGTATATAAATAATGATGGTTCTATAACACCCAGCGGAAGAAGGAGCGCGTCACGCGTTGGGGCCGATATAAATATGCTCAAAGCCTGGGAAATAGAGACCGGTTCATCCGAGATCGTAGTTGCCATACTTGATTCAGGGATCAGGGATGACCACCCCGATATCAGGGAGCGAATCTGGATCAATGAAGACGAGATTCCTAATAACGGCATAGACGATGATAGAAACGGCTACGTTGACGATTATAAAGGTTGGGACTTTGCTTATGAAGACAATCGTCCTACCGATGGTTTCGGTCATGGTACGAATATAGCCAGCGTCATTGGCGCTGTTACAAATAACGGTATTGGTTTTGCCGGAATAAATCAGGCATGTAAACTGATGAACCTGAAAAACCTGCGCGATGATAATTTCGGCGAATATTCATGGTGGGCGGAATCAATTAAATATGCCGCTGATAATGGCGCTGATGTAATTAATATGAGCGAGGGTGGTGATGATTACTCGGAGACATTAGAGACCGCAGTGCAATATGCTGTAAGGAAAGGCTCCTTTATAGCCGCCGCGATGATGAACAAAGGCGACAGCAGGGATTATTATCCCGCGAGTTTCAATGGTGTTTGCGCTGTTGGTGCGACCGATACTGATGACAATAGATGTACACAATTCTCCTGGGGCGGAGGAAGCTGTTTCGGCAGGCATATCGCTGTAGTAGCCCCGGGTAATAAGATCTATGGATTGGATTTTGAGGATATAAACGACTACACTGTTTACTGGAGCGGTACGTCACAATCTACTGCGATAGTGAGCGCTCTTGCCTCACTGCTGTTAAGCCAGAACCCCAATAGAACTAATAAGGAAATTGATAAGATCATAAAGGTCACTGCGCACGATCAGGTAGGCGACAGGGACGAGGATTCGCCCGGCTGGGATAAGTACTATGGGTATGGCAGAGTCGATGCATACCTTGCGCTGACATACGACATTACCCCTGAAATTCAGGAAAAGATTAGAGAAATAGAAGACAATACTAAGAAATTCGAAACTAAGAATAAGAAAAAGGACGACGCTGAAGCCAGCGATGGCGACAGCAGGAAAAAGGACAAGAAATCTGACGCCAGGACAAAATCAAAGCCCGCAAAACCTGACTAGGAAGTAATATTACGTAGTTAGTTTAATTTTAAAAAGTTAAGCCTTATTTTCACTTAAGGTTTAACTTTTTTTGTTGGTACACATGGATACAGGGAAAATAAAAGATACCCTTGTGGGAAGGGTGAATAACGTTGAATATTTCGACGAAATTGATTCTACAAATGATTACGCAAAGAAAAACAACTCGCCCGACAATACGTTGATTCTTTGCGATTATCAGACAGAGGGTCGCGGCCGTTTCAAAAGAAAATGGGACGCTGTCAAAGGTGAAGATCTCACCTTTACCCTAGTGAAAAGTTTTAAGCTCGCGATCGATGACATGCAGTTAGTGAATTTCTATACAACGTATGTTACGTTCTCTGCATTGAAAGAATTGCTGGGTGAAAACTCATCAGCTCTGCGTCTTAAATGGCCGAATGACATTCTTATCGGTGGGAAAAAGATCTGCGGAATACTGATAGAAGTAAAAGACGTTAATAAACTCGAGAAACGTTTTATAATCGGGATAGGAATAAACGTAAACCAGGAGAGCTTCCCGGATGACATAAAAAAGAAAGCGACCTCTATTCTCATTGAAACGGGTGAAAAGCTCAAGCGCGAAGATCTGCTCTTAAAGATAATGGACCTGTTTTACGAAATGAGCGATCTCATCGGGGATAAAGAAAGCCTCTTCTCATTATGGAAAGATAATTTTGAGCACATGGGTAAGAAAATAAAAATAAGAAAGTTCGTAGATGACATCGAAGTCTCAGCTCTGGTAAAAGGACTTCGCACTGACGGCGGTCTCGAGCTCGAAATGGAAGACGGAAGCATGCAGGTATATTACTCCGGTGAAATTAGCCTCACATATGACAACTAGATCATGAAGATTCTATTAATCCTTATCGCAGTAAGTTTGTTTTCTTGTAACTCTGCAGGTGTAAATAGCGGAGATAATGGATTGCTTCCTTTAGTAAAAGGAAACAGCTGGAGCTATGATTACGACGTCGAGCTAAATCCAAAAAGCTCATCATTTAAAATAGAGAGTGTTTCAAATTCATCCGGCGAAACGAAAGCTGTCTTTGATTCTTTCCCCGTCCTCGGAATGTGGGATACTAAAACAACAGTATTAGAAAAAAGTGACGGCTCATATTACCTGGATTACCCCGAGGCAATGGATTTAATGTTCATTCCTCCAAAAGAAAAGATAAAGACCGGGTACAAATGGACTTCCGGAGAATGGAACTGCAACGTAGCAGGCGATAACGAAGATCTGCTGGTATCCGGCAAAACATACAAGAATTGTGTTCACATATCATTTTCAGCTTCGATCACCTTCTGGGGTGAGTTTTGGGTAAAAGAAGGCGTTGGTATCGTAAAATGGCAATTTCTACGGACAAATCCTCCGACGACTGAACTCGGACATTATTTATTAAAAGAATATTCGTTAAAGTAAGGAAAAATATGGTACATGGTATTTATGTAAACGCTGTAATAATGGCGCTGATGGTTTTCTTTTCCTGTAAGGGAGGTTCCGGCGGTGACGGCAGCAGTACGGGCACCAATTTCACACTAAAAGATTACTACTCTTCCAATGCCGACCTCGACAGTAAGGTTGATTTAATATATAATGGGCTTTCGGACGGACAACGAGTTGCGCAGATGATAATTTCATCCGCCGGCTCTAACGGCAAATCGGATAACGAGGTGCAGGGACTTATTAATGACGGTATCATCGGCGGAGTAATCTACCTTGGCGGGTCGAAGGACGAATTTACCACGATGTCGTCACAGCTACAGAAATCCGCAATTGATAATGCAGGTTACCCGTTACTTATATCCACAGATGGAGAGCCGAGCCTTATTAATAAAAAAATTTCCGGAATACAGGAGTTTCCCAAAACGAGCGAAATAACTACCACAGAAGATGCTAGTAAGACCGGCGCGGAGATAGCCGACATCTTAAAGAGCATGGGCATCAATTATAATTATGCTCCGGTGTGTGATTACGGTTTTAATAAAGAGATTATCAGTACGCGGTCATTCGGAGGTGATGAGAGCGGTGTAGGGAAGCTCGCGGGGGCCTTTATCACTGCCACGCAGGACAACGGCGTTATAGCAACTGCGAAACATTTTCCCGGTCACGGTAATGTAAGCGGTGACAGTCACAATAAAGTCGTTTATATTAACGGCGAACTGAAAGAGTTATACATATTCAAACAAGCCATAGATGCCGGTGTGATTTCCGTAATGGCAGGTCACATCGCGATAAAAGGAAACCCGCAGTATAATACGGACGGACTTCCGTCTACTCTATCGAAAGATATTATTACCGGACTGCTTAGGAATGAGCTCGGTTTTAAAGGATTAATTGTAACCGACGGTATGAACATGGGTGCTGTGATGAAGCTGGGCAATGCCTCGCTGAAGGCATTCAAAGCCGGATGCGATCTTATAATAATGGAGCCCGATGAGCGGTCGCTTCATGCTTCTATAATGAAAGAAATATCTTCCAATGAAGAGATGCGCAGTCAGATGGAAGAATCCGTAAAAAGAATAATCCGAGCCAAGGTCTGCCTGGGGCTGTGGTAAAAATTCGATGTTAAAATATCGGTGGAAGATGCTCTGTGACGTAAATATATTTGTATAAAAAAAGCAATGAATACAGCTGAAAAACTAACAAAACAACTGCCCTCCGAGACTGAAATGCTCAGGGCTTTTAATAATAGTGACAGGTCATACGATGGTATTTTCTTTACTGCTGTAAAGACTACCAGTATCTTCTGCCGCCCGTCATGCCGTGTTAAAAAACCCCTTAAAAAGAACATAGAGTTTTACGCTACCGCGAAGGAAGCCCTTTTTGCCGGCTATAGACCGTGCAAAAGATGTAAACCGATGGAGATCGGTAATGACACTCCGGACTGGGTTAAAAAACTAATGGAAATAGTTGATAAGAACCCCGAGAAAAAGATCCGCGATTATGAAATGCGTCAAATGGGATTCGAACCGTCCAGGGCGCGCAGATTTTTTAAACAGAAATATGGAATGACGTTCCACGCTTATTGCAGAAGCAGAAGACTTGGCAAAGCATTTTCACTGATTAGGAATGGTGTGGAAATAGCCGATGCTGTTTTTGATAACGGTTACGATTCACATAGCGGGTTCAGGGATGCTTTTTCCAAGACGCTCGGCTTTGCACCCGGTAAATCATATTCAAAAGACTGCATGGTAACATCATTATATGAAAGCCCGCTCGGACACATCATTCTTGCCGCGAATGACAAAGGCTTATGCCTTGCTGAATTCAGCGACAGGCGTATGCTCGAATACCAGCTAAAAGTGCTGAATAAATATTTCAAAAGCCCGCTCGTGCCCGGACGTAATAAGTTCATCGAACAAGCCGAATCAGAACTCGAAGAATATTTCAAAGGCAATTTAAAAAACTTCAAGGTACCTATAGAATATCCCGGAACGGAGTTCCAGCAAAAAGTCTGGGAAGGTCTTCGAAATATTCCTTACGGCACTACTGTCTCATATGTCGAACTTGCGAAAAAAGTCGGTACACCAAAAGGTTCACGCCCTGTCGGAACTGCAAACGGTATGAACCGGCTCGCAATAATTATCCCATGTCACAGGGTTATTAAAAATGACGGTTCGCTTGGAGGTTATGGCGGGGGCTTATGGAGAAAGAAAAGACTGCTTGAACTGGAAGGCGTGACGGGTATCGCTTAATATCTTTTGGGCATTGTGAGCGTGTTCAGATTGTCGTTGTCCGCGTATTCAAATCCCACACCGTAGGTCTTTAGAAAGCTAAGACATGTTATTATCTGGAGCTTCACCCTGTTCGGAAGTTCATATCCGTACTCGAATACAGGCGGACCCGACCCGAATGACCCGTTGCGGTATGTCTCTACCGTATATGAATCTATTCCCAGCACGTCCCTGAAGTAATCCTGTGAGTACCCTTTTTCCGGGGCTGAGGGCAGATTTATTATAGTGAACTTATGGTCATCTGCCATTCCGGTATTTATTAACTGCTGTGCATAGAGCAATGTTGTATCGTCTATCAACGCATCGAAGTCGAAGTTATCGCACTTCCCATGACATGATATCAGCACCTGTCCCATATAAAAATCTTCACAGTCGTACCGGTTCACTCTGTCATCGTTAAAATCCTTGTCCTCGTGCAGGTTCAGCACCAGGACTGGGGTATATTCTTTGATAAGGTTTGTAAATTCATCGGCAACTATAGCTTCATAATTGGACATGTCCCTGTCTGCATTACCCGGGAAGTTCCTGTTCATGTCATATATCTGATTAAAATTTACATACCTTGTTCGCGTTACCTTATCACATGCCGGCTTATTCAGTCTTGGAACAATGATAACCGTCCCTTGCGTAACCCTTAAATTTATCAGCAGATCGTCGCACGCGTAACTTCCGGCAACTTCATCGCCGTGCATTCCGCCGTCTATGACCACGATAGGAGATGGCGTTTTATTCTTCTTTGAGGAGATAATATAGTAGGGAGTCTGGTAATCGGCTCCAGGCGCGAGATATTGCGGTACGATGGTAACACCATAAAAATTCTTAATTCCATCGCCTGCAAAAGTAAGACCGGAGAGGATCAGGATATATAGTATTGAAAAGCAAATTTTATTCATTCCCTGGTCGAAATTGCTTAAGATATGGAAAAATATTAAAAACGTTGAAAAATTGCCATTCAGAAAGGTATTTGCTATTACTTCCTTTATTTTAAGAGCATCATTTTTTTAGTTGACTAAATTCATCACCTATTATTTGATAATAATACACTCCGCTTTGATAGATAGTGCATCCCAGACGGTATCTGAAGTCTATGCAAATTATCAGCGCTGTAAGAGATTTCCTACATTTGCGTAGGAAATCTCTTGTTTTTAATTCTCGGATTTATTAGAATCCCTCTAGATTTTCAATATTACAGTTCAAATACTCACATTTTCTTAGTTAAGCCCTGCCCAAGGTTTTCTCCTTATAAATCTTAATTTGGAGGACTAGTGATTAAATACATACTGATCATTTTACTGTTATCAAATTCATTGTTTGCATTTGACAATGGTAACCAGCCATCTATCTCAACAATACTCAATCCTGACGGAACCGTAAAGACGGGAATGAACGGAACTTATAATGTTGAAGGATTTAAAATGGAGTACACACATAGTGGAGCTCCAAAATTTGTATCCTCAGATTCTCCGCCTCCTCCGCCCTACTGGGGTACAGAGTTCTCTCCGAAAGGGATGAACAATACTGTATCATCATTAGCAGTAATAGGTACAGACCTGTATGCAGGAGGAATTTTTGACACGGCAGGAGGAGTACCAGCTAACAGTATAGCCAAATGGAACGGTACAACCTGGTCATCGCTCGGATCAGGGATGAATGGTGGTGTGCTTTCATTAGCAGTGATTGGCACAGACCTGTATGCAGGAGGAATTTTTACAACGGCCGGAGGAGTATCTGTTAACTTCATTGCCAAATGGAACGGTACAACCTGGTCATCACTCGGATCAGGAATGAATCTTGCAGTAAATTCATTAACAGTAATAGGTACAGACCTGTATGCGGGTGGTAGTTTTACAACGGCAGGTGGAGTATCTGCTAACCGTATAGCCAAATGGAATGGTAGTACCTGGTCATCACTCGGATCAGGTATGAACAATACTGTAAGGTCGTTAGCTGTAATAGGTACAGACCTTTATGCCGGAGGTGATTTTACAAATGCAGGAGGTGATCCAAATGCAGACTATATAGCCAAATGGAATGGTAGTACATGGTCATCACTCGGATCAGGGATGGATGATAGAGTAAGAGCATTAGCCGTAATAGGTACCGACCTGTATGCAGGAGGACAATTTACCACGGCAGGTGGAGTATCTGCTATCCGAATTGCCAAATGGAACGGCGCTTCCTGGTCATCACTCGGATCAGGGATGAATAATTGGGTATGGTCATTAGCGGTAATAGGTACAGACCTGTATGCCGGAGGTGATTTTACAACGGCAGGAGGAGTATCTGCTAACCGTATAGCCAAATGGAACGGTAGTACCTGGTCAGCTCTCGGATCAGGTATGAACAATATTGTATGGTCATTAGCGGTAATAGGTACAGACCTGTATGCCGGAGGTGATTTTACAACGGCAGGTGGAGTATCTGCTATCCGTATAGCCAAATGGAACGGTACTTCCTTGTCATCGCTCGGATCAGGGATGAGTAATAGAGTATGGTCATTAGCAGTAATGGGTACAGACCTTTATGCAGGAGGACAATTTACGACGGCCGGAGGAGTATCAGCTAACCGTATAGCTAAATGGAACGGCACTTCCTGGTCAGCTCTCGGATCAGGGATGAATACTGCTGTAAGATCACTAGCAGTGATTGGCACAGACCTGTATGCCGGAGGACAATTTACAACGGCAGGAGGAGTAACTGTTAACCGTATTGCCAAATGGAACGGCACAACCTGGTCATCTCTCGGATCAGGGATGAATAATTGGGTAAATTCATTAGCAGTAATAGGTACAGACTTATATGCAGGAGGTGATTTTACAACAGCAGGAGGAGTATCAGCTAGCCATATAGCCAAATGGAACGGCAGTACCTGGTCAGCTCTCGGCTCAGGGATGATTGGTGGTAGTGTATTGTCGTTAGCAGTAATGGGTACCGACCTGTATGCAGGAGGATGGTTTACGACGGCAGGAGGAGTATCTGCTAACCGTATTGCCAAATGGAACGGCACAACCTGGTCATCTCTCGGATCAGGGATGAATAGTGATGTATTTTCATTAGCAGTAATGGGTACAGACTTATATGCAGGAGGTGACTTTACAATGGCTGGAGGAGTATCAGCTAGCCATATAGCCAAATGGAACGGTACAACCTGGTCAGCTCTCGGATCAGGGATAAATAGTTTTTTTAGTGATGTAAATTCATTAGCAGTAATAGGTACAGACCTGTATGCCGGAGGTAATTTTACAATGGTAGGAGGAGTATCATCTAACCGTATTGCCAAATGGAACGGTACAACCTGGTCATCTCTCGGATCAGGATTGAATGATGATGTAAATTCATTAGCAGTAATAGGTACAGACCTGTATGCCGGAGGAATTTTTGACACGGCAGGAGGAAATCCTTCACACTATATTGCCCGCTGGCATGACGACTCTCTAATAACAGGCATTATTGAAAACCCTGCGTATATTCCGGATAAGTATTCTCTTTACCAGAACTATCCAAACCCGTTTAACCCGACAACTATGATCAAATTCGATATACCTAAATCCGGGTTTGTATCATTAAAAGTATATGATATTACCGGCAGGGAAATAACAACCCTGGTAAACGATGTATTGGAGCCGTCCGCATATGAAGTAAGTTGGGATGGTTCACAATTTTCCAGCGGGGTATACTTTTTCAAAATTATAGCCGGAGATTTTGTGAAGGTGCAAAAAATGATGCTATTGAAGTAGTACCTTTTAAAATATTATTCTTTTAAAAAGAGGCGCTCAATTTCCATAGGTGTCTCTTTTTTATTTTTAACTTCTCATCATATTTTACTATTTTGAATTAACTACTCCTGCCGGGGTGGCGGAATTGGTAGACGCACCGGACTCAAAATCCGGCGAGGCTCAAACCTCGTGAGGGTTCGACTCCCTTCCCCGGTACTGCTATGCTTGGGGGAATATCCTGTTATTACAGGGATTCCTTTTCATACAAAAAATTCCCTGTTATATTAATAGCAGGGAATTTATTTTTGGTATAGAAATTGTACATAGAATATTGAAAAATTAAAATCTTATCAAAATGTGTGGAATAGTAGGCTATATCGGAAAAAGAAATGCCCGACCCATAATAATGGACGGTTTAAAAAGACTGGAGTACAGAGGCTATGATTCAGCAGGTATCTCAATTATAAAAGATGGCGAAAATGAGATAATTACATATAAGCAGAAGGGTAAAGTATCCGATCTGGAAAAAAACCTGGATATTGATAAATTTAATGGTACGGTTGGGATAGGACACACACGCTGGGCTACTCACGGCGTACCAAATGACGTGAACGCGCATCCGCATTTTGACATGGATTACAATATAGTTTTGATTCATAATGGTATAATTGAAAACTATAAAACCATAAAGACAAAACTTGAACGGGAAGGATATACTTTCCGAAGTGATACGGATACCGAAGTGCTGGTCAACCTTATAAACTATAATTACAAACAAAAAGGCGATTTTGAAATAGCAGTGAGGATGTCCCTCGCCGAGGTAGAGGGAACCTACGGCATCGCCGCCCTTTGCGCGCAGGAGCCCGATAAGATCGTCGTCGGAAGAATGGGTAGTCCCCTCATGCTCGGTATCGGCGTGGAAGAGATCATCCTCGCCTCCGACGCCTCCGCAATAATTAACCACACAAAGAACGTGATGTATCTCGAGGACGGCGAGATGGCCATCCTCACAAAAAATGGCTTCCAACTAAAAACCATTGAAGACAAGGATATATTTAGAGATATACATGAGCTGGATTTCGACCTTGAACAGATAGAAAAAAGTGGTTTTGATCACTTTATGCTGAAGGAGATATGTGAGCAGCCGGATACGATACAGAATACGTACAGAGGGAGGATCAATTTTGAGACGGGGATGGTGAAGCTGGGTGGTCTGGAGCGGATACAGGACAAGCTATTTAATGCGCCAAGGATATTGATCACGGCGTGCGGCACGGCATGGCATGCGGGGTTGGTAGGGGAGTATATGATAGAGAATTGCTGCAGGATTCCGGTGGAGGTAGATTACGCATCAGAGTTTAGGTACCGTAACCCGGTGGTAAGGGAGGATGACGTGCTAATCGTGATAAGCCAGAGCGGAGAGACAGCTGACACACTAGCGGCGCTAAGGGAAGCGAAGAAATACGGAGCGACAACAGTGGGCCTGGTGAACGTGGTGGGAAGCACAATAGCGAGAGAGGTGGATGCGGGGTCATACATACACGCGGGACCGGAGATAGGTGTGGCATCGACGAAGGCATTTACGAGCCAGCTGATGTCGCTGGCGCTGATCTCACTGATGATAGCGGGAGAGAAGAAAACGCTTTCACAGGAAGAGCTGATAAAGATAGCTCATGAGATAAAGCTGATCCCGGAAAAGATACAAAAGGTTATAGATAACAGGAAGGAATATGAGTACATCGCGCAGGAATTTAAGGACGCGAAGAATTTCCTATACCTGGGCAGGGGATATAATTTTCCTGTAGCGCTGGAGGGCGCATTGAAACTAAAGGAAATCTCCTACATTCACGCGGAGGGGTATCCATCTGCTGAGATGAAGCACGGACCTATAGCGCTGATAGATGAGAATATGCCGGTTGTATTTATCGCGCCGAAGGACGAAACGTACAGTAAGATAATATCCAATATAGAGGAGGTGAAGGCAAGGAAGGGTAAGATAATCACAATCGCGAGCGAAGACGATGATGAGATAGCTAATTATTCGGATTATGTAATAAGGGTACCGAAGACGATATCGATGCTTTCGCCGATCATAAATAATATACCGCTACAATTCCTGGCATACTACATCGCTACCGCAAGAGGATGCAATGTAGATCAGCCTAGAAACCTGGCAAAAAGCGTTACTGTAGAGTAGATCCTCTTAAAATCGAATTTTATCCATATAACAAGTCCCGGAATTTGGCTATTCCGGGGCTTTCCATTTAGATTTACCACTTCGGTTCGTTTGTCTGATAATAATATTAAAAAATTCCATAAATAAGCAACCCGGTAAAGTAATTTATTTTAAATCATTACTTTGAATATTCCACTTGATTTTAGGAGTCATAAAAACTAAAATGAAATACACACACTATCATGCTTAAAAAATTATTATGATGAAAGCATATCTCATAATTTTTTTTTTTTTATTGCGTTGAATGTAAATGCCCAATGGATATTCCAGACCACAGGCGTAAGCGTACCTCTATGGGACATAGAATTTATTAATGAAAACACAGGCTGGGTCTGCGGAGAACAAGGTGTAATCCTTAAGACAACGAACGGCGGTAATGTATGGGAAATTCAGAACACAGGGATCAACAATAAGGTCCTCTATGGTATCTATCCGGTAAATGACAGTGTGGTTTATTGTGTCGGTTTTTTCGAAACAATATTGAAGACAACGAACGGCGGTGAGAATTGGATCGCTATAGAGAACGGACCTGCAGGGCAGGGGGATAGCTACTACTCAGTTTTCTTTTTAAATGAAGATACAGGATGGATCGGGTCCAATTCATTAGCTACGAGAAAAACAACTGATGGAGGTTCTTCTTTTAATAACCAATTTATATTTACAATACCAAGAGATCTTTTTTTTAAAGATGCAATGAATGGAGCCGGATGCGGGTGGGGAGCGACAATTGGCACAACTACAAATGGTGGGAATAACTGGAATGTAGAACAATACTGCACACCCGGTTTAGGCTGTGAAGATTTTTACAGGTTTTCCTTTATAGACGATTTTACAGGGTTTGTGGTTGGAAGAAGCGGAACTACACTTAGGACAACAGATTTTGGATTTAACTGGGATAGTGTTGGTTTTGTAGAGGGTAATGCGGAGTCAATGATATGTTCACGCTTCAAGAGTGATTCGATCGGCTGGGCAGGGGGTACATCCTATCTATTTAAATCAACAAATGGCGGAGTAAGCTGGAAGAGAGAGACTCCCACCGCGGGATATTTTACGAGTATCTACGCGATTAATGACAGCATAGTCTGGGCATGCGGTAACCCGGGGCGGATCTGGCATACGAAATCAGGAGGAGATACTACAGTAAATATTACCCAGATCGGTAACGAGATCCCATCTGGGTTTGCATTAAAGCAAAACTACCCGAATCCTTTTAATCCATCGACAAATATACAGTTCGATCTTCCAAAGGACGGCTTTGTAACGTTGAAAGTGTATGATGTTTCCGGCCGAGAAGTGGAAACGTTAGTAAATGAGTTTAAAAAGGCAGGAAGCTATATTGCCGGGTTTAACGCTTCACATCTCTCCAGCGGGGTCTATTTTTATAAGATAAATGCGGGAGGTTTTGAGGAAACCAGGAGGATGATACTGGTTAAGTAGCTAAAAAAGGTGCTTCGGCACCTTTTTTATAACAGAAATTCCATAGAGTAAATCGTTGAATTTTATCGGGAATTTGACGAATTACTGCATTTGAATTGAAATCGAAAATGGCTATTTATATTATTGTGGATATGGACTTTGCGGTATACTTCCGCTATTAATAATCGTTTATGATTTTTAACTCAATAGAGTTTTTAATCTTTCTCCCAATAACTTTTATTCTTTATTGGTTTGTATTCCATAAGGAATTAAAGGTTCAGAATCTTCTTCTCCTTGCAGCAAGCTATGTATTTTACGGATGGTGGGACTGGCGATTTTTGTCCCTAATTGTGATTAGTACTTTAATAGATTACATAGTTGGTATCAAGCTAAAATCAACGGAAAAAAAATCAACCCGGAAAAAGTGGCTCTGGGTCAGTGTAATTTTCAATCTTGGGTTACTAGGTGTTTTCAAGTATTTCAATTTCTTTATAGACTCATGGGTTAACCTTATGTCATCGGTAGGTTATCATATGGAGAGCACATGGAGTCTTCAGGTGATACTTCCCGTCGGCATTTCCTTTTACACTTTTCAAACAATGTCGTATTCGATAGATGTTTACAGGAACCAGTTAGAACCTACGAAAGATTTTGTATCATTTGCGGCATTTGTCGCCTTTTTTCCGCAACTTGTGGCAGGTCCTATAGAAAGGGCATCCAATCTTTTACCACAGATATTAAAACCAAGGACATTTGCGTCGGAGCAGAGCATAGACGGTGTGCGTCTTATAATCTGGGGTCTTTTTAAGAAGGTAGTAATAGCGGATTCGCTTGCCCCGATGGTAGATGCTATTTTTAAGAACTATACAGATTATACGGGAGGTACATTATTCCTGGGAGCAGTTTTATTTGCGTTCCAGATATACGGAGATTTTAGCGGTTACTCAGATATTGCTATAGGTACGGCTAAATTATTCGGTATAGAGGTGATGTCGAACTTTAAATTCCCTTACTTTTCGAGAGACATCGCGGAGTTTTGGCGAAGGTGGCATATTTCTCTTTCGACGTGGTTCAGAGATTACCTGTATATACCCCTTGGCGGATCAAAGGGAGGCAAATGGAAGTCGCTCAGGAATATATTTGCGATCTTTGTAGTAAGCGGATTCTGGCACGGGGCTAACTGGACATTTATAGCATGGGGAGGGTTCCATTCTTTATTATATGTGCCTATATTCCTGGTAGGAACGAACAGGAAGTTTTTGCATGAAGTGGCGGGACAGCATAAATGGTTCCCATCTATAAAAGAGCTATTCATGATCCTGCTTACGTTTACACTGGTCGTAATAGCGTGGATTTTTTTCAGAAGTGACAGTATATCGAGCTCATTTAATTACCTAAGGATAATGGTTACCACATTCAGTACTGTAATGATGTACAAAACCGGACTTGTTTACTGCGCAATGCTCGTATTCATGGATTGGCTATTTAAAGAAGACGAAAGGCTGCGACAGCCCTGGCTGAAGGGATGGGCAGGAATAATCTTCTTCGGATTCCTAGTAATAATGATAATAGATAAATTCAGCGGTTACAGCCGATTTATATATTTCCAATTTTGATGAAAAAGCTCCTACTATACATATTGCTTGTATTAACACCATTGATAGTAGTGGCTCTGATAAATATCTATATAGATTCAAAAAGTTATTTCAGCTCCAGATATTCCGAAAGACTCGCCGAAGAGATAAACAATACTCCTGTTTCGATACATTCCGAACCGGAATTCAGGCTTGTAATAAAAAAACTTATAGAACTCAATAAAGGAAAGCATTTTAACAAGATAGTATTGGGCTCAAGCAGGGCTATGCAAATAGGAACTCCGATAGGGGAGAGGGTATTAAACATTTCCGTTTCGGGCGCGGTACTAGAAGATTATGAAAAACTATTGGCGTTGGTGGACAGTAATTCAATAACTTATGATACGCTGGAAATATCCGCTCACGGGTGGCTCTTTAACAGGAACAACGGCGACCACAGGTATTATTTATATGACAAGAAAGCGGGTTTGGATTCTATAAAGAAGGCTTTTTCGTGGGAATATTTTTGGGATAATATGAATCCAAATAAATACGAACCCTGGGATGGTAACGATAAGGACTTCGTAGTTTACCCGGACGGCACAATAAGGTATGATATTAAATACAGGAACCAGGTACCGGACGTAGAACATCACGTGGAACAGGCATTAATATGGCCTTTCAAAGATTATTATGAAATTGATGACGATTATAAAGCGAGATTCGAGAATATTCTGAACAAGATCTCAAAAGACCATGTCATAGAGCTTGTATTACTACCTTATCATCCGGCTGTGTATAATGAATTGATAACAAAAATACCTATTATAGACCAGGCGGAAAATTACTATAAATCCATTCACAAGGACAACGTTATAGTGATAGGTTCCTATAATCCCGAAAAACTTGGTGTGGAAGCAAAAGATTTTTACGATCCCAATCATTTGAACGAAGAAGGCTTGATAAAAATGTTCAAGCATGAAAAAGTGAGGAACTGAGTTTTTTTTAGTAAGATAAATTCCAATATTTATTTACATGAAACCGATGAACAAAAGAATAGTTATCCTGACTGGCAGTGAGCTCAGGCATTCGTTTTTCAGAAAGTACCTTGGTCTAAGCAATTGTTTAGACGTTTTAAAAACTTTCTGCGAAGGAAAAGAGAAGAGTATTCAGGCTGTTGTAGGCGCACAGGAAAATAATGAGCTAAGACAGAGACATTTGAATGCGAGAGACCAGGTAGAAAGGGATTTCTTTGAATTATATGTTAATACGACGGAGGACAACTCAAACCCTGAGTTTATTGTCAAAGGCGAGATCAACTCAGATGAGAGAGTAAACGAAATAGCAGAATTATCTCCCGATCTGGTAATAGCCTATGGATGCTCGATTATAAAGGATCCTCTATTGGAAAAATTCCCTCATAAAATCTTAAATGTTCACCTCGGACTTTCCCCGTATTACAGGGGGAGCGGAACGAATTTCTGGCCTTTTGTAAATAACGAGCTTGAATTTGTCGGGGCTACATTTATGTACATGGATAAAGGTGTAGATACGGGAGAGATAATTCACCAGATTAGACCTGTGATCGTGAGCGGGGATTCGATACACCAGATCGGCAACAGGCTTATAAAAGACATGACTAAAGTTTATGCCTCCATCATAGCCGGATTTGACAATATTACTGGGATGAAACAGCCTGAAATACCCGCGAACGAAAGATATTATAAAAAGAAAGATTTTACGGAAGAGTCTATTGTCACCGCATATGAAAATCTCACCAATGGAATGATAGACGAGTACCTTAATGTAAAGGATAAAAAATGCATGGAGAATCCGATAGTTATAAACGACCTTTTTAAATAATTCCTCTATGAAATCGATCATGTATCATTACGTCAGGGAGCCAAGCGAGGAACTACCTTACTTTAAATTCCTTAACGTGGATGATTTTAAGCAACAGCTGGATTTTTTTGAGAAGGAAGAGGGATTTGTATCGCGGGATGATTTTATAAGAGCATTTGAGACAGGAGAAACCTACAACGGAGTGGTATTGACATTCGATGATGGGTTTAAGGATCATTTTGAGTATGTCCTGCCTATCCTTAGAGAGAGAGGATTATGGGGAGTATTTTATATTCCAACGGGACCATTTGTTAATAAAAGTATTTTGAACGTTCACCGGATCCATCTTTTGCTGGGTACTTATGGGGGTAAAAGGATCTTCGATGCGCTGACTGGCAAGTTAGAAGATGACATGCTCACACACAAGGACATAAAAGAATTCACGACAAATACTTACGATAAACAGGATAACGACGCATATACAAAAATGGTAAAAAGAATCCTGAACTATTATATAGGATATGAATTCCAGGGACCGGTCGTTATAGAATTGATGAAAGAATTTCTTAATGAGGACGAATTGATAAAAGATTTTTACGTTTCACAGGAGGAGATAAAAAAAATGCATGATGAGGGAATGATCGTAGGAAGCCATACGGTGAACCACCCTGTTATGAGCAAGCTAAGCGATGATGAGCAAAGGAATGAAGTAGCTGATTCATTTGGATTTTTGGATGGGGCAACAGGAGGCTTGCAAATAAGAACATTCTGCTACCCATATGGAGGTTTTCATTCCTTTAACGAACAATCCGAAAAAATACTCATACAAAATGGCTGTAAATTTGCTTTTAATGTAGAATCACGAAGTATCGAACCAGCCGATCTTTTGGACCGCCCCACTGCTTTACCCCGATATGATTGCAACGAGTTTCCTCACGGACAATGCAGGTAGTTATTCTTAATTATCATCAAAATTTGTCTGATTTAGATGGTTTTCTGCATTTGAATTGAAATCGAAAATGGCTATATTTGGGTTTATTTAAAAAATTTTAAACCCGTAATTAATGTCAAGTAACGGACAAAACATAGGCAGAATTGTTCAGGTCATAGGACCTGTTGTGGATATGGATTTTGCAGGTGGTACACTTCCTGCTATAAATAATGCAATACATATAAAGAGGAAAACCATAGAGGATGTAGAAGATACATTGATAGTGGAAGTACAGCAACACCTCGGTGAGAACAGGGTAAGAGCGGTAGCGATGGATAGTACAGACGGACTTGTAAGAGGAATGGAAGGTGTTGACATGGGCGAGCCGATATCAGTACCTGTAGGACCTGAAGTGCTGGGAAGACTTTTGAATGTAACAGGACAGGAAATCGACGGTAAGGGACCGATTGGTACAAAGATGAGATTACCGATACACAGACCAGCCCCGAAATTCGAGGATCTCTCGACAAAGCAGGAGATGTTTGAAACAGGGATCAAGGTTATCGACCTGCTCGAACCGTATACAAAGGGCGGAAAGACCGGTCTATTCGGAGGTGCAGGTGTAGGAAAGACGGTTCTCATACAGGAATTGATACACAATATCGCGAAAGAGCACGGCGGTTACTCAGTATTTGCTGGAGTAGGTGAAAGAACACGTGAAGGTAACGACCTTTACCTGGAAATGACCGAGTCGGGCGTATTGAGCAAGACATCACTGGTATTCGGACAGATGAACGAGCCTCCGGGAGCAAGACAGAGAGTTGCGCTAACGGGACTGACCGTAGCAGAATATTTCAGGGATGAAGAGGGCAGAGACGTGCTGTTATTCATCGATAATATGTTCAGGTTTACACAGGCAGGATCAGAGGTATCGGCGCTTCTCGGACGTATGCCATCGGCGGTAGGTTACCAGCCGACACTTGCATCTGAGATGGGTACCCTACAGGAAAGGATCACTTCGACAAAGAAAGGTTCTATTACTTCTATTCAGGCGGTATATGTACCTGCTGATGACTATACAGATCCGGCACCGGCGACTACATTCTCTCACCTTGACGCGACTACAGAGCTTTCGAGAAAGATCTCCGAGCTGGGAATTTACCCGGCTGTGGATCCGCTGACATCAACATCGAGGATCCTGGACCCGATAGTTCTTGGTGAGCATCACTACGAAGTTGCGCAGGGAGTAAAGAGACTGCTTCAGAATTACAAAGACCTTCAGGATATAATCAACATTCTGGGTATAGATGAGCTATCGGACGAGGATAAGCTTGTTGTAGCGAGAGCAAGAAAGATACAGAAATTCCTTTCACAGCCGTTCTTCGTGGCGGAGCAGTTCACTAACAGACCGGGAAGATATGTAAAGCTGGAGGATTCGATCGCAGGCTTTAAGGCTATATTGGACGGTGAAGTGGATGATCTGCCAGAGAACGCATTCTACCTGATGGGAACAATAGACGAAGTAATAGAGAACGCTAAAAAAATGAACGCATAAGATTTGGAAACAACGAACATAAATCTAGAAATAGTAAGTCCGGACAGGAAGGTGTTCAGCGGGGAAGTGAAGTCAGTATCCGCGCCGGGCATAGAGGGCGGGTTCCAGGTACTATCGAACCACGCTCCATTCGTGACGACTCTCGGAATAGGGAAGGTGAAGATACAGGGCACGGACGGCGGTGAGCAGATATTCGCTATCAGCGGGGGAATATTTGAGGTGAGCAAGAACAAGGCAACCATACTGGCTGAGTCTATAGAGAGCCAGGAGGAGATAGACGCGGATAAGGTGAAAGCGGCTCTGGCAAGGGCAGAGGAGCTTTTGAAGAGCCAGGAGATATCTAAGGACGAGAAGTCGAAAGCCAAACAGGAAGTGGAAGAGCACAAGAATAAACTGAAAGTGGTTAAAGAATAAAGAAGATCTAAGCAATTAGCTGTAAAAGCAAAAAGCCTGCAGAAATGCAGGCTTTTTTTATTTTAATGAGAAGAAACCGGCCCGGCATTCGCCAGGCTTTGCACTTATTACACCTTTGAAACCAGAGCCTTGATTATGACAATTATCCAGTAGGAAATTTTCAAACACATGGCTATTAATTCGAGTTTTTCTTTCAGGTCTTTCATGTCTTCTCGCAGTATAAATGAGCAAGTAAACCGCGCCGAAGCGCTATTGATGTTAAAGAACGGTTATTTACTATATAATATAAGGCTGTACTACAAAAAGTAGACAATCTACGCGAAAATATTTCGCCGGACAATTATTACCTGTTTACCGGGTCCGCGACCTCATATACGCACATATACCTCACAAAGAACCTCTATACTTCTTTATATAACTATTTTTGAAAACGTTGTTGTTGACGAATAAAGTGAAATTTTTTTAAAAAATTTGTGCCTAAAAGAGGCTAAAAATTACGTTTTTACAGATTTCTGAATTATAGGATGATCATCTGCTCACTTATCAGCACACCTTCCGAAATCCTTCATTTTTTATTCAAAATTTCCCTTTCGAGACAATCGAATATTTTATCCGGTTTATTAACAGGTACTTAGGTATATAGACCTCCTTCCCGTTCGAGACATTCCGGGAATCTTTCTTTGGTTTGGCGGTCTAATTGGGTTATGTTTATTTAGAATGAGACAAGAAGAGTCAAAAAAATAAAAAACATAATAAAAAACAAAAAAACCTAAAAACAATGGAAACTTTACAGAAAAACACGCTAAACACCTTACTTAATGAGTATGCTGAGATAAACAGCATGATCGAAACCTTAAAAACCGCTAAAAAAGCCGAGAAAACTACAACAACCCCGGTAACATTCTCATTAAGTGATTGTTTTCCGAAGATGAATGATTCAGCTATAAAGATAGAGTTCGCGCTTCCTTACAGGAGCAGGGTAACGGTAACGGTATTCGATTCAATGGGAAACGTCGTAGAAGCCCCATATTTCGACGAGATGATGAATTCAGGGACATTTGAGTGTAACGTGGACAGGAGCGGTCTGGATACGGGAACGTATTTTTATTCGCTGACAGCAAACGATGAAGTGATCTCTACAAAGAAATTAGTACTGGTTTAAGACTATTAGAAGATAAACACCATAAGAATGGGTGTAGTAAGAGTATATACAGGAATTCCACAGCCTCCAGACGGTAATATACAGCATTACGCGGTAGAAATTACCGGTCCGGGCATAAGTATCCCACGACCTCTCTTTTGATTTTTCAAAAGAAAGCCCTTCAAATAATATAAATTTCAGTTTTTAAGGTTTAGCGAGATAATTCTTTCACAAGGTCATTGTGATTCGACTCGTATTTTAATACTTTGGTCAAATCTTCTTCAGAAATGTTATCTCCCCGTTGTGCTTTACCAATAAACAGCTTAAGATACCCACCAACCTGAATAAGCCTAATTAATGAGGCTTTTTCAACATCCGTAAGATCGTCCCCCCGTTGATCAACTTCTTCGAGTATCTTCTTCACCTTAGCACTCTTTTTTTCGAGACGCTTGACTAGGTGTTGAAGGTTCAATTTTTTGCCAGATTAAGTTATTAAATTGTCCCCCTGTTGATTTAAATATAAATTAAAGAATATCGATACCTCAAACAAAGAAAGATTTCTTTTTTGTACATGAAGATTATGAAATCATTAAAGAATTTTGGTTGAAAAATGTGTATTTTTTCTAGAAAAACGCATATTTTGTAAGCAATGTTACGAAATGTGTACCGGTTGATGGCAGTAGAGACCCTTAAGAGCAAAAATGCTTTGAAAATATTAGCAAAAAAGTATCAATATGAAAGTCAAACTCCATTAAAAAATATAGAAAAAAAACTATAGCCGGATTGCTGGAAATTTTATGACTCTGATGCAAAAAATTTTTAGGGTCTGTAAGAGCTGACGGAAAGAATTATCGAGTGAGATTTTTTATGTTACACAAGATATTATTTTTAGAATTATATAATGTGTAAAAAAATATGAATAAAAAAATATACTGCACCTAATAAGGGTTGTAAAATTTATTATGTAAAAAACATAAAAATTTTTTATGATACTTCACGCAAAAAATGGAAAATTATTTTTATTTAAGTGGTGAACTCAGAAACTTTTACTTTTGAAGAAGTGTTCGCTTCTTTAAGTTGGTATGTGTTTTATTTTGTAAATTTTGTATCTTACATCAAAGTACGGGGTGATCAGTAGTAAAAGGGTTATTTGGAGAAGCTAACCTTTTTTATGCAGAACACCAAACTGATTTCTTTATTTAAAACATTTAGTCCGGTCGAATTTAAGGAGTTCGATAAGTTTCTTAGCTCGCCTTTTCACGCGGGTGATAGAAACCTAAGGCCTTTCTTTGAAACACTCAAAGATTTTTATCCAGATTTCGACGATCCTAACCTCACGTCCGAAGAGACCTTCCGGGTATTATATCCAGACGAAAAATTCGATGAATCACGCATAAGGAAGCTGAGCTCCTTCTTATTTAAGATGGCGGAAGAGTACCTCATTATCGTGGAGCTGAGAGGAAAAACTATCGAGAGAAAGTTTATGCTTCTCGAACAGTTCCGTAAAAGGGGACTCGACTCACCTTATAACGGGCTCGCCAATTCACTGGATAAGGATATCACAACTGAAAAATTCGAGATGGAATTCTTTTATGTGAACCGTCTTCATTATTCACTCGAGGTATCAAACTATTATTACGCATATAAGAATGATTATGCCAAGGCGTTTTCAATGGCAGAAGAGCATATAAGCAACGCCGTAGGAATGTTCTTATTCTTTTTATTTAAGGCTTACAATATCGAAACAATAGCGAAGAGATCGTTTGTGCAGGCTTTTAATCCTCCAATATTATCCGAGATGAAAAAGTCATTCGACCTGGAGGAATTTATGAGTTCAGAAGCTGTGCAAAACGACGAAAAGCTAAATATCCTGATACCTGACTATCATATTTACAAATCCCTTTTTGATCTAAATGACACAAAAAGTTATCAGACCGGGAAGGAATTATTTTTGAAGAACATACCGCGCTACAGCCGTAATACGAATCTAATGTACTTCAGAGATTTTAACAGCATCAACCTGGGACGTCTGAACGCACCCAAAGATGATCAAACAAGGGAAAGTACAAGAAAGGAGATATTCGAGATGGTAAAGCTCCAGCTGAAACTGGACGCAATAGTGCCCGATCATCAGAAATTTATTCCAAATGAGAACTACAGGTACATGCTTCACAGCGCACTGAATGTGAGTGAATATGACTGGGCTGAGGATTTTATCGGTAAGTACACGCCAATGCTGGAGCCTAATCAAAGAAGCACAATGAAGTTCTTTTCGTTAGCGCTCCTGGAATTTAAGAGAAAGAACTTCGAAAAAAGCCTGGAGCATCTGATCAAGGTCAAGCATGACACCCCATTCTTAAAATTCGGAATAAGACAGCTGAACTTTATGTTATTCTTTGAGCTGGGGCTTTATGAGGAGGCGAGGTACTTTCTCGATACGACGCAAAAGTATTACTATAATACAAAGGAGCTTTCTCCAAGCGTAAAGGCGCGCGGAGAAAACTTTATCAAATATTTTAAGCTATTATTAAGATATTCGGATAAGAAGGATATAGAAGAGATAGGAATGAATTTTAAAAAGCTAAAGGCGGAGAGCGCCATCTCAGACAAAGACTGGTTACTTTCCAAATTCGAAGGGATATTGAATCCGGCTAATAAATAGGGCGGCATTGCCGCCGCCCACTGAAAGTGACCAAAATTCAATTAGATGTTGCAGTTGACTGCTTTAACTATTGATTATTGTGTAATTAAGCCCGTTTGTTTCTCCTGAAAAATTATCATTTTACCCTCCCTTTCTTAATTTTCATGTGAATTTATAGCTTTTTACCCTCGGGGACAAAGAAACTTTCTTACAATGTTCCAGTCCTCTATATGTAGATATCGCATGAAAGCACGATTTTTTGCTAAAAACGCACTTTCTCTCTAATAGTGTACCGTTTAGCAGTAATTGTCTCAGGTGCTTTTCCACTATTTGTGGTATTCTACAGCAAAATATAACAAGTATGACGCAGATCAAAAAGTTTTTGGCGATAACCAGGATTTCCGCATATCGATCCGGCTTAAATTAGGCAGGTGATACCCTCTCAGAGCTAAAAATTCCCCCTCTCAGATAAGAATTGTATCTCACAACAGATAAAAATGCAGTGATTTCATTTTTATTTTCGAGACAATTGAACTTTTCTTCGGAATATTGAACCTGAAAAAACAGCATTTTAAAAAAATCGCATTTTAAAAATGCCACGAGACAATTAAAAAATCTTTCTTTTGACAGGGGAGCATTTCGATATAAATTTGTATCAAAAGGTTCTAATAAAATTAAAAAACATTTTAAAACAAAAAACAAAAACAAAAAGGAAAACAAAAAATGACAAACACAACAAAAGTAGCAACAAAGGTAAGAAATTTCACACTCGCAGCAATTCTTTTAGTGATCGGTATC